>DATFOC010000077.1:0-102890 GCA_035265935.1 Gaiellaceae bacterium
AGTTGTTGATCAGTGGGTAGTTCCACGGCCCGATGACGCCGACCACGCCGTACGGGCGGTAGCGGAGGATCGCCTTCGAGCCGAGCAGGAACGCCGAGTGCGGGCGGAACGTCTGATCGGCGAGGTACTTCTTGGCGCGCTTGCCCCAGAAGGTGAGCGCGTCGGCGGTGTAGAAGATCCCGAGCTGGGCGTCCTCCCACGACTTGCCGTTCTCCTCGACGATGGTCTGGCACACGCGGTCCAGGTTGTCGACGAGCCACTTGCGGAGGTCGAGCAGGACGGCGCGGCGCCCGTCGAAGCCGAGCGCGTCCCACGCCGGCTGCGCGGCCCGCGCCCGGGCAACGAGGTCGCGGATGTGCTCCGGGTCGAGGTCCGGGACGTGGCCGATGACCTCGCCCGTGGCCTTGTTGGTGACGGCGATCGTCTTCCCGCGCGCCCCGTTGGCGCTCGCCTGAGGCTGCTGCTCGACCGTGGACATGCTCGTCCTCCCTCGTCGCTCCCGGATGGCCCGGCGCCGAGCCGGACACGAGGGGCGAGTCTACCCGAGCGCCCGAGTCCTCAGGTGTCAGCGCGCGGGTCGAGCTCGACCCGCTCGATGCGGCAGTCCTCGACCGGGCGGTCGCGCTCGCCGGTCGGCGCGGCCTCGATGCTGTCGACCGCTTCGGTCCCGGCGGTCACCCGCCCGAAAACCGTGTGCTTGCCGTCCAGCCAGGGGGCCGCCTCGGCGGTGAGGATGAAGAACTGGCTGCCGTTCGTGTTCGGCCCGGCGTTCGCCATGGCCAGCGCGCCGCGGACGACGCGGTGCTCGTTGAACTCGTCCTCGAACTCGTACCCCGGGCCGCCCGTCCCGGTTCCCGTCGGGTCGCCGCCCTGGATCATGAAGTCGGGAATCACCCGGTGGAAGATCACGCCCTCGTAGAAGCCGTCGCGGGCGAGCTTCCTGAAGTTCTCGACCGTCTTCGGAGCTTCGTTCGGATAGAGCTCGAGCTCGATCGCCCCTTCGCTCGTGTGGAGGATCGCCTGCCTCATTGGATGGTGTCCGCCAGGGGCTCGAGCGCTCCCGCCGTTGGCTCGAGGTCGCCGGACGCGAGCCTATCCGCGACCTGCCGGACGAGCGCGCGCGCCTCGCTCTCGTGTTCGGGGCCGAGCACCGTATTCACCGACGCGGCCACCTGGCCGTCCTCGACGAGCTCGATCGCGACCGTGTCGATGTCGCGCCGGGGCACATAGGAGTCGTCCAGTACACCGACCCGGACGAGAAGGACCCGGCCGTCTGGCAGTTCGGCCTCCTGCTCGATCGGAGTTCCTCGAAGGCTCATGCCGCTGCATTTCACCATGCCGGGACCGACCGAAACGTCCGACCGTCCCGCGATCCTTGGCCGATGCCAGCCGAAGAGCGGATCGTTCGCATTCGCCCGACCACGATCCTCGCCGTGCTCGGGATCACCTTCGGCTTTCTCCTCCTGCTCTACGTCACCTGGATCTCGCGCCAGGTGCTCACGTGGATCATCGTCGCGATCTTCTTGGCGCTGGCGCTGAACCCGGCTGTGGAGGCGTTCGAGCGGCGCGGTTTGCGCCGCGGCATCGCGACCGCGGTCACCTCGCTGCTCGCGCTCGGCGTGATGGTCGCAGCCGGCTGGCTCTTCATCCCGACGCTCGTCGACGAGGCGACGGGATTCGCGGACGAGCTGCCGGAATACGTCAACGACGTCTCGGAAGGGCGGGGGCCGCTCGGCGAGCTCGTCGAACGCTACGAGATCGACGAGCGGGTGCGCGACGCCGTCCAGGGCGGCAACGCTTCGAGTGTCCTCGGCTTCTCCGACACTGCGCTCGCGATCACCCAGAGCGTGATCACGTTCATCGTCGCCGTCGTCACGATCGCGTTCATGACGTTCTTCATGCTCCTGGAGGGGCCGCGCTGGATGGAGCGCTTCTACGCGCTCCTGCCGGAGAGCTCACAGGAGAAATGGCGCGGGATCGGCCGCGACATCTACCGCACGGTCGGCGGTTACGTCACCGGGAACCTGCTGATCAGCGCGATCGCGGGAGTCAGCTCGACGATCGTCCTGCTGATCCTCGATGTGCCGTACGCCGTGGCGCTCGGCCTGCTGGTCGCGATCCTCGACCTGATCCCGCTCGCGGGCGCGACCCTCGCCGCCATCATCCTTACGTCAGTCGCGTTCCTGACCTCGATCCCGGCGGGGATCATCGTGCTCGCCTTCATGATCGTCTACCAGCAGATCGAAAACCACCTCCTCCAGCCGCTCGTCTATAGCCGGACGGTGCAGCTCTCGCCGCTTGCGATCCTGATCTCCGTGCTGATCGGCGCGAAGATCGCGGGCATCCTCGGAGCTCTCGCTGCCATTCCGGTCGCAGGGACGATCCAGGTTTTGCTCCTGGCCTGGCTCCGCGGCCGGCGCGAACGCGGTTCGCGCGAGGCTGCGCCCGTTTAGAAGTCGGAAAGATCCCTCGCGGGAGTGACGCCCTCTCGCGAGCCCGGGCCGATGTCGAGGGCATGCGGAGGGGTCTGGCACTGGTGGCCGCCGTTATTGCGCTCGCGTCTGCCCTCGCGGTCGGACGAGGCGAGGCCGCCGTCTCCGAGGGAGTCCGCACGCTCGTCCATGTCCAGCTGAAGGGCACCGCCGCGGTCGCTGCGCCGCAGCGAAGCGGAACCCGAGCGGCGTTTGCCGCGCTCGAGGGCTCGGTCGTCGCGCGGATGAACGGCGTGCGGAGGTCTCACGGGCTTCGGCCGCTCCGGATGAGCCGGCGCCTCCGCACGGCCGCCCTCTTCCACTCGAAAGACATGGGCCGCCGCGGGTACTTCGAGCACGACTCGCTCACAGGTACACCGTTCTGGCGCCGGATCGAGCGCTTCTATCCCTCCCGGGGCTTCAGCTCCTGGACCGTCGGCGAGAACCTGCTCTGGGGCAGCGACACGTACGACGCCACGTTCGCAGTCCGCGAGTGGATGGCGAGCCCGCCGCACCGCCAGAACATCCTGTCGCGCGACTGGCGCGAGGTGGGGATCGGCGCCGTCTTCTTCGGGCACGCTCCCGGCGAGTACGGTGGTCGGCCGGTCACGATCGTGACCGCCGATTTCGGCTCCCGCGGCTAACCTTCGCGTTTGCCGCTGGGCGAGCGGGGAAGGTGTAGCGCCATGGACACCTGGATCATCGTGCTGATCGTGATTGCCGCGATCGTCGTGCTCGCCGTCCTGCTGGTCGGCGGCCGCCGCGCCCGCGACCGGAAGCTCGAGGAACGTCGCGGAGAGGCCCACGAGCTTCGGCGTGGCGCAGAGGAGCAGGCGGAGGAGGCCAAGCAGCGGGAGACGGAGGCGCAGGAGCAGGCCGACCGGGCACGCCGTGAGCGCGAGGCAGCCGAAGCGAGATCGCAGCGCGCGGACGAGCTCGATCCCGACGTCGACACGTAAGCCCGGCGTACCGCACTCGCCGCCCCGGGAGCACTCGAACCTCCGAGCCACTCCCGTAGGCGTCAGTAGAGCGAGACGTAAAGACGTCGTCGCGAACCGTCGTCTCGGCGTTTAGGCTGGGCGCGCCGCCCAGCCTGCTCCGCGGCGCGCCCGGCTCGGCGGGATTCGATCGGCACGACGACCGGGAGGTGCACTGATGAGCGGGAGAAGGATCTGGGCGTTCGGAGGTTTCGTCGCGGGCGCCGTGCTCATCCTGTTCGGCGCCGCAGCGCTCTATCTGGGCGCGACCTCGTACCAGCTCGTTCACGACGAGCTCAGCCAGGAGAAGATCGTCGGTGGGGAGGACATGTCCCCGGAGGCGATCGCCGCCGGCGCCGAGGAAGCCGGGCTCGAGGACGTGGACCTCCCGGACTGCGACGTCGTCGACGAGGAGATCGATACGGGTGAGGAGGCGCGCTGCTTCTCGGAGTACATGCGCGTTCACGCGCTCGAGGCGACCGGTGGCCTGACCTACGCGGAGATGGGCCGCTTCCAGTCTGCCGACGATCCCGGCGACGCGGCAGGCACGAACGACGAGGCCGAGGCTGCCAAGGACGAGGAGGGGAACCCGGTCTCGAACGGCCAGCGGAACATCTGGATCAACGAGACCGCGCTCGCGACCGCGCTCAACGTCTCGTATATGGCCGAGCAGCTCGCGCTGTTCGGGATCGTCGTCGGGATTGCGCTCGTCATCACGGGGATTGGGCTGATCGTGATCGCCTACGCCGTATTCGTACGCGGGGCGAGCGAGGAGGCGCATGCGGCGTAGGACTGATCCACCCGCTCGGCGAACGTCCGGTTAGCAGGGCTTCGTTCAGACGCGCCCGGCCCTCCTCGAATCGACGAAACGTCGAAGCGCTACGGTCTCGAGTGTGATGCACGGGGGCTCGGAGTCCCGGCGCGGAGGATCACCGTGAGCCTGGTCGAGGTCCGCGACCTCGGCGAGCCCGAGGCGGTGGTGACCTATCCGCTGGGTGCGAGCCACCAGGTGCGCTTGGCCGGAACGGTGGTGACACGCCATGTCCTGCAGCCAGGCTGGAGCTGGGAGGCATACGCCCAGCCGCTGGTCGGCACCGCCTCGTGCGAGCTGTATCACCGCGGTTTGGTCCTCAGGGGACGGATGGGCATCCGGACCGACGAAGGCGAGGAGGTGGTCATCGGACCCAACCAGGTGTTCGACCTGCCGCCCGGCCACGTGACCTGGGTGGAGGGCGACGAGGAGCTGGTGATGGTCGACTGGGCCGGGGGCGCTGGATTCGACACGCAGCCGGGCGAGGGCGCACGCGTGATGGCCACCATCCTGTTTACCGACATCGTCGACTCCACGACGCAGGCGCGAAAGAAGGGTGACGCGGCCTGGAAGCGCACCGTGACGATGCACGAAGACATCGTCCGCACCGTGCTGGTCCGCTTCGGCGGCCGCGAGGTCGAAACCGCGGGAGATTCATTTCTCATTGTGTTCGACGGCGCCGAGCGCGCGATCCGCTGCGGACTGGAACTCGTCGAGGCTCTGGGGGCTATCCGGGTCTCCATCCGCGTCGGCATTCACAGCGGGGAGGTGGCACTGTCCGGCGAACGTGTCCGAGGTGTGGCGGTCCACGCTGCAGCACGCATCTTGGCCGAGGCGGGCTCGGCCGAGGTGCTCGTGTCCGGCACCACGCGCGACCTCGCCGAGGGCGCTGCAGGGCTGGCGTTCAAGTCGCGCGGGCGATACCGCCTCAAGGGTCTGGAGCGGGAGCACGAGTTGTTCGCCGCGGGATCATCCGCCGGGTAGAACGCCACTGCCCGCGCCGAGGGGTCAATCGGCGGCCGTCATGCCGCGTCGAATCGTGACGACTCTGACGCCTCCCGCGTACCTAAGCGGAACCGGCTCCACGACTCGGATGAGAACGCGCCCGGAAGGATTCGAACCTCCGACCCGCGGATGAGAAGTCCAGCGGAGCCTCTGAGGGTTCGTTGTGCTGAGTCGTGAGAACGTGGAGAACAGCCGCTTCGCTGGCCTCGTGCGTACCGAGTCCGTTGCTCTCTGCAGGGGCGCCTTGGGACGCGTCTGTACGCGCACCGAGCGTTAACTGACTGATGTCCCAGCCCGCCCTGAGAAGCCTTTTCAAGAAGTCTTTACCCTGGCCTGACGGAGGCCTAACGACCTGCGGGAATGAACACCAGGCGGCCCAGCAAGGTGGAGGGCCGCCGCCCGGGGGGTCTCGGGGGAGGCAGGCGGCGGCCAACTCCACCGAACCCCCGGGGTCTCGTCGAGCGGCCGACTAGGCGAAGAACGCTCCCACGCGCAGACGTCTAAAGGACGCGCCGGACGGGTAAGCACTGCGCGTATGAAGCTGACGCTCGAGATAGCAGCGGCGATCGTGGCCGTGGCGGCGCTCGTCGGCTACGGCGACGGTGACGGCGACAGCGACGCCGTCACGAAGCGAACGGAGGCGGTACTCGGCAGCACGTTCGTCGTCCACTCCTGCACGGACACCGGGGAAGAGCGGGACGACTTGCGCTGGTACAACTGCAGCGTCACCGACCCCGACCAGGACGAGCCACGCACCTGGCAGGTCGTGGTCACCGAGGACGGCGCTATCGCGAACGCGCAGCGGCGACGGTGATGGCGACGGCGACGCCACGCGCCCCCGCTAATCGCTGACCCTCAAGAAGTCTTAACGCTCGCCTGACCGAGGCCTAACGACCTGCGGGCATGAAACATCGTGCGGAGAAAGTGAGGGGCCGCCGGGGAAGAGGCAAAGGGCGGCCCCTCGCTGATCCCGCAGAGCGCGAGATTCGTGACCCAGCGCGATCCTCCTACAGCTTCGTTTGACAATCCCTCAGCCACGGCTCTGACGCTGACCCAGCCCGCCCGTGGGCATTTTTCAAGAAGTCTTAACGCTCGCCTGACGACGGCCTAACAGCCTGCGGGAATGAAGACCCCTGCGGCCCAGAAGTGGAGAGCCGCCGCCGGACACAGCAGGGGCCTCAAAGGCGGCGGCCACTCCACCCGACGGTAGGCACCTGCCACCGCCAGCACTCCCACAAACGCAGGGATACCCGCCCCTTCTTTCACTGAACCGCGTTGGGACGCTTGGATAGCCCTCCCTGGCGACGCGCCGGAGGGGGTTTGCCCGGGCTTCGATGCCTGAGTTCGGCCAAACCCTGCACCGGCTGACTACACTGACCACACGCCCCGCGGCCATTTCTTAGGAAGTCTTAAGACTCGCCTGACCGGGGCCTAACGACCTGCGGGAATGAAAGAACTGCGGCCCAGCAAAGTGGAGGGCCGCCGCCGGGGGGAGAGGCAAGGCGGCGGCCTCTCCACGAAACGCAGAAGCACTGCCTCACAGGCACTCCTACTAACGCAGTGTACCCGGCACTTCTGGCACTGAACCGCGTTGGGACGCGTAGATAGCCCTCTCCAGACGGGTAAAGCGGAGGGGGAAGCCCCCGCTTCGATGCCTGGAGCTCGGGGCAACGGATCGGCAATCCGCTCACACAAAACCGCATGGTCAGCCACAATTCAGCCCGTGTGCGTACAGAACTGCGTACAAACCCCTCTCGATCATCTGTTCAGCACGGATTGACAACTGCGTCGGACAACCCCCTCGGCGTATCTGTACGTCCAGGCGTACGCGCACAAACCGCGAGGTACCAGGCCCACGAAGCAGAAAACCCCGCCGGAGCGGGGCTTTCCCTTCGCGCCCGGGAGGATTCGAACCTCCGACCCGCGGATTAGAAGTCCGCTGCTCTTCCACTGAGCTACGGGCGCCCGTAGGTCAAAGGGTAGCGCCGCGCCATTCCGGGTAGGCCTCCCGCAAGCGACCGAGGAGGGATCGAATGGCCGAGCTGACCGGCAAGAGGATTGCGTTTCTGGCGACCGACATGGTCGAGCAGGTGGAGCTGACCGAGCCGTGGAAAGCAGTCGAGGAGGCTGGCGGCACGCCGGAGCTCGTCTCGCTCGAGGAGGGCGTGATCCAGGGCTTCGACCACTACGACAAGGCGGACACCTTTCGGGTCGACCGAGTCGTCAGCGAAGTGACGGCGGACGACTACGACGGGCTCGTTCTACCCGGCGGCGTCGGGAATCCCGACACGCTCCGATCGGACGAGGACGCCGTGCGCTTCGCGCGGACGTTCGTCGAGTCGGGCAAGCCCGTGGCGGTGATCTGCCACGGCCCGTGGACGCTCGTCGAGGCCGACGTCGTCCGCGAGCGGACGCTTACGTCGTTCCCGTCAGTCCGGACCGACATCAAGAACGCCGGAGGCAATTGGGTCGACCAAGAGGTCGCCGTGGACGATGCGCTGATCTCCAGCCGGAACCCCGACGATCTCCCCGCCTTCTGCGCCAAGCTGGTGGAGGTCTTCGCCCAGACGCCGGTGCGCGCATAGGTGACGGCCGCGCTGCTCGACTTGGACGGAACCCTCGTCGACACGAACTACCACCACGCGCTCGCATGGTGGCGGGCATTCCGCCATCACGGCATCGGGTTGCCGGTGTGGCGCGTCCACAGGCATGTGGGCATGGGCGGGGACCAGCTGGTCCCCGCTCTGGTCCCCGGCATCGACCGGGACCTCCACACCGCGATCGAGGAGACCCGGGGCGCTGAGTACGGGAAGCTCATCGGCGAGGTGCAGGCGCTCGATGGCGCACGCCAGCTGATCGGCGAGCTGAAGGAGGGTGGCGCCACCGTTGTCCTCGCGAGCTCCTCACCCCAGGACGAGCTCGACCGGTACCTCGACCTCCTCGACGCGCGTGCCCTCGCCGACGCCTGGACGACCAAGGACGACGTGGACGCGACAAAGCCAGAGCCGGATCTCGTGCGTGCGGCGCTCGAAAAGGCAGACGAGGCCGAGGCCGTGATGGTGGGCGACACGCCGTGGGATGTCGAGGCTGCCCGCCGAGCAGGAGTGGAGACGGTCTGTGTCATCACGGGCGGCTTCTCTCGCCAGGAGCTCCTCGACGCCGGCGCTGCCGCCGTCTTCGAAAGCGTCGACGAGTTTCGCGGGAGGCTCGGCGAGCCGCCGCTATCCTTGTCCTAGCGCGGTGGCGGTAGCTCAGTTGGTAGAGCCCCGGGTTGTGGTCCCGGTGGTCGGGGGTTCGAGTCCCCTCCGCCACCTGTCTCGCTGAAAGTTCTCTCGTCACGCCGCTTCCCCGGCCCTGCATGGGACGAGTTGGCGGATGTGGAGTACGGCGATCTGGGGGCGCCGCGCGACGACGTCGAGGCGCTCGCCGTCGTCGCCGAGCCGGTGGGCGAGGCAACGCTTGAGCGCTTCCCGAGCCTGAGGCTGGTCGCCAACTACGGCGCCGGCTACGACCTGGTCGAGATGGAGGCCTGCCGCGCGCGGGGCGTGGTAGTCACCAACACGCCCGGTGTGACTGCGGCGGCGACTGCCGACCTGACCATGGGGCTGATCCTCGCAGTGCGCAGGCGGATAGCGGCCGGCGATCGGGTTGTCCGCTCCGGCCGGTGGGGAAGCGGCTGGGCCGACGAGCCGCTCAAGGGGGACGAGGTCACGGGCGCGACCCTCGGGATCGTCGGCCTCGGGAGTACCGGACGGGCGGTCGCACACCGCGCGCGAGGGTTCGAGATGCGAATCCTCTACACGCGGAGCACGCCCGACGACGATCCTGCCTACCGGTCGCTGGACGAGCTCCTCGGCGAGGCCGACATCGTCACGCTCCACGTCCCGCTGACGGACGAGACGCGCGGCTTCGTCGATGCTCGCCGGCTGGCGTTCATGCGCGACAGCGCGTGTCTAATCAACACCTCGCGCGGCCAGGTCGTGGAAGAGGACGCCCTCGTCGCGGAGCTGCTCTCCGGCCGGCTCCGCGCCGGGCTCGACGTCTTCGCGAACGAGCCGAACGTCCCCCGCGAGCTCTTCGAGCTCGAGAACGTCGTCATGACGCCGCACCTCGGGACCGCGACGGACGGCACGCGCGAGGCGATGACGCGCGTGCTCGTCGACAACGTCCTGGCGGTCGAGCGCGGCGAGCAGCCGCCGAACGCGGTCTAGCCCCAACCCTCCGGCGGTTCGCGTCGGCCGGCTTGCGCGTTCCAGTAGTCGCGCTGGTCGAGCACGAGCCCGTCGCCGTCGAACCGGATCACCGCGACGCCGGCGATCGTCTTGTCACTACCGCGAAAGGAGACAACGCCCCAGTATTCGCACGTCGCGTGGTCGCCGGAGACGATCGGCTCGCCGAACCACACCTCGGCCTCGTCCTGCTCGGAGAACGCCCACTCGACGTACGCGAGAGGCTCTTGTAGCTCCCGGAAGGGCTGTGACCGGAAGCGAGTGCCGGGCGCGTAGAGGGCCGCGATCGCGTCGACGTCCTTGGCCGGCCACGACCGAAGCCATGTTTCCCGCCAGCGCAGCGCTGCGGATTCTGCGTCCATCGAGCGCTACTCTGACCGAACCGGCCCCGTAGCTCAGTGGATAGAGCGGCAGACTTCGAATCTGCGTGCGATGGTTCGACTCCATCCGGGGCCATAAACGACCTACTCTCGATCGAAAGCGCTCGTGGGGCGCGAAACCGCAGTAGGAGCATGGCCTAGGCGCCTCAGAAGAGGCGGATCAGGACGTTGACGAGGATCGTCAGGACGACCGAGACGAGCAGCGACACGACCAGACAGCCGGGCGCGCATCCGTAGACCCGAACGCGGCCGTCGGGGGACCCGGTCGGGCCGAGGAGTCCGCCCCCCCGCCGCGCCACCGCGGTCTACGGCTCGTTTTTCTCGGGGTGCTGTTCGTCCTGGACTCGCTCCGAGAGGCCCTCGCGCTCGGCCTCCTCTTCGAGGCGGATCTCCTCGAACTTCGTGATGTCGCTTTCGCGGCTCTCGCGTTCGCGGTCTGCCTGGTCCGTCATGCGCTTTCCCTACCCCGCCGATCTATCCTCTAACCGCCGGCGGGCGTGGCGGAACTGGCAGACGCGGCGGGTTTAGGTCCCGTTGGGGGGAAACTCCCTTGGAGGTTCGAGTCCTCCCGCCCGCATCGGGCCGTGCTGGCCGGACGGCTTCCGGCCGACGGAGCCGGCCTTCGCCGCGCTGACGCACTGCCCCCGCGAGGTTGATTCTCCGAAGTGTCAGAAGCGGCAGGGTCGGGTACATCACGCGCACTCCACTTCGTCGCACACGACTGAAGGAGGCGAGGATGTACATCGGGGGCGGCCTACTCCTGTTGATTCTCCTGATCGTCCTGCTCATCCTGATCTTCTAGCGCTCCGGGGGGCTCGATCTCCAGCCCCGAGGTCGGCTGGCACAATGGCCGCCTCGTGAAGGCGACGGTCGAAGAGCTCCCCGAGAGCAAGGTCCGGATGACGGTCGAGGTCCCGAGCGGCGATGTCAAGCACGCGATCGACCACGCCGCCTCGGATCTCGCCGGGAGCCTGAAGATCCCGGGATTTCGCAAAGGCAAGGTGCCGATGCCGGTGCTCCTCGCCCGCGTCGGCAAGGACCGCCTCTACGTCGAGGCGGTCGAGAGCCACATCGGCGGCTGGTTCCGGGCTGCGCTGCGCGGGACGACCGTCCGGCCCGCGACAGCGCCCGAGTACGACTACGAGGTGCCGTCGTCGGAGAAAGAAGGCTTCCAGTTCACCGCGACCGTCGGCGTCCAGGCGCTGCCGAACGTGCCCGACTGGACTACGCTCGAAGTGGCCTCGCCGGAGCCCGAGGTGCCCGACGAGCTGATCGATGCCGAGCTCGAAGTGCTCCGCTCCACGGTCGCGGACCTCGCCCCCGCCGACGGCCGGCCGGCCCGCGAGGGCGACACGGTCGTCGTCGATCTCGTCTCGTCCGACGGCGAGGCCCAGCGCGACTACGTCGTCGAGCTCGGCTCGCAGCGACTGCTCCCGGAGATCGAAGAGGGGCTCGTCGGCCAGCAGGCCGGCGGAGAGAAGGGGATCGACTACCGGCTTCCGGACGGGAAGGAGGCGCGGATCACGGCGAGCGTCAAGGAGATCTACGAGAAGGTGCTCCCGCCCGTCGACGACGAGCTCGCAAGGGCGGCCAGCGAGTTCGACACCATCGCCGGGCTGCGCGAGGAGATCCAGTCGCGCCTTGGCGGTCAGCTGGAGGAGCAGCTCGAAGCCCAGTTCCGAACCGCCGCGCTCGACGCGCTCGTCGCCGCCACCGAGATCGACGTCGCACCTGGCCTCGTCCAGACCCGCGCGGTCGAGCTCTGGAACGCGCTCGTCCGCTCGCTCGAGCGACGTGGGATCAGCCCCGAGGTATACGTGCAACTCAGCGGCCGCACGCCGGAGCAGATCCAGTCCGACATCGAGGCCGAGGCGCGCCAGGCCCTCGAGCGGGAGATCGTGCTCGAGGCCGTGGCGGACAAGCTCGGCCTGGAGGCGTCCGACGAGGATGTGGACGCACTGATACGCGAGCAGGGCGAGGAGCTCGGCGAGGACGTCGATGCCCTGATCGCGCAGGTACGCGAAGCGGGGCGGTACGAACCGCTTCGCTCGGACCTCCGTCTTCGCGACGCGCTCGACCGGATCGCGGCTGAGGTGCAGCGCATCCCGGTCGAGCTGGCGGACGCCCGCGAGAAGCTGTGGACCCCAGAGAAGGAAAAACCCGAGACCGGTACGAAGTTGTGGACCCCCGGTAGCAAGGAGCCAGCATGAGCCCGTTAGTCCCGATGGTGATCGAGCAGACGTCGCGCGGCGAGCGCGCCTTCGACATCTACTCGCGCCTGCTCAATGAGCGAATCGTTTTCCTCGGAACACCCATCGACGACCAGATCGCGAACCTGATCATCGCGCAGCTGCTCCATCTCGAGTCGGAAGACCCCGACAAGGACATCGCCCTGTACATCAACTCGCCCGGCGGCGACGTCTACTCGGGCCTCGCCGTCTACGACACGATGCAGTTCATCAAGCCGGACGTGCAGACGATCTGCGTCGGGATCGCGATGTCCATGGGCGCGCTGCTGCTCGCCGGAGGCTCCAAGGGCAAGCGGATGGCGCTGCCCAACGCGAAGATCCTCATCCACCAGGTGTGGACGCCTCATGGCCCGGGTGGCCAGGCGGCAGACATCGAGATCCGCGCGCGCGAGACGCTCAACCTCAAGCGCCGGCTCGAGGAGATCCTCTCCCAGCACACGGGGCAAGACCTCGAGAAGGTCGCGCACGACACCGACCGCGACTACTTCATGTCGACGCAAGAGGCCAAGGATTACGGCATCATCGACACCGTGATCACAAGCCGCGACGGGGCGAAGCCCTAGCACTCCGGATGATTTCGGAGTACAAGGAGATCTAGGTGGCGAGGGCGAGCGACGGCAACGAGCAGCTTCTCTGCAGCTTCTGCGGAAAGTCACAGCGGCAGGTCAAGAAGCTGATCGCTGGACCGGGCGTCTACATCTGCGACGAGTGCATCGATCTCTGCAACGAGATCATCGACGAGGAGCTCACGACTCCCTCCTCGCTCGACCTCGACAACCTCCCGCGGCCGACCGACATCTACAGCGTCCTCAACGACTACGTCGTGTCGCAGGAGGAGGCCAAGCGGACTCTCGCCGTCGCCGTCTACAACCACTACAAGCGCGTCCAGATGGGCGCCGAGGAGAACGAGGTCGAGCTCCAGAAGTCGAACATCCTCCTCCTCGGGCCGACGGGCTGCGGCAAGACGCTGCTGGCGCAGACGCTCGCGCGGATCCTCAACGTCCCATTCGCAATCGCCGACGCAACGGCGCTCACCGAGGCCGGCTACGTCGGTGAGGACGTCGAGAACATCCTCCTCAAGCTGATCCAGGCGGCGGACTTCGACATCAAGAAGGCCGAGACCGGGATCATCTACATCGACGAGGTCGACAAGATCGCCCGGAAGGCGGACAACCCGTCGATCACGCGCGACGTGTCGGGCGAGGGCGTCCAGCAGGCGCTGTTGAAGATCCTGGAAGGCACGGTCGCCTCCGTGCCGCCGCAGGGCGGGCGCAAGCACCCGCACCAGGAATTCCTCTCGATCGACACGACGAACATCCTCTTCATCTGCGGCGGCGCGTTCGCCGGGCTGGAGAAGATCATCGGCCGGCGAATCGGAAAGAACGCGGTCGGCTTCGGCGCGGACATCCGGTCCCGGCACGACGCAGTGGTTTCGGAGCTCCTGGCGGACGTGATGCCGGAGGACCTGCTCTCGTACGGGCTGATCCCGGAGTTCATCGGCCGGCTCCCGGTCGTCTCGGCGGTGCACCAGCTCCAACGTGAGGATCTCGTCCAGATCCTCGTGGAGCCCAAGAACGCGCTCGTCAAGCAGTACCAGCGTTTCTTCGGCTACGACTCGATCGAGCTCGTTTTCACGGACGACGCGCTGTGGTCGATCGCTGATCGCGCCCTCGAGCGCGAGACCGGCGCCCGCGGCCTGCGTTCGATCATCGAGAACGCGCTGCTCGACGTGATGTTCGAGCTCCCCTCGCGCAAGGACGTCTCCAAGTGCGTGATCACGAAGGAGACGATCGAGAAGGGTCTCAAGCCGACGCTCGTGACGAGCGCCGGGGCCGAGCTCGAGGACGAAGAAGAGCGCGCCGCCGAGTCGGCGTAGCCCGCTTAGCGACACGCCTTCGCCGAACCTAGCCGAACGGCTAGTTGAGGTCTGCGGACCGGAGTGGGAGGGTTGAGGCCAGGCTGCCCGGTCGCGTGGTAAGGGAAATTTCCCCGTTTGGCGGCGAACCACGCGTCCGGGCTCCATACTGGACACCGCGCCCGTGAAACCAGCACCGCGGCTCAGTCGAACATCGCCTCCCGCCCGGCACTGGCTGCGCTTCGCGATCGTGCTGGCCTGTGCGTTTACGCTCGGCGCACCGCTGACGGCCGGAGCCGATTCCGGGGCGCAGACGACGCTCTCGCCCGGTCTTCTGGAGGCCGCCCACGCAGCACCGGATGAGGCGTTCAGGGTCATCATCGAGGGTGCGGCCGGCACGGCCGCCGTCTCGGAAAAGGTCCGCGTCGTCGCAGGCGGCGATGCGACCGAACTTCGCAGCTTCCTCACCGTTCCCGCGGTCGCCGGGACGCTGACCGGCAATGAAATCGTCGCGCTCGCGCAGGGCGCCGAGTCGCTCGTGATCACGCGCGACTCTCCTGTCACCGCCACGGACGACCCTCGACCTGACGATGCCCCGCCCCACGGAACGAGCGAGGTGCCGACCGTGGCAGCGGACGCTGTCTCGCCGCCGTCGATTATCGGAACGGCAGAGGAAGGTCAGACGCTCACCGCGGCCGACGGAGACTGGGACCGCACGGAGCCCCTCGACTTTGCGCACCAGTGGCAGCGGTGCGACGCGCAGGGCGAGACGTGCGCCGACATTGCCGGCGCCACCGCGCCCAGCTACACCCTGGGTTCTGGCGACGTCGGGGCCACGCTCCGCCTCGCGGTCACCGCCAGCGGCCTCAGAGGCGAGCGGAGCGCCGTCTCAGAGCCCTCGGAGCCCGTTCTCGCGATCCCCGAGCCGCAGACCCGCTTCAAGCAGCACTGGCCCTATGTCGCCGGCGTGGCATCGCTCCTCTCCAGCTCGGAGGGCCAGGCGCTCGAGCCGCCGACGATCGCGATCGTCGACTCAGGAATCGACGCGGGGCGGGCCGACTTCGGCGGACGCGTAATCGCGCAGGTGAACCTGAGCTCCCGCGCCGGGAATCAGCCCGGGGACGGCAACGGGCATGGAACCGCGGTAGCGAGCGTCGCCGCCGGGGAGGCCGACGGCTACGTGGGTGCGGCGCCGAACGCCAGGCTCGTTGCCGTCGAGGCACTCGACGACGAAGGTGTCGCGTACCTGAGCGACGTCATCGCCGCCGCCGACTGGATCTACCTCAACCGAGAGCGGCTGAACATTCGCGTCGCCAACTTCTCGCTCCACGGCACGACCGTCGCGAGCCTCGTCTCGGATCCGCTCGACCGGGCGGTCGAGCGGCTCTGGCTGAGCGGTGTCGTGGTCGTCGCGGCGGCGGGCAACTACGCAGTGAACGGGGAGGAGAGCTTCGTGCCGTTCGCCCCGGCCAACGACCCGTTCGTGTTGACCGTCGGCGCCACGGACACCCGAGGGTCGTTCACCCAGCGGGACGACGTCGCCGCGCCGTGGTCGGCGTGGGGATACACCCGCGACGGGTTCGCCAAGCCCGAGCTAGGGGCACCGGGGCGCTACATCGCCGCCGCCGTGTCCGCGGACACGAAGCTGGCGCGTGAGCGGCCGGAACGCATCGTCGAGCCCGGCTACATGCAGCTCTCCGGAACCTCGCTCGCGGCGCCGGTGGTCGCCGGCACGGCTGCGAATCTCCTGGCGGCGCACCCCGAGTGGACTCCGGATGAGGTGAAGGGCGCGCTCATGCTCACGGCGGAGCCGCTCGCACGCACACGGCCGCGCTCCGCGGGCGTCGGCGCACTGAGCGCGGCCCGGGCTGCAGCTGCGGTCGACCCGCCCAATCCGAATCTCCCGCTCCAGCGGTTCCTCGTCCACGATCCCGGCGGCGGCTCGACGCCTGTCTTCGACGCGCCCGGCTGGACGACCGTCGCTCAGTCGGACCCGGCCTGGGCAAGTGTCGCGTGGGGCTCGGTTGCGTGGGGCTCCGCAGCGTGGTCGAGCGTGGCCTGGGGCTCCGTTGCATGGGGGTCGGTGGCCTGGGGGTCGGTGGCCTGGGGATCGGTTGCATGGGGGAGCAAGTCCGAGGACGACCTCCGACAAGAAGGCGGCTACTGGATTCGCAGGGACTGACCGCCGGAGGGGCGGTCAGTGGGGAGAGGGGCGGCGGAGAGCCATTTGGCGCTCTCCGCCGCCACCTCGGGGGAGAGCCCTGCTAGGAGTTGCGGCTACTCCGGCAGGGCTCCCGCTCACGCCGGACCAGAGGGTCCGGCGGTAGTCCAAGCCCCGCCAATCTCCAGAGGCGCCTGTTCAGCGCGGCGGCGGTTGGGACGCGCCGGTCAGCCTGCCCGGTCACAGCGTCGCCCCGATGGTTGCCCGCCAGAACTCGTCGCTGGGGGCCTTGGTGAATTCGTCGTCGAGCAGGGTTCTGGGCGTCTCTCCAGTCTCCAGGGCGATGACGCCGACCAGCTGGCGAAGAGCGAGGATCGCCTCGGCGACCTCGATGTCCCCCGGCTGGAGCTCGAGGGCGTGTTGTATCTCTTCCGCAGCCACGCCGTCATGTTCGCCTCGCCCCCCCATCAGCCGGTAAGCGCTGGGTAATTTCTCTCCAAGGAGCGAGATGGACTACCGCATCCTTGGTCCCCTCGAGATCCGCGCGGGAGATCGGCTGGTCCCGCTGCGGGGAGGCCGTCAGCGCGAGCTGATGGCCGTTCTCCTGCTGCGGGCGAACGAGATCGTCTCCAGCGACCGCTTGATCGACGAGCTCTGGGAGGGCGAGCCGCCGCCGACAGCCGCGAAGATGATCCAGAACGGCGTCTCTCAGCTGCGCAAGCTGATCGAGCCGGATGTGCTGGTCACCAGAAGCCCGGGCTACCTGGTGGTCGTCCAACCGGACGAGCTGGACGCGCACAGGTTCCAGCGCACGGTCGAGGAAGCCAGGGCCGATCTCGGCGCGGGGGAGGCGGCACAGGCTGCGGCGGCGCTTCGGGAGGCAGACGGGCTGTGGCGCGGCCCGGCGCTTGCGGACTGCGCGGATATCCCGTTTGCGCGGGCAGAGGCGGCTAGGCTCGAGGAGCTGCGGTCGGCGGCAATCGAGGATCGGATCGAGGCTGAGCTCGAGCTCGGACGCCATTCCGACCTGGTCGCCGAGCTGGAGGCCCTTGTCGCCCAGTACCCGCTGCGGGAGCGCCTGCGCGCGCAGCTCATGGTCGCCCTGTACCGATCGGGCCGTCAGGCAGAGGCCCTTCGCGTCTACCACGAGACGCGCGAGATTCTGGTCGAGGAGCTCGGGCTCGAGCCGGGCCGGGCGCTGCAGCGACTCGAGCGGGCGGTCCTCATTCATGATCCGGCGCTTGAGCTCCCTCGGGACGGGGCGCCGGAGCCGGCGCGAGACACCGTCTCACCTCGGGAGACCCGGAAGATGGTCTCCGTCGTCGCCGCCGACGTGCTCAGCCTCGGCGGGCCCCATGATCCGGAAACCCTCCGCCGCCCCATGTCACGCGCGGTCGAGACCGTGACCGGCGTGCTCGAGCGCCACGGCGCACGCACCGAGGCCTCGGCCGCCGGAGGTGTGATCGCGATCTTCGGCGTCCCGACCATCCACGAGGACGACGCGCTGCGCGCCGTCAGAGCAGCAAGCGAGGCGCGCGATGCGCTTCTGGAGCTGAGACACGAGCTCGAGCGCGACTGGGACATCGCCATCGCGCTCCGATCCGGAGTGAACACTGGGGAGGTGGTGGCCGGTACCGCGGCTCGAACGCTGGTCGCCGGAGACGCGGTCAACGTCGCCGCCCGGCTGCAGCAGGCTGCGGACCCGGGCGAGATCCTGCTCGACGAGCAGACCGAGCGGCTCGTGCGCGACGCGGTGCGAACCGAGCGGGTCGATCCGGATGCGCTCAAGGCAACGGGTCGCGAGTCGGCCTGGCGGCTACTCGAACTGGCGCCAGAAACCCCCGGCTACCTCCGACGGCTCGAGACGCCGCTCGTCGGCCGGGTCGACGAGCTCGACCAGCTTCAGCAGTGCTTCGAGCGGGCGGTGGGGGAGCGGGCCGCCAAACTCTTCACGGTCTTCGGCCCCGCCGGCATCGGCAAGACCAGGCTCGCGAGGGAGCTCGTCGGCTCTATCGCCGAGCGGGCCACGGTGCTTCAGGGCCACTGTCCGTCCTACGGCGAAGGGATCACGTTCTGGCCCCTCCGTGAGATCGTCGAGCAGGTCGGCGACCTGTCGGCGGCGCTCGAGGGCGAGGAGGACGCTGACGCGATCGGCGACCGGATTCTCGGCGCGGTCGGGCTCTCCGGGCAGCAGACCACGAACGAGGAGATGTTCTGGGCGGCACGGAAGCTCTTTGAGGCGCTTGCTCGACGACGTCCGCTCGTCGTCCTCCTGGAGGACGCCCACTGGGCCGAGCCTGCGCTCCTGGACCTCGTCGAGCACATCGTGGAGTGGTCGAGTGACGCACCTATCGTTTTTGTCTGTCTCGGCCGGTCCGAGCTGGTGGACGAGCGGCCCCGGTTGGCCGGCGGCCGAGCGAACGTCGTCTCGGTCGTCCTCGAGCCGCTCACGGAGCAGGAGACCGACGAGCTGATCGACGGGCTCCGCGGCGACATCGAGCTCGCCGGCGAAACGCGTGCCCGGATCGCGACCTCGGCTGAGGGCAATCCGCTCTTCATCGAACAGATGCTCGCGATGGTGGCTGAGCAGGGTGCCGACGGCGGAGGCGAGGTTCCCATCCCGCCCACGATCCACGCCCTGCTCGCAGCCCGGCTCGAGCGGCTGGGCCCAGGCGAGCGGTCGGTTCTCGAACGGGGCTCGGTGATGGGACGGGAGTTCAGCCGGGATGCGCTCGTCGAGCTCCTGCCGAAGGACGAGTGGCCGGCGGTAGGCGCCGCACTCGAGAGCGTCGTGCGGCGCGAGCTGCTCCGGCCGGTGAGGGACGAGACCTTTCGGTTTCGCCATCTGCTGCTGCTCGAGGTCGCCTACGACTCCATCCCCAAGCTCGAGCGTGCCGAGCTCCACGAGCGTCATGGAGACTGGGTTGAGCAGAACGGCGGGGACGAGGAGATCGTCGGCTACCACCTGGAGCGCGCGCACGCGTATCGCGCCTCGTTGGGCCCCGTCGACGCCGAGGGCCGGGCACTGGCCCGGCGCGCCGCAACGCGGCTCGGCGCCGCCGGCCGTCGAGCGTACGAGCGCGGCGACCTCCATGCGGCTGTTGGCTTGCTATCACGGGCGGCCGACCTGCTCGAGCCGGGAGCGGCCGGACGAGTCGAGCTCCTGGCCGACCTCGGTGAGGCGCTGCGCGAGACGGGTGAGTTCGACCGGGCCCAGTCAGTGCTCGAGGAGGTCATCCGAACCGCATCGGCGGCCGGGGACGACGTGCTGGAGGCGCGCGCACAGGTCATTCGGCTCCGGCTGAGGCTGCTGACCGACACCGAGGTGACGGAGGAGGTCGTTCGCCAGGCGGAGCCCCTGATCGAGACATTCGAGCAGGCCGGAGACGACCGTCTGCTCGCGAAGGCGTGGGAGCTGCTTGCCTGGGCTCCGTGGTTCCACTGCCGGGCGGCGGCGACCGTCGATGCACTGGAGCGTGCGATCGAGCACGCACGTCGTGCAGGCGACGCCCGCACAGAGGCGCAGAGCCTCAACCTCTCGATCGGAGCGGCCTTCTTCGGCCCGATGCCGGCACCGGACGCGATTCGGCTGTGCGAGAAGATCCTGGCGGATCCGGTTCAGCAGCAGCGGAACCGCGCTTCGGCGCTCCGAGCGCTTGCCGGCCTCAAGGCGATGGTGGGCGCGTTCGGAGAGGCGCGCGAGCTCGTGGACGCCCACAAGGCGATCATGCAGGAGCTGGGTCTTCGAGTGACCGCGGCCGCTGCCGCCGAGACCTACGGCATCGTCGAGATGCTCGCCGGCGACGCAGGCGCAGCGGAGCGCGAGCTCGCTTCGGGCTACGGGCTCCTGGAGGAGTTCGGGGAGACCCAGAACTTCCCGGATCTCGCGGCCAAGCTCGCGGACGCGCTCTACGTCCAGGGACAGGACGATCAAGCGCTCGAGCTCAGCAAGGTCAGCGAGGCTGCGACCGCGCCGGACGATCGGTCTGCGGGTGTTCAGTGGCGGGCCGTGCGGGCGAAGCTGCACGCCCGGGGCGGCGAGTTAGCTGCGGCCGAGGCGTTGGCCAGGGAGGCGGTGGCGCTCGCCGACGAGACCGACTTCACCGTGCTGCGCGCCGACGCTTTCATGGATCTGGCCGAGGTGCTGCGGAGGGCCGGCCGCGAGAACGAGTCTCCGCCCTACGTCGAACGGGCGCTCGAGCTCTACGAGCAGAAGGGCAACGTGGTGGCGGCCGGCAGGGCGCGCCGTATACTGGATGCATAGTCGCTGCCTGACCACATCCGTTTTCTGGAGCGCCGCCGGAAGGCTGGCGTCGGCGAGTGATGAACTCTCTCTACAACCCCAAGGGCGTCGAGGAGCGCTGGCAGCAGACCTGGGAGGCCGAGGGCCACTACCGCGCCGACCCCGAGGCGCCGGGCGAGCCATTCTCGATCGCGCTGCCGCCGCCGAACGTGACGGGGAACCTGCACATGGGCCATGCGCTGAACGCGTCCACACAGGACGTGCTCAACCGCTGGCACCGTATGCGCGGCTTCAACGTGCTCTGGCAGCCGGGCTACGACCACGCGTCGATCTCGGTGCACGCCGTGATCGAGCGGCAGCTTCTGGCCGAGGGGACGAACCGGTTCGAGCTCGGCCGTGAGGCATTCGTCGAACGAACCTGGAAGTGGCTCGAGGAGTACGGCGGGATCATCATGGGACAGCTGCGGAAGCTCGGCGCCTCGCTCGACTACTCGCGCGAGCGCTTCACGATGGACGACGCCTACATCCGGGCCGTCTACCGCTTCTTCGTCCACCTGCACGGACGCGGGTGGGTCTACAAGGACAACCGGATCGTCAACTGGTGCCCGGGGTGCCGGACGTCGGTGTCGGACCTCGAGGTGGCGTATCGCGACGTGGACGATGCTCTGACCAGGGTTCGCTACCCGCTCGCCGACGGCTCGGGGTCGATCTCGATCGCGACCGTGCGGCCGCCGACGATCCTCGGAGACGTCGCGGTCGCGGTGCACCCCGAGGACGAGCGGTACCGCGAGCTCGTAGGCAAGGAGGCGGTCGTGCCCTACGTGGAGCGGCAGGTGCCTATCGTCGCCGACGCGCGCGTGGATCCTGCGTTCGGCACCGGAGCGCTCAAGATCACACCGGGCCACGATGCAACCGACTTCGAGATCGGGCGGGACCACGCCCTGCCCGAGCTGACGGTAATCGGACTCGACGGCCGGATGAACGAGCACGCCGGCGACCTTGCCGGTGCGACCCAGGAGGAGGCAGAAACGCGGATCCTCGACTGGTTGCGCGAGCACGACCAGCTCGAAGCACGCGAGTCGTATCGTCACTCGGTCGGCCACTGCGAACGCTCAAAGGACCGGATCGAGCCGCTCATCACCGAGCAGTGGTACGTCGACATGAGGGAGCTAGCAGCGCCGGCAGCCGCTGCGATCCGCGCGGGCGGCGTGAAGTTCACGCCGGCGAACCAGGGCGGCGTCGCTCTCGAGTGGCTCGAGAAGATCCGGCCCTGGAACATCTCGCGGCAGCTCTGGTGGGGCCAGCGGATCCCTGCCTGGTACTGCCCGCATGGACACACCACAGTGGCCGAGAGCGAGCCATCCACGTGCGCCGAGTGCGGGAGGGCCGAGCTCCGGCAGGACGAGGACGTGTTCGACACGTGGTTCTCGTCGGCACTCTGGCCGTTTGCGACGCTCGGCTGGCCCGAGCAGACGCGCGAGCTCGAGGTCTACTACCCGACGGACGTCGTCTCGACCGCCCGCGACATCATCTTCCTCTGGGTGGCTCGGATGATGATGGCGGGCCAGGAGCTGACCGGCGCCATGCCGTTCCATGACGTGATCATCCACTCGCTCGTGCTGGCGTCGGACGGACGGAGGATGTCGAAGAGTCTCGGCACCGGAATCGAGCCGGATGACGTCATCGACCAGTACGGGGCCGACGCGACGCGGTACGGGTTGCTGAAGATGTCCTCGACCCAGGACGTGCGCTTCTCGCAGGGGTTCATCGAGGAGGGCCGGAAGCTGGCGAACAAGCTCTGGAACGTGGCGCGGCTGATCCTCGCGAACGCCGAGGGCGTCAAGCCGGACACGCGGCCGCAAGCCTTCGAGGAGCAGTGGATGATCGCCCGGCTCGACGAGGCCCACGCGGAGGTCACGGACTCGATCGCGTCGTTCGAGTTCGCACGCCTGGCCGGCGCCCTCTACCGCACGACGTTCGACGACTTCTGCGACTGGTACGCAGAGGCGATCAAGCCGCGGCTGTATGACCGGGACCCGGACGCGCTCGCGACGTCCCTCGCCCTGCTCGAACGGCTGCTTGCCTACCTCCATCCGGTGATGCCGCACGTGACCGAGGAGATCTGGACCGCGCTTCCCGACCGCCGCAACCGGCTGATCCGCGCGCCCTGGCCGAAGCCCGATGGCCGTTTCAGCGAGACGCAGCCACCGTTCGAGGAGATCCGGAACGCAGCCGAGATCTTCCGCCGCAGCGGAGCGATCGTCGAGCTCGACGAGGAGCAGCGCCGGATCTTCGAGGCCGTCGTCAAGCCCGACCGCGTCCGGGCTGACGGCGATCCCACCGCCGAGATCGAGCGCCTGCGCGGCGAGATCGCGCGAGCCGAGGATATGCTCGGCAACGAGCGTTTCGTCGCACGAGCCCCCGAGGACGTCGTCGAGGCCGAGCGCGAGAAGCTCGCTCGCTATCGCCGTGAGCTCGAAGCTCTCGCCGGCTAGCGCCGGCTCCGCGACCGACTGGGTCGCGTCGCTCAGTCCGTGGCCGGAAGAGTTCGGCCTCCACCGGATGCGGGAGCTTCTCGATCGACTCGGACATCCCGAGCGCCAGTACCCCGCGATTCATGTGGTCGGGACGAACGGCAAGTCGACCGCGACACGGGCGATCGCCGCTCTATTACAGGCCGAGGGGAGGCGAGCGGGCGCTTATACGTCGCCGCACGTAAGCGGCTGGGCCGAGCGCATCTGGGCGGACGGCGGGGAGGCGGACTTCGAACAGGCCGTTGCGCGGATCAGGCCCGACGCGGTTGCTGCCGGCGCGACGCAGTTCGAGGCGCTCACTGCCGCGGCGCTCCTCGAGTTCGCCGAACGCAAGGTGGAGGTCGCGGTCGTCGAGGCGGGTCTGGGCGGGCGACTCGATGCCACCAACGTCGTGGACGCCGAGATCGTGCTTCTGACCAACGTTTCGCTCGAACACACCGAGGTACTCGGCGACACGATGGAGAAGATCGCGCGGGAGAAGCTTGCCGTGGCTCACGCGGCCAGAGTAGTTGTCCTGCCGGACAACCAGTACGAGGACTTGGTACCGAAGAGCGCCGAAGTTGTGACGGGTGATGCGCGAAAAACGGTCGAAATCTTCCTCGGACGCGAAACCGACGCGCAGCCGCGCGTCACCCTCCCGGGCCGTCTCGAGCAGCGCGGCCGAGAGCTCTGGGACGGCGCGCACACGCCGGCCGGCACGGCGTGGCTCCGGGAGCGCATCGACGAGCCGATCGAGGTCGTCGTCGCCTCGATCCTGGCCGACAAGGACGTTGACGGCATGCTCGACGACCTGGCTGCGCTTGCGCCGCGCCTGGTCGCAACGGCGTCCGACAACCCCCGTGCACTGCCCGCCGAGCAGCTCGCTGCGCGAGCCGCGCCACGCTTCGCACAGGTCGAGGTCGAGCGCGACCCGCACGTCGCACTCGCGCGTGCGCGACAATCCAGTACCGGGTCGATCCTCGTGACGGGCTCTCTGTATTTGCTCGCGAACCTGGCTAAGGCGGAGGAACAGGGCGTACGATGACGAAGGTCGGTGAGCGGCTCAGCGTGTTCGCGGTCGCAGCCGCAGTCCTGCTGACGATCGTCGGGCTCGCGTTCGCCGCCGGATACGTCGTCGGGCAGCTGTTGTTGTGAGGTGAGCGGGTGAGCGGAGACAACGAGAACGACTTCTTCGGGAGTCTCCAGGACTTCTTCGGCTCCGGCGCCTGGGATGTCGCCCGCAACCTCGGGATCTTCTTCCTCGTCGTCTTCTGGCTCGCGGTTGCGTACTGGGTCTTCAAGGACGCGCGGCGCCGCATCGAGGATCCGTGGCTGGTCGCGATGGCGACGATCCTCGGCCTGGTTCCGCCGTTCGTCGGCGCTCTGATCTACATGCTCTTCCGTCCCCCGGAATACCTCGAGGACGTGCGTGAACGTGAGCTCGAGATCAAGGCGATGGAGGAGCGTCTCGCCCGACGGGAGCTTCACTGTCCGGTCTGCCGGGCTCACGTCGAGGACTCGTACCTCGTCTGCCCCGTCTGCACGACGAAGCTGCGCCAGGCGTGCGTGAACTGCAAGGCGCCGCTGGAGACGCTCTGGCAGGTTTGTCCCTACTGCGAGACGCCGGTCGAGACGCCGACCACGATCGAGTTTCCGCCGGCGCCGCGGCGGGAGCGCCCCGGCGGCTAGCGGCTAGTCTGCCGCCCCGTGGCAGCGGAGCGGACACTCGTGCTCGTGAAGCCGGACGCGGTTCGCCGAGCACTGACGGGCGAGATCGTCGCGCGCTTCGAGCGGCGCGGCCTCGCGATCAAGGCGGCGCGGCTGCTCACGGTCGACCGCTCGCTCGCCGAGGAGCACTATGCCGAGCACACGGAGAAGCCGTTCTTCGGCGAGCTCGTGGACTTCATCATCTCGGGGCCGACGATGGCGCTCGTCCTCGAGGGGGCGGGCGCGATCGCGACCGTCCGGACGACGATGGGCGCGACCAACCCGGCCGACGCGGCGCCGGGAACGATCCGCGGTGACCTCTCGCTCTCCATGCCGGACAACCTCGTCCATGGCTCGGATTCGCCGGAGTCGGCAGAGCGCGAGATCGGCCTGTGGTTCCCCGATGAGTCACGCTGACGATGCGCTGAAGAACCGCGAGGTCTGGACGAAGGCCAACGCGGAGTACACCGACCGAACAGCGCGCCAGGCCTGGGCCCAGGAAGAGATCGACTGGGGCATGTTCTCCGGCCCCGAGTCCGAGATCGGCGCGCTCGGCGAGGTCGGCGGGAGGGACGTGATCGAGCTTGGGTGCGGCACCGCCTACTTCGGCGCCTGGCTCGCCAGGCGCGGCGCGCGCGTCACGGGCGTCGACGTCACGCCCGCGCAGCTCGAGACCGCCCGCCGGATGCAGGAGGAGTTCGACCTCCACTTCCCGCTGATCGAGGCCAGCGCCGAGGAGGTGCCGCTGCCGGACGCGAGCTTCGATCTCGCCGTATCAGAGTACGGCGCTTCGATCTGGTGCGATCCCGACCGCTGGATCGGCGAGGCCGCGAGGCTCCTCCGGCCGGGAGGCCGGCTGGTCTTCCTCTGCAACTCCCCGCTGTCCATCCTGTGCGCGCCGGACGAGGGCAAGGTCGAGGAGCGGCTCCTGCGGCCGTACACGGATTTCGGCCGGATGGAGTGGCCCGGGGAGGACGAGGGCGTCAACTATCACCTCCCGCACGGCGAGATGATTCGTGTGCTCGGCGAAAAGGGCTTCGTCGTCGAGGCGCTGCACGAGCGACTGGCGCCGGACTCGACGACGGATCACGAGTACTACGACTTCGTCCCCGCCGAGTGGGCGCGCCGGTGGCCTGCCGAGGAGGTCTGGGTTGCCCGAAAGAGCGTCTGAGCACGCGCAGACGAACCGGGCCTACTGGGACCGGACGAGCGACGAGTATCAACAGCGGCACCGTGAGTTCATCGGGCGTCCGGAGCCGCGCTGGGGCGTCTGGCAGATCCGCGAATCGGAGCTCGACGTGCTCGGCGAGATCGACGGCAAGGACGTCCTCGAACTCGGCTGCGGCGCCGCGCACTGGTCGATCCTGCTCGCGAAGCAGGGAGCGCGGCCGGTCGGCCTCGACAACTCCGCGCGCCAGCTCGAGCATGCGCGCGAGCGGCTGGCTGAGGCCGGCGTCGACTTCCCGCTCGTCCATGCGAGCGCGGAGGACATTCCACTTCCCGATCAGAGCTTCGATGTCGTGTTCTGCGACCACGGGGGTTTCACGTTCGCGGATCCGTACAAGGTCGTGCCCGAGGCGGCGCGCCTCCTTCGGCCGGGCGGGCTTCTCGCCTTCAGCCACTCGAGTCCGTTCGTCGCCGTCTGCGAGGGCGAGGACGAGCGCGTGCACCCGGCGCTGACACGCGACTACTTCGGGTTGCACGAGCAGGACCACGGCGACGTCGTCACCTACGAGCTCCCCTACGGCGAGTGGATCCGGCTGTTCCGATCGAACGGCTTCATTGTCGAGGACCTGATCGAGCCGCGGCCCGAGCCGGACGCGACGTCGACCTACTGGGACGACGAGGAACGAGAGTGGGCGAGGCGCTGGCCGTCCGAGTCGATCTGGAAGGCCCGTAAAGCCGCGTGAGCGTGCCGCCTGCGCCGCCGCTGATCCTGGCGTCGCGCAGTCCGCAGCGCCACGCGGTCCTCACCCAGTTGGCAATCCCGCACGAGGTCGTCCTCCCCGACTACGAAGAGCAGGCCGACGATCCGGTCGAGCACGCCGCCGGCAAGGCGCGCTCGCTCGCCGGTCTGGCCGACGAGCGGCCGGTGCTCGGGGTTGACACGGTCGTGCTCTGCGACGGCGAGGTCCTCGCCAAGCCGGCCGACGCGGCGGACGCCGAGCGAATGCTCGAGACGCTCTCTGGCAAGACCCACGAGGTCGCGTCCGGCCTGTGCCTTCGCACCCACGCGTGGGAGGAGCTGCACAGGGAGACGACGCGCGTGACGTTTCGCCCGCTCAACGCGCGGGATATCGCGCACTACCTAGCGGCGGAGGAGTGGCGCGAGCGCGCCGGTGCGTATGCCATCCAGGGCCTCGGCGCCTCGCTCGTCGAGCGAATCGAGGGCGACTACCTGAACGTGGTGGGCCTGCCGGCCGCTCTGCTCGTACGCCTGCTTGCAGGACGTTTCGGTGGGATCTACGGATTTGGATAGCTAGACTCGGCGCTCGGGAGATGGGGCTCTTCGGGTACCTCAACGGCTTCGGCGGCCGCGACATGGCGGTGGACCTGGGCACCGCGAACACGCTGGTGTACGTGCGCGGTCGTGGGATCGTGCTCAGCGAGCCGTCCGTCGTCGCGATCGACCAGCGTTCCGGGGAGGTGCACGCGGTCGGCGTCGAGGCGAAACGGATGCTCGGCCGGACGCCGGGCACGATCTCCGCGATCCGTCCTCTGAAGGACGGCGTCATCGCCGACTTCGACGTCACCGAGCAGATGCTCCGCCACTTCATCCAGAAGGTCCACCAGCACCGGTTCGCGCACCCGAGGGTCGTCGTCTGCGTCCCGTCCGGCGTCACCGGCGTCGAGAAGCGGGCGGTCGAGGAAGCGACGTTGAGCGCCGGCGCTCGGGAAGCCCACCTGATCGAGGAGCCGATGGCTGCTGCGATCGGCGCCGGGCTCCCCGTCTCCGAGCCGACCGGGAACATGATCGTGGACGTCGGCGGCGGGACGACCGAGGTCGCGGTCATCTCGCTCGGCGGGATCGTCGTCTCCCAGAGCCTCCGCGTCGGCGGTGACGAGATGGACGAGGCGATCATCAACCACACCAAGCGCGAGTACAAGCTGCTCATCGGCAACCAGACCGCCGAGGAGATCAAGCTCGAGATCGGCTCCGCGTTCCGGCTGAGGGACGAGGTTCAGGCCGAGGTTCGGGGCCGCGACATGCTCACGGGCCTCCCGAAGACGGTGATCATGAGCTCCGACGAGGTCAGGCACGCGCTCGAGGAGCCCGTCAACCAGATCGTCGATGCGATCAAGTCGACGCTGGACAAGACGCCGCCCGAGCTCGCCGCCGACATCATGGATCGCGGGATCGTCCTCGCGGGCGGTGGGGCACTGCTGAGCGGGCTCGACGAGCGCCTGCGCCACGAGACCCAGATGCCGGTCCAGCTGGCCGAGTCGCCGCTAACCTGCGTCGCCGTCGGCTCCGGTCGCAGCCTCGAGCTGATCGAGGTCATGCAGCGAACTAGCAAGAGCGCCAAGAGCCGCAACGGCTACCGGCGCTAGAAGCCTACGGCTCCTAGAGTCAGATTCTTCATTTCATGCGTCTTCCTCTCTGTTTCCTAAACTGATCTCTCGTGCCACGTAACCGCTCACTGCGGCTGGCGGCACTGGGCTCGACGGTTCAGCGGGCCGCATCCCCGCCGTATCCCTCGTCGCGAGCGGCGGGTGCGCTGCGCCGACGGCTCGTTGCCGCCGTGCTCGTCGTCGTCTCGATCGCGATGCTGACGCTGTACTTCCGCGAGGCGCAGAGCGGGCCGATGCACAGCGTCCAGGGCGCCGTGGCCGGCGTCCTGCACCCGTTCCAGGTCGGCGCCGAGCGCGTCGCGAGGCCGTTTCGCGACGCCTACGGCTGGACGGCCGGCCTGGTCAATGCCCGCTCGGAGAACGAGGAGCTCCGGAAGGACCTCCAGCTGCTGCGCCTCCAGGCGATCCAGAACCAGACGGCAGCGCGAGAGAACGTCGATCTTCGCCGAGCGCTCCGCTACGTCAGCGGGCCGAGCTTCCCGCGGGACTACGACGGGATCGCGGCGAGCGTGACGTCGCATGCGACCGGCGAGTGGGAGCAGTCGCTCGTGATCTCGGCCGGCCGGCGCAACGGCGTCAGGCTCGACGACCCGGTCGTCTCGAGCGAGGGCTACCTGGTCGGGCAGGTGACGAAGGTGACACGCACGAGCTCGGAGGTCACGTTGCTCACGGACAGCACCAGCTCGGTCACCGCCCTCGACGTGGCCACCGACACCGTGGGCGTCCTCGAGATCGGAGAGGGGCCCGATCGCCCCTTCGAGCTCAACCGAGTGCCGAAGGAGAAGGTCGTCGAGAGGGGCGACACGATCTCCACCGCGGGACGACGGTTCGGCCGGCTCGGGTCGCTCTTCCCGCAGGGCATACCGATCGGATCCGTGAAGCACGTCGGCCAGACCGACATCGAGAACTTCCAGCAGATCCAGGTGGATCCGTTCGTGGACTTCTCGTCGCTGGACACCCTGGTGGTGCTGGTTCCGAAGGAGAACCGGGCCGACACGCCGTGACCGGTGACGTCTTCAAGACGGCGATCGCCTTCTTCGTCGCCGTGGTCGTCCAGGCCACGATCGTCTCGTCGGTGGCCCCGGGCGGCGGCAAGGCCGATCTCGTTCTCGTCACCCTCGCGGCGGTCGCCCTGCTTCGCGGGTCGATCTTCGGGGCGATCGCCGGGTTCTACGCCGGCTTCCTGCTCGACGCGGCGAACCTCGACACGCTCGGCGTCAGCTCCCTGCTGCTCTGCCTCGCGGGCTACTGGATCGGGCGTTACGGCGAGACCACCGGTCGGGACCGCGCCCACGCCCCGCTCGTGTCGATCGCCGTCGTAACCGTCCTCTCCGCGTTCGGCGCGCTCGCTCTCCACGCGATGCTCGGCGAATCCGTTTCCGTCCAGGCGGGGCTGCGTGCTCTGCCGGCGCAGATCTTGCTGAACCTGCTGCTCACCGTCCCGGTGTACGCCCTCGCCCGGCGCCTCTTCGCGCCCGGCACCCGCCACCCGATCAAGGACGTCGAGTTCGGCTAATGGCTTCGATCACCCGTATCCCGCCGCGGACCCGCTTCATGCCGCGCGACCCGCGAGTGGAGGAGCCGTACCGGATGACGCCGGCGATGGCGCTGCGGCTCGGCGTGCTCGGCGCGATCGTCCTCTTCGCGTTCGCCGTGCTCTTCTTCCGACTCTGGGCGCTCCAGGTGCTCGCCGGCGACCAGTACCTCGCCGCCGCGCAGGACAACCAGCTGCGCACGGTCAGGATCGACGCGGCGCGTGGGCCGATCCTCGACTACAAGGGCCGCCTGCTCATCTCGAACCGGATCGGCACCGCCGCTCAGGTCTGGACGGCGTACATGCCGCGCCGCGGCCGGGAGCGGATGCTGCGCCGGCTCTCGGCGATCCTGATCGTCCCGGTGCCGGAGCTCCGGAGGCTGCTGCGCGAGCACAAGGGCGATCCACTCACGCCGGTGACGCTGAAAGAGGATCTCAGCCAGGAGGAGATCTTCTACCTCAAGGAGCACCGGAGGGACTTCCCCGGCCTCGAGCTGAACGACATCCACCTCCGCGACTACCGGTACGGGTCACTCGCGCCGCAGATCCTCGGCCATGTGGGAGACGTGACGGAGGACCAGCTGAAGGCCGGCCGCTACCGCCACGGGGATACCGTCGGCCAGGCAGGCCTCGAGTTCTCCTACGACCGCTTCCTCCGCGGGACGGCCGGCCTGGCCGAGCTGCGCGTGGACTCGATGGGGCGCCCGCGCTCGAAGCCATTGCGGAGCGAGCAGCCGCAGCCGGGCCTCGCGCTGCGGACGACGCTCGACGCGAAGCTGCAGCGCGCGGCCGAGGACGCGCTCGAGTACGGCATCCAGGTCGCCCGCGAGAACAAGAGCTGGTACGCGAACGCCGGAGCCGCAGTCGCGATCGACCCGCGCACCGGAGCGATCCGCGCGATGGCGACCAACCCCACGTACGACCCGCGGGTGTACGTGGGCAAGGCGAAGCCGGCGAAGCTCCGGTCGCTGATCGATCCCAAGGCTGCCGAGGAGGCCAACTACCCGGGCCTGAACCGCGCGACGTCCGGCTTCTACCCGCCGGGCTCGACGTTCAAGCCGGTCACTGCCCTCGCTGCGATGCGCGAGCAGCTGGTGGGGCCGTACGAGCCGCTGTCCTGCACGGGGAGGATGGAGATCGACGGGACGACCTTCCGGAACTGGAACCCGTACGTGAACGAGGCGATGGACCTGCCGACCGCGCTCGCTGCCTCGTGCGACACCTACTTCTACCAACTGGGCCTCGAGTTCTACGGCCTCCCGCCGGAGTACGGCAGCCCGCTCCAGAAGTGGGCCTCGGCGTTCGGTTTCGGCAAGGCGACAGGGCTGGACGTGGGCGGTGAGGCGACCGGCCTCCTCCCCACACCGGAATGGCGGCGCAAGACGTACACGAAGAAGCGGTATCCGCAGACCTGGGAGATCGACCGGCTGTGGAAGTCCGGCGATTCGGTGCAGCTCGCGATCGGCCAGAAGGACCTGCTCGTCACGCCGCTCCAGATGGCTCGTTTCTACGCACTGCTCGCGAACGGCGGCAAGCTGGTCACGCCGCACCTCGTCTCCAGCGTGGAGCAGCCCGGGAACTCCGGCGCGATCAAGGCGGTCTTCTCGCCGGCACCGAAGGACGTGAACGTCGACCCCGCCGAGCTGAACGTGATCGAGGACGGGCTCTTCCGGGCGACGCACGCGTCCTACGGGACGTCGGCAGGCGTCTTCGGCGCCTTTCCAGTCCCGATCGCCGGCAAGACGGGGACGGCTGAGAAGGCCGTCGATGTTGACGGCGACGGTTACGCGCAGATGGTCGACCAGTCCTGGTGGTGCGGCTACGGCCCGACCGACAAGACCCCGGAGCTCGTCGTGTGTGTCGTGATCGAGAACGGCGGCCACGGAAGCACGGCCGCGGCGCCGGCGGCGCTGAAGATCTTCGAGCGCCACTTCGGGCAAGAGGCACCTGTCGTCGAGACCGCCGTGGAGACGGACTAATGGCCGATTACGCGGCCTCAGCACCGCCGCGCGCCAGGCGCTATCCCCGCGCCGACACCGCGCGCGCCGTCTCGTTCGTCCGCCGGCTGGACTGGGTGATGCTCGCCGCCGTCGGGGGACTCATCGGCTTCGGCCTCTGGGCGATCGACGGGATCACCAGGCAGGACATCGCCGGCGATCCCGACTACTACGTCACGCGGCAGGCGATCTTCGCGTTGATGGGCGCCGTCGGCCTCGTCGGCGCGCTGCTCGTGGACCCCTCCGTGTACCGGCGCTACTACAAGGCCATCTACGGGCTTCTGCTCGGGATGCTGCTGGTCGTCACGGTGATCGGCACCGAGGTGCGCGGCTCGACGCGCTGGATCGATCTCGGGTTCTTCCAGTTCCAGCCGTCGGAGTTCGGAAAGTTGCTGCTCGCACTGTTCCTCGCCGGCCTGCTCGCCGCGCAGGGGAAGCGGATCACCGAGTCTCGCACGACGCTGATCGCGATCGGAGCGGCGTCGGTGCCGACGCTCTTCGTCTTCCTTCAGCCCGACATCGGGACGGCGCTCGTGTACGGCGCGATCCTGCTGGCGTCGCTGTTCTTCGCCGGAACCCGCTGGCGCGAGCTTGCGATCGTCGCCGCCGTCGGAACCGTTGTGGTGGCGTTCGTCCTCTGGGCCGGCCCCGCGATGGGCGTCGAGATCCTGGAGCCGTACCAGCGCGACCGCCTCACGGCATTCACGGACCCGTCGAAGAATCCGCGCGGCGCCGCCTACAACATCAACCAGTCGATCACCGCGGTCGGCTCCGGCGGGCTCGACGGGCGCGGAGTCACGGGCGCGACGCAGACGCGACTCGACTACCTCCCGGAGCACGAGACGGACTTCGTCTTCGCCGCGCTCTCCGAGCAGCGCGGGTTCGTCGGGGCGTCGATCCTCCTCTGCCTCTACCTGCTCCTGATGTGGCGCGGGATCCGCGTCATCGCCACGGCGCGCAGCGCCTTCGAGGCGACGGTTGCGGGCGCGATCGTCTTCGGCCTGCTCTTCCAGACGTTCGTGAACATCGGGATGACGATCGGGATCGCCCCGATCACGGGAATTCCACTCCCGTTCGTCAGCGTCGGCGGCTCGGCGATGGTCACGAATCTGATGGCGATCGGCGTCCTCCAGGCCATTGCCCTCCGTCGGCGCTAGTCCGTCCGGCGCCGGTCCTACGATGCGGCGCATGAACAGGAAGGACGCGTTCGAGCTCCTGCTGATCGAGGAAGCCGACGCCTGGTTCGAGTACCTCGCGGCGACCAGGGCTCAGACCGCGGCCCGCTACGGCGAGGTCGAGCCCTGGGCCTGGGCACGCCTCACGCAGCGGCTTCGGGCGATCAGGACGAGGCGGACCAAGCTCCGGCCGGCGGCGGCAGCCTGAGCCATCCGGTTTTCCTGGCTGAAAACCCGCTGCTGCTAGCCTTGCTCGCAGATATGCGTCCCATGTCAATCTCGCAGCGCGCGGAGCGCCCGGTCTCCGGAGCAGGTCTTCGTGCGCGCGACATCACCGAAGGAGTTTTCACTTGTTGCGATGGTTTCGGCGCAAGCCGGCTGAGCGAACGATCGAGCCTGCCCCCGAGCAGGCTGGACAACCCGACACCGTAGAGACCCCGGCCGCAGACGCGGCCAACGACACACCTACTTCCGCCGCGACGCGCCGCCGCAGGCGAGGAAGCCGCGGTGGCCGCAACCGCCGCAAGCCCGGCGATCGCGCCGCGCGTACGGAAGAGAAGGATCAGCCCGAGAAGGCCCAGAAGGCGGAGAAGAAGCCTGAGCGGAAGCCGCGCGAGGCGCGATCCCGCCAGACACGCCGCCGGACGGCGACCGCCCGAGCGCTCCCGCCGCCGGCAAAGCGCGACCTGGTCATCTCCGTCGACGTCGCCGAGCAGCGAGTCGCGATCCTCGAGGACGACAGGGTCGCCGAGGTGTACCTCGAGCGGCCTGAGAGCCGTTCGATCGCGGGCAACATCTACAAGGGCACCGTCGACAACGTCCTCCCGGGAATGGAAGCGGCGTTCGTCGAGATCGGCCTCGAGAAGAACGGGTTCCTCTACGTCGACGAGATCGTCACCCCAGAGCTCGAGGGACGCAGGCACGGCCGCAAGATCCAGGACCTGCTGAGCCGCGGCGAGGAGATCCTCGTCCAGGCCGTCAAGGACCCGATGAAATCGAAGGGCGCACGCCTGACGACCGAGATCTCGCTGCCGGGCCGGTTTGTCGTCTACGTTCCGAGCGGCGAGGGCTTCGGCGTCTCGCGCCGGCTGCCCGAGGAGGAGCGCAACCGGCTCCGGGACATCCTGAAGTCGGTGGCGCCGAAGTCCGGGAGCATGATCGTCCGCACCGCGGCCGAGGGAGCGTCGGCCGAGGACATCGAGCGCGACATCGACTTCCTCCAGCGCCTCTGGAAGGAGATCCAGGGACGGGCCGAGAAGGCGAAGACCCCGGCGCTCGTCTACCAGGAGGCAGAGCTGCCGCTGCGGGTCGTCCGCGACCTCTTCACGAACGACTTCGAGCAGGCGGTCGTCGACCATGACCTGACCTACAGACGGATCGTCGGCTACCTGAAGAAGACCTCTCCGCACATGGCGGAAAAGGTCCGGAAGCACACCGGGAAGACGGCGCTCTTCGATGACTTCGGCGTCGACGAGGAGATCCGATCGACCCTCTCGCGCCGGGTCAACCTTCCCTCTGGTGGCTACCTCGTCTTCGACTACGCGGAGGCGTTCACGGTCATCGACGTCAACACGGGCCGCTTCGTCGGCTCGCGGTCGAAGTCGTCGGCCGGCCGGCTCGAGGACACGATCACGAAGAACAACCTCGAGGCCGTCAAGGAGGTCGTCCGCCAGCTGCGCCTCCGCGACATCGGCGGGATCATCGTCATCGACTTCATCGACATGGCCAACCCGAAGAATCGGGCCGCCGTCGAGGAGGCGCTGAAGGCGGAGCTTGAGCGCGACCGGACGAAGACATACGTGGTCGAGATCTCGCCACTCGGCCTCGTGGAGATGACGCGACAGAACGTCTCGCACGGACCGCGCGAGATCCTCACGAAGCGCTGTCCGACCTGCGAGGGCGATGGCATCGTCTTCTCCGAGGTTTCCGCCGCCGTCGAAGCGGAGCGCAAGCTGCGGATGCTCGCGGCGAGCTCGCGCAGCGCCGCCTTCCGCGTCGAGCTGAACCCGCACGTCGCGGCTGCGCTGATCGGGCCGGGGGCCGAGCGGCTCCGAGCCATCGAGGAGCGAACCCGCCGCCGGCTCTTCATCGAGCCGAAGGAGGGCGTGGCGCCCGAGCACTTCGAGGTCGTCGCGCGCGGCCCACTGACGAAGCTCCAGCCGGAAGCGCCGGTCGAGGAAGGCCAGGAGCTCAGCCTCAAGCCCGTGGAGGTCGGCCTCCACGATCCGAGCGTCGGCGTCGCGAAGCACGACGGCATCGACATCGCCATCGCAGAAGGCGCGAAGCTCGTCGGCAAGCGCGCGAAGGTCCGGATCACCCGGGTGCTCGATGGGACGGCGTACGCGGAGCTCGCCGACGGGGCCGAGCCCACAGACCCTCCGATCACGGCCGAGGCGCTGGCGGAGAAGCCGACGCGTGCGCGCCGGAGCAGGATCGCGAAGCCCGAGGAGCCGAAGGCGGAGGCCGTCGAGGCAGTGGCCGACGAGCCGGAGGCGGACGAGCCCGACGCTCAGGAGCCGACCGAGGACGGTGCTGCCGAGGAGGCGCCCAAGCCGAAGAAGCGAACCCGGCGCGGCTCGCGCGGAGGTCGGCGCCGGAAGAAGAAGCTGGCCGAGGCGACGGCGGAGGCAGCGCCTGGAGAGGGCGTCGAGAACGGCCAGCCGGCGGAGGCTCCGGTGCTGATCCACCTGCCGGACCCGGCGCTCGGCGGCGACGAGGCCGAGCCCGCCGCGGAGCAGCCTGCAGCATCCACGGACGCCGAAGCTCCCAAGCCGAAGAAGAAGACCCGCCGTGGATCCCGCGGCGGACGCCGTCGCCGGAAGCCCGCCGCGGCGAAGTCCAACGGCGCGGAAGCTGCACCGGAAACGCCCAAGAAGCCCGAAAAGCCGCTGGTAGACTGATGGCTGCCGCGGAAGCAGGGCGAACGCACGGGCAAAAGCCCGCACGCTCGCTTCCTCGGCACCGCAAGACGGTGCCGAGGCCCCGGCATTTGTTATGAGCTACGCGATCATCAAGCTGGGTGGAAAGCAGTACGTCGTCCGCGAGGGCGAGAAACTGCTCGTGGACCGCCTGACGGTGGACGAGAACAAGACGTTCCAGCCCGAGGTGATCTTCGAGGGCGGCGACGGCAAGGCCGAGCTGGCCCCGAAGGGCACGGTCACCGCGAAGGTGCTGGCCCACGTGAAGGGCGACAAGATCCGGATCGGCAAGTACCGCCGCCGGACCGGCTACCGGCGCCACACGGGGTTCCGCAGCAGCCTGACCCAGATCCAGATCGAGTCGATCGGCGCGAAGAAGAGCACGAGGTCGTCGACCTCGAAGCCGCGCTCGACGACCGCAACGACGACGAAGGACGAGAGCTAATGGCACACAAGAAGGGATTGGGCTCCTCACGCAACGGCCGCGACTCCGAGTCGAAGCGCCTCGGCGTGAAGATCTTCGACGGCCAGGACGTGAAGGCCGGGATGATCCTCGTCCGCCAGCGCGGCACGCGCTTCCGGCCGGGCCCCGGCGCCGGACTCGGCCGCGACGACACGATCTTCGCAACCCGCGATGGACGCGTGGAGTTCAAGCGCAGCGGCGAGCGCCGGACGATCGTCGTCGCCGGCGGACAGAACTAGCTGACGTACAGCGGCGTCTCGTACTGCATGTAGCGCCGGACCCATTCCGCGCGGTCCGTCGAGTCGAGTCGCGCGACGAGGTGCAGCGCCATGTCGATCCCGGCTGAGACCCCGGCTGCGGTGATGACATCGCCGCTGTCAACAAACCGGTCGTCTGGGCGCACATCGATCGTCGGGTCGGTCTGGTTGAGCGAAGCCAGCGAGCCCCAGTGGGTTGTCGCGGGACGATCTTTGAGCACACCGGCGGCCGCGTAGACATGGGCGCCCGTGCAGACGCTCGTCATCAGTGCGCCGCCGTCGCGGGTGCGGCGCACCGAGTCGAGCACGGGCTCGTCCTCCATTAGGCGGCCGACGCGGCCGCCCGGGAACACGAGCACGTCCAGCGGAGGAGCTTCGTCCCACGTCCGGTCGGCGATCACGCGGAGACCATGCGAGCAGGTCACCGGCTCTGCCGTCCGGGCGATCGTGAAGACGGACAGCTCACGCTCATCCTCGGCTTGGCGGGCCCAAGAAGTCAGCACCTCATACGGACCGACGAAGTCGAGCTCCTCGACGCCCTCAAAGATGAAGATTCCGATATTCATCGGCGGGTCACCGTACCAGCCAGGCGCTAGCGTGGGTCCGTGTTCAACGACCGGGCGAAGATCCGCGTGCAGGCCGGACGAGGAGGCCATGGAGCGCTCAGCTTCCGCCGCGAGAAGTACGTGCCGAAGGGCGGGCCGGACGGAGGCGACGGCGGGCGTGGGGGAGACGTCGTGCTCGAGGTCGACCAGGACCTTCGCGACCTCTCGTACTTCAAGGGGCGTAGGAGGTTTCGAGCCGGCAGTGGCGGCCCCGGGCGGGGCACGAACAAGCATGGCGCGGACGGCGACGACGTTCTGCTTCCCGTCCCGGTGGGAACGCAGCTGTTCTCCGAGGACGGCGAGCTGATCGCCGATCTCGCAGGCGCGCGCTCGCGGGTGGTCGCGGCTCGCGGCGGCGCCGGCGGGCGCGGCAACCGGAGGTTCGCGACTCCGACGCGCCGCGCACCCCGGTTCGCGGAGGTCGGGATGCCCGGCGAGGAGCTCGAGCTCGACCTCCGGCTCAAGCTGATGGCCGACGCAGCGCTCGTCGGGCTGCCGAACGCCGGCAAGTCGTCGCTGCTCCGCCGGATCTCGAACGCGAAGCCGAAGGTCGCTGACTACCCGTTCACGACGCTCGCTCCGGTTCTCGGCACCGTGGACTCACCGAGCGGCCGGCAGCTGACGGTCGCGGACGTTCCCGGGCTGATCGAAGGTGCGAGCGAGGGCCTCGGCCTCGGCCACGAGTTTCTCGCGCACCTCGAGCGGGCCCGCCTGCTCGTCGACGTGATCGACGCCGCCGAGGGGGACCCCGCCGACCGCTTCGCGCTGATCGACAACGAGCTCTCGGCGTACGGTGCGGGTCTCGACCGGCTGCCGCAGATCGTCGTCCTCAACAAGGTCGACGTCGCGGGGGAGGTGTCGTTCGACGTGCAGGACGACCGCATTCTCCGGGTTATCCGGGCGTCCGCGATCACGGGCGCAGGGATCGACGAGCTGGTGAACGCGCTCTTCGAGCTCTGCCCGCCGGCGCCGGAGCCACCGCGCGAGGACGACGACGGCCTGGTCGAGTTCCTCGTCTACCGGCCTCGTCCCGACGCAGGCGGCGGCTTCCGGATCCTGCGCACGGACCGGGGCTTCCGGGTAACGGGCTCGGCGCCGCGGCCGGATGAGCTCGAGGAAGCCTTACGAGCTGCCGGCGCGAAGACCGGCGCCGAGGTCGAGGTCGACGGCGAGACGCTGATTCTCTCGTGACCACCGCAATTCTCGGCGGCGTGTTCGACCCGCCGCATCTCGGCCACGTCGCGCTCGCGGAGGGCGCCCGGGATCAGCTCGGCGCCGAGCGGCTGCTCGTCCTGGTCGCCGAGCGGCCCGGCCACAAGGGCGTCATCGCAGACGCGGAGATCCGCCGCCACCTGGCCGAGATCGCGCTGGGGCGGTTCGGCGAAGTACGGCTCGACGACCATCCGTTCACGGTGGACTTCCTGCGAGCGGCAGAGCTGGATCGCCCGTACTTCGTTCTCGGCGGCGACGAGTGGGAGAGCTTCGCGAGCTGGAGGGAACCGGGCGAGGTGCGCCGGTTGGCCCGGATCGTCGTCGGTGCCAGGCCGGGGTTCGAGCCGCCCGAGGGGGACGTCGAGGTGCTGCGGATCGAGCAGCGGCCGGTCTCGTCCAGCGAGATCCGGGCCAGGGTCGCGGCAGGCGAGCCGATCGACGACCTCGTCCCGCCCGAGGTCGCACGGGAGATCGAGCGCCTCGGCGTCTACGGCGACTCGCAGCCGTCCTCGGAGCGTGGCTAAACTGCGCGCGAACTCGAAGGGACGCTCTCCGACACTGACTTCGCTCGAACAAGCACGCCGCATCGCCGCTCTCGCGCAGGAGAAGCTGGCAGAGGACGTCATGATCCTCGACCTGCGGCCCGTCACCGCCTATACCGACTTCTTCGTCTTGGCCACGGGCCGGAACGCCCGCCAGACGAAAGCGATCTACGACGAGGTGCGCGAGCGGATGAAGGCCGACGAGCGCGCGCGGCCGCGAGCGGTCGAGGGGGAGCGCGAAGGCAACTGGATCGTCGCGGACTACCTCGACGTCGTCGTGCACGTCTTCACGCCGGAGACGCGCGAGTACTACGGGCTCGAGGATCTCTGGGGCGACATGCCCTCGGTCGAGCTCGACGCCGCAAGCGCCTGAAGCCCGGCGGAGCGGTCGCTACACTTCGGCTCGCGGGGCCATAGCTCAGTTGGGAGAGCGTCGCGCTGGCAGCGCGAAGGTCGCCGGTTCGAGCCCGGCTGGCTCCACTTCCTCGGACATTGTGCGAACCGCCTAACCGTCTGCTCCGATGGCGAGGCGGTCAATTACCCGAATGTCACTGCTGCCGTTGGCATTGACTCCAGATCAAACCCTCTCGCGGATGGTGATGCTGCTGCGATCCGGAGGGTGGCTCGTGCAGCGTAGGGCGCAAAAGGGCCGCTCGACGAAGAAGGCCCGCGCTTGCGGGCCTTCTTCGTCAGAGGTGCTCGCCCACGTCTAATCGATCGATCGGCTGGTCGCGTGGCCCACCTCGTCGAAGGACAGCCGGTAGCGGACCTCGTCGCCGCGGAGCAGGTTGAAGAACCGGCGCCGCCCCCTCATTGAGAGCACCGCCTCCGTGTCGTTGTGAGACTCGACTCGGTAGCCCTGCGCGCGTTTCTCCTTGAGTGTCCGCTCGAGCTCTTGGTCTCTGGTCAGTGCTTCGGCCATGACGGCCTCCCTTAGGGTCGGCCTCGCTGGGCCTTGAACTCAGCAAAGCGTTGCCGGAACGTCGGTCGACGTGCTGGGAAGGCCCGCGGTGCGGACCTTCCCCTGACAGTGGTCGGGAACTACGCCCGAACGAGGTCGTTCGTCTTCTGAACGATGACCTCTCCGCCCGTGATCTTCGGCGGATTCGGGAGTGCCTTCTCGAGCTTCTCCTCGCGCACCCACGTTGCTGCGACGCGCGTCGATTCGTCGGATTGCTCCGATGTCTCGAAGAAGTCGATGGAGCTCATGACGCCGTTGTCTGCCTCGATGAGGTGGTAACTCTTGAAGCCCGGCATCTCGGTCAGGCGGGGCAGCAGGTTCTCGTCGACGTTCTTGACGAGCTCGTCGGTGCGACTCTGGTCAATTCCCTCGTACCGTCTGATGGTGGCATGCATCTAGTGCTCCTTACGTTCTCTTCGTTCAGTGCGGAAAACCCGGTTGAGTCGTCCTTCGCACTCAGGCCCGGTGTGACAGTCGAAGAGCGATTTCGGAGCCTCGACGCTTCCGTCTGGTTCCTGGCGCCTCGTTAGTATAGCAGACTTCTTGATAACGTAGTTTTACGTTGCTACGTTTCATACATATATCAACGTAGGAGGCAACTCGTGAGTCCCTTCTCGGTCACTCTGCAACGCGTTCCGGATCGAGAGCTCGGTCCACTTCTCATTCAGCTTGCGCAGGCGGGCTTCCACCATCCGGCCATCACGCCGGTTGATGCCGACGGGGCGCCTGGCGAGGAGGACGCCGCTGCTCGCGGGTGGAACGCGGATCTCGCCGAGGACTGGCGGCTCGTACGGGAGCGAGAGGACGAGTCCTATCAATGGCCGGACAAGCGCGAGCACTATTCCCGCTACCAGGTGTTCCTGGGCACGGCGAGAGCGGAAGGCGCGGTTCACATCGGCCTCGGTGAAACGGTTCGCAAGAACAAATGGGGGCGTGACCGCAAATACGTCGTCGCCTTCCTGAGCAGTGGATCACCCCAGCAGCCGCTGGCCGAGTTCGTCGCAGCTGACGACTACGAGGAGACACGCGAGCTCGTCGCGGTCATTCGTGGGAGCGACGGGGGGCGACGCATGTACGGCGCCGGCGACGCCCTCCCCCGGGTCTACAAGGAACGCTTTCGGACTCAGCTGTATAGCGAGAGGGTCGTGTATCCGGGCGTTTGGAACAAGGTCGTTGTGGTCGCGCGCGAGGACGACGACGCAACGATGCTCAACCACGCGCTGATCCAGGGCCGGCGGCGGCGCCCAACGTAGGCTAAAGGATGCGGCACGGCCACGAACTCGGTGTCGCGGGCCTCTTGATTCCTCACTGCGGCTGTGCGTAGCTATCCAACGGGGAAGACCCGAAGGAGGAGCCGCATGCGCCGCCAGCTCGCGCTCATGGACCCGTACCTCGCGGGAGACGACATCAAGGAGGTGCAGCGGGCGCTCGGCTTCAAGGGCAAGGCCGTCGACGGCGTCTACGGTCCGGACACCGCGGGCGCGGTCGAGGAGTGGAAGTGGCGGGTCGGTTATCCGAAGCGCCAGATCAACAACCGGCTCGGCCTGCTCGGGCTCGCGTGGCTCTTCGGCGAGGTGCCGTTCCCAGCGCACTTCGCGCGAAACGCCAAAGCGCGGAAGGGGAAGAGGTACGCGGCCGCGAACGGCATCGTCCGCCCGCTCTCGACCTCTCCGGGCTTCCGTAGCGAGTTCGCACTCGCGAACGGCGAGGGCGCGCCAGACCGGAACGGCGTCAAGCATCACGCCGGCAAGGACTGGTTCGCGCCTGGGCGGAGCCCGGTCCGGGCCCCGGTGGCTGGGACGGTCATCCAGGCGCTCGTGCGGCCGACGACCACTGGGCAGGTCTTCGGGGGCTGTGTGAAGATCGAAGCCGCGCGCGGAAAGCGCGTCTGGGTCTTCCGCCACTGCGATCCGGCCAAGGTTCGCGAAGGGCAGAAGGTGGAGGCCGGGCAGGTCGTTGCGCACGTGACGCCATGGCGCGACGGCGCGCCGCACGCGCACATCGAGGTCTGGAAGAGCCGGGACGCGGACTACAGGTTCGAGTTGATGGAAGACCCGATGAAGTTCTTCAAGGCCTTCAAATAGCCGCCGCGCGCGCAGCCTCTCAACGAGCGGCGTGCCGCTCTAGAATGGCCGGACGTGGTCGAGATCGTCTTCCTGATGCTCGTCCTCAAGCTGCCGATCATCTATCTGATCGCGGTGGTCTGGTGGGCCGTGCGGGCCGAGCCCCGGCCGCCGGAACCGGCACTCCTGCCCGTCCCCACGGAGCCCGATCCCTCCGGCGGTCGCCGTTACGCTCGCCGGCCGCGCCGGGGTGGGCCTCACGGCCGCGGCGGTCCGGCGCGCAGGCCCGATCGGGTCGCGGTGCGGTGAGCACGGCGCCGCCTGTCGCCGAACGCCAGGGCCCGGCGGAGACCGTCGCCGGCTTCCTCGCCGCGCTCGCCATCTTCGGCGGCCTGATCGCGATCGCGCAGCGCCCGGTCACGATCGGCCTCACGTCGCTGTTCATCGGACTCATCGCGGCGACCATGGCCGGCGGCAGGAACCGCCACCTCGCGGCGGCCGGAGTCGCCATCGCCGCCACGGGCTGGCTGGTCGGGATGATCGTGTGCGTGATCACGAGCCGGCCGCTCTGGTAACGCCAGCTGCCGCAGGGGAAAGCACCCTGCTACAAAGAACAGGGAGGGATCGTGGCTGAGGTCGACGGGCTCAACGCCGGATACGCACGCGCCGTTCTCGAGGACTACCTCGAGAATCCCGAGGCCGTGCCCGCGGAGTGGCGCGAGCTCTTCGAGGGCGACAGCGCCCTCTTGCGCGAGCACCCGGGCGTCGCACGCCTGCTCGAAGTGCTCGAAGCGGACGGCAACGGCGTGCAGGCCGAAGCCGCCCCGGCCCCTCCGGCCCCCGCGGCCGAGGCGCCGCCGCAGCCGCAGGCCCCGGTCGACGACACGCTTCTCAGTGGAGTCGCGGCGGCCATGGCGCTGGTCAAGGCCTACAGGATGCACGGCCACCTCGCCGCCCGCCTCGACCCGCTCGGCTCTGAGCCGGTCGGCGACCCGGCACTGGAACCAGAGCGCCTGGTCCCCCCACTCACGCCCGAGCTCCAGGCGCAGATCCCGGCGCGCCTACTGCGCGTCCACGTGCCGGGCGAGACGCTTGCGGACGTCCTTCCGAAGCTCCAGGAGACCTACTGCCGAACGAGCGCGTACGAGATCGAGCACATCTCTGACCACCAGGAGCGGGTCTGGCTGCGGCAGGCGATCGAGGCCGGCACGTATCGAGAGCCGCTCGACGCCGACGACAAGCGTCGGCTCCTCGCGCGTCTCTCCGAGGTGGAAGGGCTCGAGCGCTACCTCCGCAAGGCGTTCCTCGGCCAGAAGCAGTTTTCGAGCGAGGGGCTCGATGTGATGGTTCCGATGCTCGACCTCGCGCTCGAGCTGGCCGGGGAGGACGGAGCGCACGAGGTCGTGACCGGCATGGCCCACCGCGGCCGCCTGAACGTGCTGGCCCATCTCATCGGCCGCCCGTACGAGGTGATCCTCCGCGAGTTCGAGGGCGAACGGAACCTCGCTGCGATCTCCAACCAGCCGGCGGGTGCGAGCGGAGACGTCAAATACCACCTCGGCGCCGAGGGCAGGCGCAAGACCGCCGCAGGGGACATCACCGTCACGCTCGCGGCCAACCCGAGCCACCTCGAGGCAGTCGACCCGGTCGTCGAGGGCCTGACACGAAGCGAGCAGACGGACCGCTCGACGCGCGGCGGCGACCACGACTCGCGAGTCGCGCTCCCGGTCCTGATCCACGGCGACGCGTCGTTCCCCGGCCAGGGCGTCGTCGCCGAGACGCTCAACCTCCAGTCGCTCGGCGGCTACTCGACCGGTGGGACGCTGCACGTGATCGCGAACAATCAGGTCGGGTTCACGACGGATCCGGCCGACGGCCGCTCGACGCGCTACTCGAGCGACCTTGCGAAGGGCTTCGACGTGCCGATCATCCACGTCAACGCGGACGACCCGGAGGCCGCCGTGGCGTCCATCCGGCTTGCAATGGCCTTCCGACGCCGGTTCGGCCGGGACGTCGTGATCGACCTGATCGGCTATCGGCGATGGGGTCACAACGAGGGCGACGAGCCGGCGTACACGCAGCCGCTCATGGCCGAGCGGATCAAGGAGCAGCCGAGCGTGCGCGAGCAGTACGCGACACAGCTCGTCGACGAGGGCGTCGTCACCCAGGAGGAGGCCGACGAGCTCGTGCGTGGCGTCGAGGCGAGCCTCAAGGCTGCGCACGAGACGCTCAAGACGTCGCTCGCCGAGGCCGTGGAGGAACAGCCACCGAGCGAGCGGACTCCTCCGACGGAAGGCGCAGAGGTTGCGACCTCCGTCGAGGCGGACCGGCTCAGGGCGTTGAACGAGGAGCTCCTGCGCGTCCCCGACCGCTTCACCGTCCACCCGAAGCTCGAGCGGCAGCTCCAGCGCCGCCGCGACCGGCTCGAAGGAGGAGAGATCGACTGGGGCCACGGCGAGGCGCTCGCCTTTGCGAGCCTGCTCGTCGAAGGGATACCGGTACGGCTCACCGGCCAGGACACCGAGCGCGGGACGTTTGCGCAGCGCCACCTCGTCCTTCACGACCCGGGAAGCGGCGAGCAGTTCACGCCGATGAAGAGTCTCGGGGACGCGTCCGCCTCGTTCGAGGTCTTCAACTCCCCGCTGTCCGAGTACGCGACGCTCGGCTTCGAGTACGGCTACTCGGTCGGCGCGCCGGAGGCCCTCGTGCTGTGGGAGGCGCAGTACGGCGACTTCGTCAACGGCGCGCAGATCGTCACCGACCAGTTCCTCGTCTCGGGCCTCTCGAAGTGGAGCCAGACCTCGCGGCTCACCCTGCTGCTGCCGCACGGCTACGAGGGCAACGGCCCCGAACACTCGAGCGCGCGTCTCGAGCGCTTCCTGCAGCTGGCGGCCCAGGAGAACATCCGCATCGTCACGCCCAGCACGGCGGCGCAGTACTTCCATCTCCTCCGCCGGCAGGCGCTCGACCCCAGCGCCCGCCCGCTGGTCGTCATGACGCCGAAGGGGCTCCTGCGTCTGAAGGATTCGTCAGCGCAGCTGGAGCAGCTGGCCGAGGGTCGCTTCGAGCCGGTCATCGACGACTCCATCGCGCACGACCGCGCGCGGCGGCTCGTCCTCACCTCGGGCAAGCTCTACTACGACATCGTCGGCCACGAGCTTCGCGAGAAGCATCCGGAGGTCGCCGTCGCGCGCATCGAGCAGCTCTACCCGTTCCCGGTCGATCCCGCGACGGCGGTCGTCTCTGCCTACCCCGCGCTCCAGGAGGTCGTCTGGGCACAGGAGGAGCCGCAGAACATGGGGGCTTGGCGGGCGATCAGGCACCGGCTCGAGGAGTCGATCGCAGGCCGGGTCCCGCTCCGCTACGTCGGCCGCCCCTGGCGCGCCAGCCCGAGCGAGGGCTATCCCACCGCCCACGTCCGCGAGCAAGACCGCATCGTCAGAAACGTTTTCGCGTAGTTAGCGCTTGTTCCAGGCGGCACGGAACTCGCGCGCGCTATTGACCTGGCGCACAACGGCCCTCGCGATCGTCGGCGCATGCTTTCGGGCTTCGCGGGCGATTCGGCGGCGGTGCTGCTTGGGAATGCGGCGCCAGATGTCCCAGGCCGTCAGCGCGATCCCGACGGCGCCCATGCGGCGGGTGACGAGATGGTGGGGCGCAGGCACGCCGGCATCCTAGTCGTCATCGCCGTCGCCGCGGTCGCGGTCGTCGTGCCGGTCCCGGTCTCGATCATCATGGCGGTCACGATCGTGGTCGCCGCGATCGCGATCCCGGTCGCGGTCGTTGCCGCGCCGGTCGTCGTGTCGGCCATGGCCGCGTTCGTCGTCGTCGTCGTCCTGATCGTCCGACCTTCGCTCGGGCTCCTGCTTCCGATCGGGCTTGCGCTCCTTGGCTTTGTGTTCCTTCGCCTTGTGCCACTTCGCCTTGTGTTTCTTTTCGTGCTTGCGGCGTTTCGCGCGGCCGCCGTCGTCGTCATCATCGTCGTCGGACGGCGGCGGCGGCTTCGGCGAGGACGCGATGGTCTCGGTCGGGGGTGGAGGTGGGGGCGGGGCCGGCGGTGGAGTCGGAGGCACCGGGGCTGGGGGCGGTGCGGCGGGCGGAGGCGGAGTCGGATCGGCCTCAGGAGGATCGGGCTCGGGCCTGCGGACCGGTCTGGGAGCCCCCGGCACGGAGTCAGGAGCGAGCGCGATCGGACGAGCCGCGGGGGGAGGCGGCGCGACGATCGGGCCCGCCGGAAGCGAGGGCAGCGCCGGCAGCGCAGGGGGATGCAGATTCGGTGGAGGCGCCAGCAGCTCGCGGCGGCGCCGCTCCAGGTCGCGCTCCACCTTCGGCGACAACCTGACGGTCTGCTCCTGCGCCCACGGGCCGGCGGCGCCCGGTAGGGGTCGAACGAACGGCGCGCGCGCTTCCTGCTGCGCGACGACCTCGGAGGGAGCGTGGATCAGGCCTGCAAGCGCCAGCCCCAGCAATAAGCCGGTTGTGACGTGAAGTAAAGCTCCCCTCATGCTCGACCCCCTCGATGCCGACAACTCCAACAAGAGCTATCGGAAGCGAACACGGGTGCCTTGAGGGGAATCGGATGGGGAGTTTCAAGCTCAAGCTCGTCGCGTACTTCTCGCTGATCGCTTTGCTGCCATTTGCAGCGGCTTTCAGCGGCCTGGAAGCGGTGACGGACAAGAACGAGACGCGACGCGTCGACGGCACGCTCGAGACCAGTGTCCGGGCCGCGCAGTCGGCGTTCGTCGAGGAGGTCGACGAGGCCGAGCGCGTAGCGAGGCGACTCGCCGGCGACCCGTCGTTCCAGCGGGCCCTCGCCACCCATGACCGCGAGCGCCTCCAGGGCCTCGCGGCACGCTACGGCGTTCGGATCGAGCCGCGCGGCGCTCGGCCGATCGGGTCGATCCGGAAGCCCTCGGTCGTCCGCTCGATCGCCGTCGTCGGACGGCGTGGCCCCCTCGGCCGCGTGATCTCACCCGTCGCGATGGACAGCCGCCTCGCCGAGGATCTGCGCAAGCATTCGGGCCTCTCGGACGGCGGCGAGCTCGCCCTCGTCGAAGGGGGCCGTGTCCTCACCGCTTCGGCGCCAATCCGTGGGACGGTCGGGACCCCGCCCCAGCCGGCCGAGGTCGAGGTCGCGGGCCGGCGCTTCCGTGCGCTCGCCTCGAACAGGCTCGCCGGTGCACGGAACATCTCGCTCGTCGTGCTCGCGCCACAGGCGCGGATCGACGAGTCCGTCGGTTGGCTTCGGTCGCGTCTCTTCCTGGCCATGCTCGCGGCGCTGCTGCTGATCGCAGCCGTCGCGTACATCCAGGGCCGGTCGATCGTCGCCACGCTTGGCCGCCTCGCGGATGCTGCGAGGGGTATCGCCCGCGGACGGCTTGGCGACCGCGTGCACGTTCGCGGCCGTGACGAGTTCGCCTCGCTGGCCCAGGCCTTCAACCAGATGGCCGACCAGCTTCAGGCGCGCATGACCGAGCTCGAGGAGGAGCGGCGCCGGCTGAGGGAGACGACGCTCCATTTCGGCGAGGCTCTCGCCGCGACGCACGACGTCGACCAGCTCCTCCGCGTGATCGTCGACACCGCCGTCCAGGCGACCGGCGCGTCGCGCGGGGAGCTGAGCGACGGCGGCGTCGTGCTCATCGCCGACGGGGGCGAGAGGGCACCCGTGAAGCTCGAGTTCCCTCTGGCCGTCGGCCGCGAGAGCTTCGGCATGCTCACCCTCTACGGCGAGGACTTCAGCTCCGACCAGCGCGAGAGTGCCGGCTGGCTCGTCGGTCACGCGGTGATCGCGCTCAGCAACGCGCGCCAGCATCGGACCGTCGAGCAGCAGGCACTGGTCGACAGCCTCACCGGCCTGGCGAACCGTCGGCTCTGCACGGCTGCGCTGGAGAAGGAGCTGGCGCGTGCACAGCGCTTCGATGAGCCCCTCACGCTCGTCCTCGCCGACATCGACGACTTCAAGCGCATCAACGACCGCTGGGGCCACCCGACCGGAGACGAGGTCCTCAAGGCTTTCGCACGGGGCCTGCAGGAGAGCGTCCGCGAGATCGACCTTGCGGGCCGCTGGGGCGGCGAAGAGTTCGCCCTTCTCCTTCCGGGAACCGACCTCGACGGCGGGCGGCAGGTCGCCGAGCGGATCCGGGAGCTGGTTCGGAACCAGCGGCTCACCGCCTCCGACGGGACACCAATCGGCGTCTCCGCGAGCTTCGGCGTCGCGTCGTTCCCGTTCGTCCCCGGCCAGAGCCAGCTCGTCGCCGCAGCCGATGCAGCGCTCTACGAGGCGAAAAGGTCGGGCAAGGACCGGGTCGTCGTCTCAGCGCCTTCTGCCGTCACGACGCCCGCGTAGGCTACGAGCGGGTTTTCTCCTCGTTACAATCCCCCGCCGACCACGAACTGCCTGCAAACCACCCCGGAGGATCGATGCCCGTAGAGACACCGTCACTGTTCGCCGACGTCATTCAGGATCACCTCGAGCTGAAGCGGAAGAACGCCGAGCTCGAAGGCGACATGCCCATCGACAGCTATCGCGTCGAGGATCCGTTCGTGAACCACCCGCTTTTCAAGACCGAGGAGCAGGCGAGGATCGAGGACACACTCGACGGACATCCCGGAGTCGCAGAGCAGCCGGTCGCCATGGAGGCGGTCGCGACGCATGACGAGGACGGCCTCTGGGGCCGGTCCCGCGACTTCGACTGGGGCGACTAGCCCTCCCGTCTCCGCCGCCGTTTATCCGGCCCCTGGCACGGGGTAGGCTCACCCGAACCGAAAACGAGAAGGAGAGGGGAGCCGCATGAGAAAGCTGCTCGGATTTATTGGCCTCGGGGCCGCGCTCACGTATTTCTTCAACCCGATGGAGGGGCAGCAGCGCCGCGCCAAGGTCGCCGGCCGCATCAAGTCACTGCTGGCGCGCGCCGAGGAAGGGCCGAAGCCGCAGCCCGACGACGTTACGCTCGCCCACATGGTCGAGAGCGAGCTCTTCCGGGACGAGCAGGTACCGAAGGGCCAGATCAACGTCAACGCCGAGAACGGCAAGATCTACCTGCGCGGCGAAGTCGGCGAGCAGGAGCTGATCCGCGACCTCGAGGAGCGCGCGCGGAGCATCCACGGCGTCCAAGAGGTCGAGAACCTGCTGCACCTGCCGGGCGCCGAAGCCCCCATGCACCAGGGCTAGCCCGTCTCCGGGTCTTGTGCCCTTCGCGTGAGGGCCAGCCCGTACCAGAACCAGAGAACGAGCGCGGCGGCCGCGGCGGTCACGAGGTAGACCACCGCGGCCGACGCGAACAGCAGATCGGTCACGAGGTAGACGGCCCCCGTTAGCGCGGCGGCGAGAAAGGCCATGCCGGAGATGGCCAGCCGGTTGGCCGTCTGCAGCATCTGCTCCTTGTCCTTCTGCCGCCAGCGCAGCCGGTGATACGCCGACGGCGAGATCAGCAGGATTGTGGCGATTGCCGTGAGGAGGAACGTGACGAAGAAGACCAGCTCCTGCTCATGGGTGATCCGCCGGAACTGGTTCGTGAACGGGACCGTCAGCAGGAAGGCGAAGAGAACCTGCACCCCGGGCAGGACGACACGGAGTTCGTTCAGGAGCTCGATGAGCTCCCGGTCGAGACGTTCTTCCCGGCTCTCTCCGTCGCTCACGTTCCCGCCCGCCGGATCGAGACGACGCTGCTCGCCAGCGAGGCGTGGTCGACCTGGAGGGTGGTGTGCTCGATTCCGAACTCCTCGGCGAGCACGTGCTCGAGCTCGCGCCGCCGGGCGTGGCAGTCGTCGCCTGGCTCGACGAGAACGTGGGCCGAGAGGGCCACGAACCCGGACGTGATCGTCCAGACATGGAGGTCGTGGACGTCCACGATCCCTTCCATGCCTGACATGCGCCGCGCCAGGCCGCGGGCATCGATCCCCCTCGGCGTGCCCTCCAGGAGGATGTGGACGGAGTCGCGCAGCACGGTCCACGAGCTGGCCAGGACGAGGACGGCGATCAGCGCGCCCACCGCCGGGTCGGCGTAGCGCCAGCCGGTCGTCAGGATCACGATCGCGGCGACGACCACTCCGCCCGAGCCGAGCGCGTCGGCAGTCACGTGCCGCAGGGCCGCCTGCATGTTCAGGCTCCCATGCGCGGTTCGGGTGAGCATCCAGGCAGCTGTGAGGTTTCCCGCCAGGCCGACGAAGGCGACGGCGAGCATCCAGCCGCCCAGGACGTCCGGCGGGTCGCTGAGCCTGCCGTACGCCACCACGAAGATCCAGATGGCGAGAACGACGAGCACGAGCCCGTTCACGAGCGCAGCGAGAACCTCTGCCCGCTGGTACCCGAAGCTCCGCTCGGGCGTGCTCGGCCGGCCCGCCAGCCAGACCGCGACCAGGGCGAGCCCGAGCGCGACATTGTCCGAGAGCATGTGCACCGCGTCGGCGAGGAGAGCGAGGCTTCCCGTCAGCAACCCTCCGACCACTTCTACGGCGGTGATCGCGACCGTGAGGGCGAGGACGAGGGTGAGCGTCCGCCGGTTACGAGCCCTTACGGCCGAGAGGTGACCCACGGCCTGAGAGTATTGACGCTGATGGATGTCCGCGAACTGCTGAAACGGGAGATCGACCCGGCGGAGGTCGAGGCAATCCGCGAGCTCTGGAAGCAGCACTCGATCGCCGAGGACAACCGCGACATCGCCGGCCTCCTGGCGACGCTGACCGACGACTGCGTCTACGAGCTCGCAGGCACGTCGCACAGGTGGGAGGGTCACGAAGGTGCGACCCGCTTCTACACGGGACTCCTGACCGCGTTTCCCGACATCGACTTCAAGCTGACCGACATCGTCGTCGGCCCGCAGGGCGTCTGCGAGGAGGCACGCGTGACGGGCACACACGAGCGCGACTGGCTCGACTTCCAGGCGACCCGCGAAGCGGTCGAGTTCGGCGTCGTCATCTTCTTCCCGTGGGATCCCGATCGGCGCTTGTTCCGCGGCGAGAAGGTCCACACCTTCGAACTGGGCGACCGGGCTACCGGCCCGTAGCTCTATCCTCCACCGCGATGGCCACGCTCGAGGAGAAGATGACCGTGGAAGGCGTCGCGCCTGGCGGACAGGCCCCCGAGGTCTTCCGCTACTACGAGCTCGCGAAGAAGCAGGAGTGGCAGGTGCGCGACATGCCCTGGGGCGACCTGCCGCCGATTCCCGAGACGACGGGCTCGAAGGAGCGGGTCGAGAAGCGCCGCGGGATCTGGCGCTCGGTCATCACGCAGCAGCTGCAAGCGGACTCACTCGCCGTCGAGATGGCGGCGCAGCTCCTCGAGATGGCCCGCCACCACGACGCGAAGCTCTACTACTCGACGATGGCGCAAGACGAGGCGCGCCATGTGGAGGCCTGGCTCAAGCTCGTCGGCGAGGCCGGCGGACCGACGGAGCGGGACCCATACCTGGACAAGCTGGCGCAGATCTTCCTCGGACTCGACTCGCTCGAGGAGAAGGTCTTCCTCATGCAGGTCTTCTTCGAGCGGATGATCATCCCGCGCTTCCGGCTGATCGCCCGCTCGGCGCCGGAGACCGTGCTCGCCGACCTCTGCCGGCGCCTGACGATCGACGACGGCATCCACCACAGCTCGGGCATGGCCTACGAGCGGGTGCTGCTCCGAACGGCGTCCAAGCAGACGAAGGACCGGATGATCAAGGGCGCCGGCAAGATGCTCCCGATCTTCGTCGACCATGTCCTCTGGCGGCCGAAGGAGCGCGACTTCATCACGAGCGCGATGCGGGCCCGCGACCTCCAGCGGGTTAAGGAAGAGGTCGAGGAGGGCGTCAAGATCGCGTCGTCGCTGGGACTCGACGTCCGCGACATCGAGTACACCATCCCGAGCATTTGAGCGCTACTTCTCTTCGAGCTTCAGCGACGCGGAGTTGATGCAGTAGCGAAGGCCGGTCGGGTGCGGCCCGTCGGGGAAGACGTGGCCGAGGTGGCCGCCACAGCTCGTACACATGACCTCGGTGCGCACCATCCCGAAGGTCGTGTCGCGCTCCTCTTCGATCGCGTCCTCCTCGGCGGGCGCGTAGAAGGCGGGCCAGCCGCACCCCGAGTCGTACTTCGCCTCCGAGTCGAACAGCTCGGCTCCGCACCCTGCGCACTGGTACGTGCCGGGCTCGAACGTGTGGTCGTACTCGCCGGTGAACGGCGCCTCGGTGCCTTTCTCGCGCAGGATGCGGTACTGCTCGGGCGAGAGCTCGGCGCGCCATTCGGCGTCGGTCTTCTGGATCTTTGTCATCGCGTGCAGTGTGCCACGCGAGTGTGATCCGACCGAGCGTCGGGCACGTAGGGACCCCGAGAAGCGGAAACGATCGACAAGGGGGGACTTCTACATGCGACGGATCACGCTTCTGGCGGCCTGGATGGCGGTTGCAGCGTCGGTGCTGGCTGCGCCGCTCGGGGCCGGCGGAGGACTGCCAGAGAAAATTGCGTTACCCGACGGCTTCAGGCCGGAAGGGATTGCGATCAGCCAGAACGGAACGTTCTATGTCGGTTCGATCCCGACCGGTGCGATCTACCGCGGAAGCCTGAAGACGGGCGAGGGAGAGGTCATCAATCAGGGAGCGGCGACCGGAAGAGCATCGATCGGCATCGAGCTCCACGACGGGCGCCTGTACGTGGCCGGAGGCCCGACTGGAAGCGGCTTCGTCTTCAGTGCGCGAAGCGGCCGGCTGCTCAAGACCTATCGCTTCACCACGGAGACGACCACGTTCGTGAACGACGTCGTCGTGGCACGCGGCTTCGCCTACTTCACGGACTCGCGACGCCCGTTCCTGTACCGGGTGCCGATCGGGAGCCACGGGCACCGCGGCAAGGGGCATGGACATCCTCGTGAGGCGACTGCGATACCGCTCAGCGGAGCCATCGTCTATGGCGAGGGCAACAACGCCAACGGCATCGACGCGACGCATGACGGGCGAACGCTGATCATCGTCCAGACCAACGTCGGGAAGCTGTTCGCCGTCAACCGGCGTACCGGACTAACGCGCGAGATCGTCCTCGATGAGCCGGTCGTGAACGGCGACGGGATCTTGCTCGACGGGCGCACGCTGTACGTCGTGCAGAACAGGGACAACAAGGTCGCTGTCATCCGGCTCTCGCGGCGCCTGGACTCAGGTGACGTGGTTGCACACCTGATTGATCCGGACTTCGACGTCCCGACGACGATCGACGACTTCGGCGAGCGTCTGTACGCGGTCAACGCGCGGTTCAGGCCGACACCGCCACCGCCGGACTTCGAGTACTGGCTTGCCCAGTTCAGGAAGGTGGGCGGCTAGGCGAAGAGCTCGGCGTAGCGGTCGCGCCACTCCTCGTCCGTGACCGAGCGGCGGAAGTACGCCTCGAACACGGCCCGGGGAGTGGTGTCGTCCGCGCGTGCGACGAGCGAGGCGGCCGCGCCGAGCAGGTAGCGGAGTAGATCGCCGTCGATCCGCGCGACGATAAGCGCGCGCTCGAACGCCCAGATCATCTTCTCGGCTTCGGCCGCCGGAAGCGTGTTTCGAAGCTCGTGCTCGAGCGGCTCGAGGTCGATTTCGTCCCAATTCGGCTGCTGCATTGAAGTCATTATCGGCACGAGGTTTGCGCACACAAGGGCTGGAAAGGACCCACGTAGTCGAAACAAGGAGGGGACAGATGTCCGCCGCAGATCTCTGGACTCACCGAGACACCAACATCAGCACAATGAACCTCGAGGGCTACAGCATCGAGGCGATCGACGGGTCGATCGGCAAGATCGACGAGGCGACGAACGAGGTCGGCAGCAGCTACCTCGTAGTCGACACCGGTCCCTGGATCTTCGGGAAGAAGGTCCTGCTTCCGGCCGGTGTGATCGACCGGGTCGAAACCGAGAACGAGACCGTGTACGTGAACCGCACGAAGGACGAGATCAAGGACTCCCCGGAGTTCGACGAGTCCACTTACCGCGAGCCGGCCTACCGCGAGGAGATCGGCGGCTACTACGGCTCGGGCGGCAAGGGGTACCGCGACCCCCTGTAGCTAACCGACAGTCTCGAGAAGCTCGCGGAGTGAAAGCTCCGCGAGCGACTCGAGCAGCAGGTCGGCCTCGCCGAGCCCGAGTGTGACTGTCACTCCGTTGGGCACGGCGACCGTGAAGATCCCCGCCGCCTTCGCAGCCTTGACGCCGTTCGGCGAGTCCTCGAAGGCGATCGCCTCGTCCGCAGCGACGCCGAGACGCTCGAGCGCCTCGAGGTACAGGGTCGGGCGCGGCTTCGAGCGCTCGGGCGTGCGGTCGGCGGTGACGATCTCGTCGAAGTGCTCGGTCCGCTCGAGGCGGCGCAGATGCCGGTCGACCCACTCGCGTGAGGAGCTCGAGACGATGGCCGTCTTAAGCCCGCGTCGTTCGGCCTCCTCGAGGTGGGCGAGGATCCCGGGCCGGAGCTCCTCGATCTCGAGCAGCTTCAGCTCGTGCTCCCGACGGCGCGTCCGGACGGCCTCGCGGTCGATCGGCCCGTGGAGCTCCTCCAGGTAGTCGAGCGGCTCGAAGCCTCCGATCGTTCCGATGATCGACGCCCAGCGATCGAGCGGCAGCTCCTGCCCATGCTCCCGGTAGACCTGCTGCCAGGAAGCGTACGACGGCGTCTCGGTGTCGACGATGAGGCCGTCGAAGTCGAAAAGCAGAGCGCGGATCACGGTGAATATCTATCGGTTGCCGCTACCGCCACGCGAACAGCGTGGGCGTGTAAGGAATTTGCAAGGAAATACCTGTAAAGGAACTGAAAAACCGGCGATCGCGTACGCCCGCAAATCCCAAAGCCGGGAACACTCTGATCAAGACGAGAGAAACCAAGGAGGTCTGAAGTGAAGCGTCTGTTGATCGCGATCGCCGCCCTCGTTCCGGTGCTCCTGGCCGGCGCGGTGACCGCACAGGGAGAGGGTGCTGCGACGCAAGCCGCCGCGGCTCCTTCCAAGTTGACCATCTGCCACGAAACCGGCTCGGCGTCGAATCAGTGGCGCCGGATCACGGTTTCCAGTCGCGCGATGGAGAACCCGAAGTCGAAGTCGGGCAAGATGCTGCGAGCCCATCTCCGGCACACGGGCGACGCGGTAGTGGCCGGAACGGCGGCGTGCCCGTCGACGTCCGCGACGCCGGCGCCGACCAGCGCTCCCGCCACGCGGATCACGATCTGCCACAAGACCGGCTCGGACTCGAATCCGTACCGGCGGATCACGATCTCGAGCCGGGCAGTCACGAGTCCAAGCTCCGCATCGGGCCAGGTCCTGCGCGGGCACATGCAGCACACCGGTGACCTGATGATGCCGGGTGTCACCCCGTGTCCGTCCGGCAACACGCAGCCGAGCCAGGGCGTCAAGCTCTCGGCCAACCTGCAGCCGGTTCAGCTGGCGAGCGGATCGGGAACCGCCTCGCTCACGATTCGGGTCGGTCTCGCGCGGCTCTGTCACACGCTCACCGTGAGTGGCCTGAACGACGTGCCGACCGCCGCGCACATCCACCTCGTGTCGACCGGCGCCATCGTCGTCCCACTGACGACGCCGACGACCGGCACGTCGAGCGGCTGCGCGACCGTCGAGAGGTCACTTCTGCAGCAGATCGTCCAGAACCCGGCGGCCTATTACGTGAACGTCCACACGCAGACGTTCCCCAACGGCCAGGTTCAGGGCACCCTGAGCACCTAGAGCTCGAATAACACTTCGTCGTAGCGAGGCCGGCGATTCGCCGGCCTCGCTCGTTCTTTGACAGTGGTCGCGCGACCTGCGAAGGATGCGTCGGATGGACGAGGCTGCTCCGGGCCGTTCGTGGCGCCAGCGCGTCCGCGATGCCGTCACGGACCGTCGGCTCCTCGCGTACGTCCTCATGCCGGTGCTGCTTGCCTGCGCCTTCGCCCTGCTGATCGCGCTCAACGTGCTGCTGCGGAACCTGTGGGGCGAGCTCGTGTATGCGATTCTCGTCACCGGGGTTGCCCTCTGGGCGCTTTCCCAGACCACGCTCGTCAATCGGCTCTTCCTGCGCCTCGGAGTCCGCCCCTTCACGATCCGGCGGGCGATCCTGTGGGCGACGTTCGCTCTGGTTGCGCTGCCGGTGGCGGGGGATCGGGGCTGGCGTGGGCTGCTGATCCTGCTCGCGCCGCTGGTCGGGCTCGCGATCTTCCGCGGGATCCAGGCGCTCGGCACGGCGGCGGGAGACGATGAGTACACGCCGCGAGCATGGCCGGGGGCGGTTGCCGGGATGGTCGGGCTCCTGCTGCTCGTCCAGGCCGTGCCGCCACCGGCGGAGAACGACGAGGAGCCCGGCGCCCTGCCGGCCGCTGCCGAGGAGAACGCCGAGCACGCGGAGCTGGCCGGGCTCGTGCGGCCGTACCTCCTGTTCGACCGGCGGGAGTCGCGATTCCCGCTGGACATCGAGGATGCGGCCCGGGCGGGCCGCATCAGCAGCTGCAGCGGCGACGCGTGCAAAGGGGTGCGGCGGGCCGCCGCCCTCGACCGTTCGGCGAACTTCGTCGAGATCGCCGACTTCACAGGCGAGCGGGGCGGGGGGCCGGGCAGCGCCTACTACTACCACGTGGTCGACAAGGATCGGCCGAACCGGATTTACGTCGATTACTGGTGGTATTTCACACGGAACCCGTCGCCGATCGGCGCCGCCGTCGGCTGTGCACCGGGTGCGCGGTGGGTGGGCGTGACCTGCCACGACCACCCGAGCGACTGGGAAGGCGTCACGGTCGTGCTAGGCCCTTGCCCCGACGCGAGCCGGGACTGCGTGCGGAGCGAGGAGGAGCGCTACGCGCCGCTCGCCGTCCGCTACGCACAGCACGAGCATCTCGTCTCGTACTCATGGCCGACGCTGACCGAGCTCTGGCGGAGCGTGCAACGCCGGGAGCCCGCACGCCCGCTCGTCTTCGTCGCCCGTGACAGCCACGCTTCATATCCCGTCCCCTGCGGCGGCGGCTGCAAGCAGTACGCCAACTACCCGCTCCTCAACGCCGACTACCCGTTCGTCGACGAGAAGCGCGACGAGGGCCCGCACGACGGCAAGCTCGCGTGGAACTACAACGACTCCTGCTCGCAGGCGGAGGATGGGGACACTGCCACCGACTGCCTCGAGCCGATGCCGATCACTGCGGACGGCCACGCCGCATCGTGGAACGCGTTTCGCGGGCGATGGGGCCGTCAGACATGCATCCTCGCGGGCGCGTACTGCGACACAAGCAGAGCCCCGCGCTCACCCTCGGGTCAGGGCCGCTACCGGGATCCCGGCAGGCGGGGCCCGTGGCTCTGTCTGGCCGATCGGCAACCTGCCCTCGACGAGTGCGGCGAGGCCGACCCCGACGAGGAGATCCCGACCTAGCGGGGGTCGGTCACCTCCGCGATCTTTCGCGCGACCCCGTCGTCCTTCCGAACGACGTCGTAGCCCTCTCGCTCCGCGACGACGTGTTCGACATCCGGGATCTCGTGGCCGTGGACGATTGCGAAGTGAGCAGCGTCGGCGCGGAGCTCCTCGTATTCCGCGGAGCTCATCGAAATCTTCTCGGTGCAGTCCGCGTAGCCGCACTCGCAGACCAGTACCAGCGCGTCGGTCAGCGTCGCGAAGGTTTGGTTGAGCTCTTCGATACGCTCGTTCGCCTCACGAAAGATGGCCTCGTTCAGGCCGATGCGCCGTTTGCGCTCGTCCATGCTGTGATCCTATGTCTTGGTGATCCGGCCACGGTCCTCGGGACCCCGTTCGTCGAGAGCCTCGGCGATATCGCCTACCCGCCCGAGCGTTTCCACGATCACGTAGCCGTCCCGTCGAGCCACGATCTGCGCCGCGCCCGCCGCATCCTGGTGGCCGGGAACCTGAAGGAAGTGGCGAGGGTGGGCTCGAATCTCCTCGTACTCCTCGAGCGTCAGCCGAACGATCTCCGAGCAGCGCGCGTCCGCGCATTCACAGATGAACGGGACCGGCGAGTCGATGCCGTAGATCCCCGCCGCTGCACTGATGTGCTCGTTCGCGTCGCGAAACGTCGCGTTGTTTCGAGCGATCCGTTCTTCCGTGAGCCCGTCCACTGGCGCCTTCCCTTCATGCTTGTGTTCCCACGACCTCTCTGCCCGCCTTCGCCACGGGGGCAAACCTCAGAATCTCACCCGTAAGAGATGGGCAACCAGGATTGGATAACCGGATGAGCGGGTCCGACGCGGAGCCCGGGGGCGGCGACGAGCACGAAGTCACACCGCTCGAGCTCTTCTTCGACCTGACCCTTGTGTTCGCAATGACCCAGGTCACGATCCTGCTGGCGGACGACCCAACCTGGGCCGGGGTCTTCCGCGGATGCTTGTGCTCGCGGCGCTGTGGTGGGCGTGGAGCGCCTACGCGTGGGTGACGAGCGCGACGGATGTCGACGAAGGCGGGCTCCGGCTTGCGCGCATACCGACGGCGTTATGACGATCGCTACCCGTCGCCTTGAAGAGACGCCTGAGGGCTCGCTTTTGACGGGGGAAGTCGAGTAATCGCTTCGACGTTTCCTGGCCAACCCATACTCTCTAGTCGTGCGCACGGGCAGGGAAATTGCGGTGTTCGTAACCCGTAAGAGCGCTGCAGAGGTTCTGATTCTCCATCGATCAGCGGTGCAAGGCGGGTACTGGCACGTCGTGGCGGGCGGGGTGGAACCCGGCGAGACAGCGACGGCCGCCGCCGAGCGGGAGTTGCGTGAGGAAACGGGACTGGTCGCCAACGCCGAGGCCGGAGTCGAAGTGGTCGAGTACGTCTACCCGCTGACCGAGGAGCCTGCGGACAGCCGGAAGCGGTACGACCCGTCCGTCGCGCAAGTGAACGTGACGTGCTTTCACGTGACTGCGCCGGATGAGTGGGAGCCCAACCTCGACTGGGAGCACGACGATCACCGCTGGTGCGAGCCCGGCGAGGCATTCACGAACCTGCGTTGGCCAGCTACCGCCGAGGCCCTTCGGAAGCTCCTAATACTCGAGGCAAACTAGCGGCATCTCGGCCGAACAAGCTTGCCTGGCCAGCGTGCCAGCAGCGCGAGCCCGATGACACAACCTCGGGAAGAGGCATCACAGCCTCCTTGTGGACTGGGCCGCTGGGTTAGCGGTGCCGCCGGTACTCCAGCTCGACGATCCCGCTTCTGGAGGCGCTGCTGGAGACCAGTTCGAGCCGGTAGGAGTTGGGCACGTCGTCGAACAGCCGGGTGCCCTCGCCCGCCACGTAGGGGAACAAGGACAGCCGGAACTCGTCGATCAGGTCGAGCCGCATGAGCGACCGCCAGAGGCTGACGCCGCCCCAGACCACGATGTAGCCGTTGCCGCCCAGCCTGAGCTTGTCGATCTCTTCTGCCGTGTCACCAGCGGCGATGGTGGTGTTGGCCCAGTCGGCCGTCTTCAGGGTCCGGGAGAAGACGACCTTGGGCGCGGCGTTCAGGATGGGGGCGAACGGGTGGTCGGTGGACGTTGTCATGGACCCGGCGATGGCCTCGTAGGCGGTGCGGCCCATGATGTGCGCGTACGCGCTCTGGAGAAAGTCGAGTTGCGCCGGGTCGTCGGGCTCACGGTTTTCGGGCAGGTCGAAGCAGAACTTCCAAAACTCGGTGCCCTCGTCGGCGAGAAGGCCGTCGAGCGAGTAGTTGAACACCGTCGCGATCAGCTTCCGCATGATCAGACCTCCATGGTCTCGGGTCGTCTGGGGACCGTGCTTGCTAGGAGAACGTGCCTGTTCCGGGTCGCAGCGTTGGTGTGGCCGCGGCGCGTCTTGTGGCCTGTCGCTAGTGCTTACACGCCACTGCCGCCCGGAAGTCATCGGTGCCCCTCAACTGGCCGGTTGCGCGGCAGGCGGCCGAGGGCGCTCACTTGGGCCAGTGTTCGGGAATGTCCCCTGAGCCGCCGAAGCTGAGTAGCCGAAGCACGTGGTTCCGAGCAGGGCTACGACGTGTCCACGGGATAGCGCAGATGCGTGACACCCACACCGGCGACGACTGTCGGATTCCCGAGGACGGCCGGTGTGTTCGCGAGGTGGTCGAACAGCCGCACTCCTGCGCCCAGCAACACGGCAGCCAGATCGATGTGGATCTCGTCGAGCAGCCCGGCGTCCAGGCACTGCTGGATCGTTTGGGCACCGTGCACTCCGACGGACTTCGGCACGGCAGCCGATTTCGCTCGAGCAACGGCGCTTTCGATGCCGTCGGTGACGAACTGAACTGTCGAGCCGGGCCGTGGCCAGCCGTCGGGCACGTGGTGGGTGACGACGAAAGCGGGAATATCCCACGGGTGCTGGCCGCCCCAGCCGTCGGCACGATCGAACGTGCGCCGACCGGTGAGCATGGCGCCGACCTCAGCCTGCAAGCCTCTCAGGTGGTCGGCGCTCGGCGCCGAGACGTGGAACGTCATGCCGGATCTCGTGCTCGCTGTGGGGACCTCGACGTCGCCCGAGAAGTACCAGTCGAAAACCTCGGCGACGCCGTCGTTGGCGTCGGCGACGTACCCGTCGAGAGACATCGACATGATTGCGACCACCTTGGTCATGGGGCAGCTCCATCGACGGAGACGAGCGTCGTGGTCGTCGGTTTCATGGGTTCGCCCCTTTCTCTCGTGGTGGCCTTTCTCGTTACGACCGCACCGAGGCGCGGATCTCATCGGTCGCAGCAGAGTCCGTCCGGCCGAATCGAGCCTGACGATCTGGAACACGAAGCGAACTAGGACCGCACCTGTGCGAGTGATCGCGAATGACCCTGAAGGAATTTACGCCCAGGGCAGACGAGCCCAGTTCGGCGGCCGCTCTCGCCGGAACCGCTCGACTGTCGCGTACGCCTGCCTCCAGTCGGAGGTCTCCTCCGCCACGCTCGCGCCGTAGCGCGCCGCGAGCTCCGACATCGGGTAGTGCACTCCAGTGCCCGAGCGCGAACCGACCATCAGGATCACACACGGCCCCTCGCCCGCGCCCACGAAGGCATGCTCGGTCCACGGGGAAGAGTGGAAGAAATCCCAGGGCCGCAGGCGTCGCTCCTCGTCCTCGACGAGCAGCGCGCATTCCCCTGAAAGGACAAGGAACGCCTCCTGGTTCGACTCGGCGTGGTAGAGGCCGGTCTGTCCCGGCTCCAGGACGGTGACGTTGATCCCGAACTGGGCGAACTCGACCGGCGGATCGCCGTACTCGCTCTCGAAGGCGCACCTCGCGCCCCTCCTCTCCGAGAACCACCACTCGGCGTCGCGCACGTTGACGACGAACCAGCCCTGGGTCACGGGCGTGAGCCCCGATCCGAAGTCCTCGAGCTGTGCTCCGGGCACGGACGCGATTTTCGCACTTCGGGACGGGTCTCCGAGCTGGTTTCCATCTGTCCGCCCGACGAACAGTCGGCCGCCGAAGAGAAGCCGCGGTTTAAACGGCCTAGCTCAGGTCGGAGGAGCTTCCCCGTCGCGGGAAAGCCCCGGGGTGGGCTGGGTCAGTAGGTGGTCAGCCGGCGGTGGTGGTGGCCGAGCTCGGGCATCGAAGCCGCCCGTTCCCCCTCCGGCGCCCGCTAGGGATGATCAATCCAAGCCCCAGAACGCGAGTCATACGGCGTCAGCCCCAGGTTGTTGACCGTCATCCACGAAGTGAGATAATCGCGCTAGCGCCATGGACCCCAGCGGGTAGCCGCCGAGGGTTCTGCGGCTCCCCCCGACCACCCAACCGGGCCCTCGTGCATGTAAGGCGGGACGCTGTATGCGCTCCGAGCTACAAGAGAGGAGGCTTTCCCATGAGGTGGTCCCTACGAGTTTCGCTCGTCGGGCTCGTCGTCGGACTCGCGCTCCCTGTCGCGACGGCACAAGCGACAACGACGGTCGAAAGAGTCCCGTTTGAAGAGACGCTCACAGAGTGCGGCGAGACGATTACCTTGTCCGGGACGCTCTTGGGCGTTTTCACCGTCCAGGACCTAGGCGGCGACGGACTTCTGCTGACGTTCCACTTCCAGCCACAGGGTGTTAGCGGGACGTCGAGCAGCGGCGTGCCCTACCACGCTACGGGCCTTACGCGCGACACGATCGTTTTCGTTCCGAGCGGCGGCCTCACGGAGACGTTCGTGAATCGCTTCCATATCGTAGGAACGATGGGCGCGCCCACCTTCTATGTAAAGACGACGTTCCACATCACCGTCACCCCCAGTGGTGATGTGGCCGTCGAATTCGAGAACTTCAGCGAGGAGTGCGTGTAGGAGGATCGAGAAAGCAATGACGCGGTAGCCAACGCTGACAACGTGTTCACTGAGGGACGCCGCGAGAGCGGCGTTTCTCGTTGGACCGACAACGCCACTGACTACATCCGGCTTTGAACTGAGATTTTGTTAGGCCGGCAGGGCCGGATTCCTGATGGATAGTGATGGAGCGTGCCGGGATCGAACCGGCGACCTCCGGCTTGCAAAGCCGCAACGGCGCCTGTGACGGCCGACGACGAGCGACGACGGAGAACCCGCAATCGCACAAGCCATGCGTGATCGCAGGGACTTCGGCCGCGTCGTCAAGCGGATGACCGATCTGCGGCCCTCAGGACGTTCTGGCGTTTTTGTGGCGTCCCCGTCACCGAGGTTGCTGCCGCGCTGGGGCACTCGAGGAAGAGCCTGACGCTTGACACGTCTTCGCACGTATTGGTCGGCGACTAAACGCTTGAAGGAAAAACCTGCACGCTTTCTGGTCGTAGGAGGGCATGTCGCGCAGTACCCCGATCGCCCGAACGTAAGGAATGGCGTGCGGACCAACACTAAGGAGGCGGGATGAAGTTCTAAGTAGAGAGGAGTGACGCATGGGAGAGCCGTCGCTGTACGAACGCCTCGGGGGCGTCTACGCCATTAGCGCGGTCGTCGACAGTTTCAGCGACCAGTTGGTGGAGAAAGGCACAATCGAGGAGCAGAACTCGAATATCAAGGACTGGAACGAGAGCCAGGCCGCATCTCGGCTGCCAGGCCTGAAGTTCCTGCGGACACTGTGGCTCTGTGCGATCGCCGGCGGGCCGTTCGAGTACACGGGCCTACCTCTGGACGATGCACATTCAGATCTGCAACTCTCGTCGTCTGACTTCGATCAGGTCTCGGCGGTGCTTGCCGACACGCTCGAACACTTCAACGTGCCGCCGCGTGAGAAGGAAGAGGTGTTGGGCGCATTCGAGGCGCACAAGCCTGAGGTCACGGCTGGTTCTAGCTCGCTCACATGAGCCTGAAGAGCCCGGCCGTAGTCAGCGTCTCGGCGCGGTGCTGGAGGTCAAACCCGCTTAGTAACGCTCGCCCGAGCGCGAACGGTGCCGCTCGCGGCGTAAGCCGAGCACCCTTGCAAGTACGGGTCCTCGCGCCGTAGAGTCGGCGCTCCCTAGCGAAAGGATCACCGTGTCGATCTGGCTTTGGATCCTCATCATCGTCATTGTGTTGGCCGTCCTAGGGTTCTTTGGCCGGGGACGCATGTCTAGGTAGCGGCGCCCCGTCTCCCGTTTCAGTCCACCAGCTTGACGCTCTCCACGTAGAGCACGTTCGCGAGGTTCACCCAGACAGGCAGGCCGTCGTCCCTCGTGAGCTGCGAAATCCTGCCCGACAGCTCCACCGCAGGTGCGTTCTCTTCGACGTCCACCGTCAGAAGCTCATCCCTTGTGCTTCCCACGAACACAATCCGCGTTCCTTTCTCTGGTGGTGGGGCAGGCAATGTCATCTCAGCCTCCTAGCTCGGGTCGCGCGAGTCGAGAGGGGGGCTCGGCGATGGCTCGGGCGGAATGTCGAGGACGACGGTGGCCGATCCCTCGTCGAGGAGCGCTTGCATGAGTTCCACGAACGCGTGCGGATCCTCAAAGCGTGTATCCGGATCGAGGCCGGCGACTTTGAGGAATTCCCTGTCGCCTTGCACGGTCCCATCTATCCACCTCGCCCACACGTCCTGACCTCCTCGCCTGCCTCCGATCTCGACTCTGGCCACGTGCTCGTCCCCTTTCTCGCTCGTTAAACGAGATCTTGGCATGCGTTCGGCTCGTCGCCCCAAGCGCATACGCTGACCGCGCCGTTCGGTCACAGCGGGAGACGGAAGGGAGACCGAATGGCGTTCAGCCACAAGCTCGAGCACGAGGACGGCACACCAGCCGACCCGCCCACGTTCGGCCGCCTGCGGAAGTACGTCGCCCCTAACCTTCCGCATGCCTACCCCGGAGACACTGGCTGACGAGCTGACGTGCGGCGAGTGCGGCCGGGTCTCCCGGACCGACGAGCCCGGCTGGCCGGGCGTACCTGACGACCGACGAAGCAGAGCCGGCTGAGGGTCATCTACTGCCCCGCTTGTGCTGAGCGTGAGTTCGAAACTTGAGCAGTGCAGATCATCTGAGCCGCTTGCCGATTTGCGAGTCCTCTTTGCCGACCGGGCAGAGTAGGTCGCCGCCGATTCTCAGCTCAACGAGAAGCCCCGTCCGGCGGGGCTCGGCTTCTCTCGCTCTCGGCTTGGTCGATCATCCGCGGAACCGTCGGGTTAAGTTAGGGAGCATGCGTGACGGTCGCCATTCACCGCTGAACTTGAATTCGTTACTGGCGGCGGCCGAAGCGGCCCCACCGGTCGCGGCGGTCGATGTGCTTGCCACCGAGCTGGCGGAAGCGATCGGTGCCCGCGAGGTCAGCTTCCTCATCGCCGACTTCAGTGGCCGGGCACTAATCCGACTGGGCCACTCAGGCGGGAAGGGTGCGCTGCGGTTGAAGGAGGAGACTGCGGAGCGGGTGCCCTTGATCGGGACGCCGCACGGGCGGGCGTTGGCTGCTCAGGCCGTCGAGGTGAGCGTCGAGGATGGCGGCGTTCGGCTGTTTGCACCGGTGACGAGCCGCGGTGAGGCGGTCGGCGTTCTGGAGTTGGGACTGGACGACTTCCCGGTTGAGCAGACGGTGGCGGATGTGGCTCTGGCGGCGCATTTCCTGGCGTACGTGGTCATCGCGAACCGCCGATATACCGATCTCTTCGAGTGGGGACAGCGCTCAGTTCCGTTGTCGTTGGCGGCGGAGATCCAGCATCGACTTTTGCCTGGCGCGTTTACTTGCGAGGCCGGTCAGTTCACTCTCGCTGCCTGGTTGCAACCGGCGGGGGAGATCGGCGGTGACACGTTCGACTTTTCGCTGGAGCGAGACGCGTTGCATTTGTCGATGACCGACGCGATGGGACACACGATGGATGCCGCCCTGTTGGCCACGGTGTTGGTCGGGGGTCTACGAAACGCCCGACGGCGCGGGGTGGAGCTGGCCGAGCAGGCGCGGCTGGCGAATGAGGCTTTGGCCGAGCAGGCGGACGACGGTCAGTTCGTTACCGGCCTGCTTGTGCGGATTGACCTGGAGAGTGCGACCGCAGGCATTGTCAACGCCGGCCATCCCCCGCCGCTTCGATTGCGGGCCGGACAGTGCGAACAAATTCGCTTGGAGGCCGATCGCCCGTTCGGACTAATGTCCGGACCCGGCTACCGCGTGCAAGCGCTGCCTTTGGAAGTGGGCGACCGGCTGATGTTCGTCACCGACGGCATGCTGGAACGCGACGCTGCCCGGATGAACATCGCCGCAATCTTGACCGCAAGCATGAACATGCACGCCCGCGAGGCGGTGCAGCACCTCACCCAGGTGGTCCTCGAGGCGAGCGACGGTCAGCTACTCGACGACGCCACGGCGCTATGTCTCGATTGGCATGGGGGTCCTCCCCGCGACCGCGACGCCACCTCGGGAGCAGACCGCGAGGGGCGGCTCTCTCAAGCGGCGTCGGGCTGAGCGTCATCACGCTGAAGCTCTGGACCAAACGCCCTGTTTCATTAGTGCTCTCGCGAGCTCCGGCTCGACGCGAGGGCCCGACGTTCTGGCATTGATTTGGCGTTGGGAGCCCGTGGGCGGGTAGCGGGAATGGAAAGGAAACCGCCGACTAGCAGCGGCTTCCAAGATGGAGCGTGCCGGGATCGAACCGGCGACCTCCGGCTTGCAAAGCCGGCGCTCTCCCAGCTGAGCTAACGCCCCGTCGACTCGCAGTTTAGCGCCGCTCGAAAGCGCTTTCGAGATAGACAAACGTCCATTGACTTTCCTCTGTCGGTTTCGTAGAAAACCCGCGGCTTCCATGCGCGCCTCGGTGCCGCAGGGAGGAATCGAGCAAGGGGAGGGGAGACTCGAATGCGAAAGACAGGCTTCGCGGTGGTCGCACTTGCGGCCGCCGTGATCGTCGCGCTGCTCGCCGTCGGCATTCAGGCCGGCGCCGACGCGCGGCCCCAACGCTACATCGTGGTCTATAGCCCGAACGCTACGACGGAGCTCAAGGCGGCCGTCGCCGCGGCCGGCGGTCAGGTGCTAAGGGCGAACAACAAGATCGGCGTTGCCACAGTGTTCTCGGCAAAGCCGAGCTTCAGGACCAAGATCGCCGCCTCGAGGATCGTGCAGGGCGTGGCGCGCGACCGCGTCATCGGACGGGCCCCGGCGGAGTCGCGGGCCAAGGCGGCGCCGAGGTTCTCGGAGGAGTTCCTCCGCTCGGCCCGCAAGGCGGCGCGCGGCATGAAGGCGCGGCGTGGTTCAGGGACGTACAGCTTCAAGCACGGCTCCTCGCAGCCCGAGCCGCTCGCGGCGCACCAGTGGGACATGCGGATGATCCACGCCACCGTGGACGGGTCGTACAGGAAGGAACGCGGTGACAGGAAGGTCCGGGTCGGGATCATCGACACCGGCGTCGACGGGACCCACCCCGACATCGCGCCGAACTTCAGCAAGAGCCTGAGCCGGAACTTTACGGTCGACATCCCGTTCGACCCGATCAGCGGCGAAGAGATCGACGGCCCGTGCACCGAAGAGCCTGACGCTTCGTGCAACGACGCCAATGATGTCGACGAGAACTCACACGGAACCCACGTCGCCAGCACGGTCGGATCGCCGATCAACGGCATCGGGATGGCAGGCGTGGCCCCCGAGGTCACGCTCGTCAACCTCCGCGGTGGGCAGGACTCCGGCTACTTCTTCCTGCAGCCGAGCGTCGACGCCCTCACCTACGCGGGCGACCACGGGATCGACGTGGTCAACATGAGCTACTTCATCGATCCGTGGCTCTACAACTGCCGCGGTCTCGCAGAGGACACGCCGGCGCAGACCGCCGATCAGGTCGCGATCATCGAGGCCGCCCAGCGCGCACTCGACTATGCGCACATGCACGGCGTGACCCTTGTTGGAGCGGCGGGCAACAGCCTGACGGACCTGACCATGCCGAAGCCGGTCGTCGACACGCAAAGCCCGAACTTCCCGCTGCACATGGCTCATAACCGGACTGTCAACAACGGCTGTCTCGACCTGCCGACGGAGGGCAACAACGTCATCAGCGTCTCCGCGGTCGGCCCGAGCAAGATCAAGGCCGACTACTCGAACTACGGTTACGGCGAGATCTCCGTGGCCGCGCCGGGCGGCTGGTCCCGCGACGACCCGTGGAACCTGTCGATGACGCCCGCCGAGCGGACCGCAGCGTCGATCCCGAACCTGATCCTCGCGGCCTATCCGGAGAACGTGGCCCGGGAGCTCGGCGACATCGACGCGAACGGCAATCCAACGAACGGCTTCGTCGTCAAGAGCTGCAAGGGCTCGACGTGCGCCTACTACCAGTGGATTCAGGGCACGTCGATGGCGGCGCCACACGCGACGGGCGTGGCAGCGCTGATCGTCTCGAAGTACGGCGACAGGCGTGGAAGCGGGGTCTCGCTGCACCCGCTGTTCACCCAGGCCTACCTCGAGGCCTCGGCGACCGACACCCCGTGCATGACGCCGAACCCGTTCACCTACACCCACAAGGGGCGCCCTGCCGCTTACACGACGTGGTGCGAGGGGACGCCGGTCTACAACGGCGTGTATGGCCACGGCATCGTGGACGCGCTGAGGGCAGTCACCTTCGGCAAGCACCAGGACGACTGACCGACGCTTGAGCTTAAGCGTGGAGGGGGCGCCAAGGCGCCCCCTCCTGCTTCTCGGGGAGAGAGTCTCAGGTTGGGTCTAGGCGGCCCTGTCGATGCGCTCTTCCAGGCGGGCGCGACGGATGATCTCGTTGCGGTCGCCGAAGCGAAGGCGTACGCGGGCCTCACGGTGCTCGTCCCAGAGCCGGGCGATGCGATCGTCCAGCTCCTTGAGCTCCGCGGCGAGGACGACGTCCCGTCCGGCGGACAGGCGTTGAAGGAGAACGGCGCGGTCCTCGCTGACGCGCTCGATCTCGCCACGGATTTCCTGGATCGTCTTCACACATGGAAAAACGAGCGGCGGGAGGGAGCCATTCCCTCGGGATGTTTAGCTCAGGTTGCGCGCGGAACATCCTCCGGCGTGAAGGCAGCTACCTGGCGCGGCAGGCGGGATGTGCGCGTCGACGAGCACCCGGATCCGGCGATCGAGAGCCCGACTGACGCGATCGTGCGGATCACCTCGAGCGCGATCTGCGGCTCGGATCTCCACCTCTACGAGGTCATGGGCCCGTTCATGCATGCCGGCGACATCCTCGGCCACGAACCGATGGGCCTCGTGGAGGAGGTCGGCGCCGAGGTCACGAAGCTGAGCCCGGGAGACCGCGTCGTCATCCCGTTCACCACAGGCCCAGTACGGGCCGATCAAGGTTCCCGAAGGGCCGCCCGACGACCGCTTCGTCTTCCTCTCGGACGTCCTTCCGACCGCCTGGCAGGCCGTCGAGTACGCCGGGCTCACGAACGGAAACAGGGGCGGAACCCTGGTCGTCCTCGGACTAGGCCCGATCGGCGACATGGCCTGCCGGATCGCGAAGCACCACGGCATCGAGCAGGTGATCGGCATCGATGTCGTTCGCGAACGGCTCGAGCGGCCGCGGGCATTTGGCGTCGAGACGCTCAACCTCGAGGACGACGACCTGGTCGGAGCGGTTCGCGACCGGACGGATGGACGCGGCGCCGATGCCGTCATCGACGCGGTCGGCATGGAGGCGCACGGCGCTCCCTTCGGCAAGCTTGCCCAGCGGCTCGCCGGGCTCCTGCCCGACTCGATTGCCAAGAAGATGTTCCAGACGGCCGGCGTCGACCGCCTCAGCGCGCTGAACCTCGCGATCGAGCTCGTGCGCCGCGGCGGAACCATCTCGATCATCGGCGTCTACGCCGGCACGAAGGATCCGCTGAACATGAACGCGCTCTTCGACAAGCAGATTCAGCTGCGCATGGGCCAGGCGAACGTCAAGCGCTGGGTGGACGACATCCTGCCTCTGCTCTCCGACGGCGACCCCCTCGGCGTCGACGGGTTCGCGACGCACCGCCTACCTCTCGAAGCTGCGCCGGACGCCTACGCGACGTTCCAGGCCAAACAGGACGGCGCGGTCAAGATCCTGCCTCAGCCGTAGCCGAGCTCTTCGATTCGACGCTCGTCGAGCCCGAAGGAGTGGCCGACCTCGTGCAGGACAGTGGTACGGATCTCCCGGCGCAGCTCTTCCGGGTCGTGAAACGACTCCACGAGCGGGAGCCGGTAGATGACGATGCGGTCCGGAAGGGCGCCGGCCCGGTCGCGTGTCGGGCCCAGTCCGTCGTACCAGCCGAAGAGGTCAGGGTCTTCCCGGTTCTCGTCCTCGACGACGATCGCGATGTTCTGCAGCGCCCGCGCCAGCTCGGGCGGAACGTCGTCGAGCGCGGCTCTGACATGGGCTGTGAACTCGTCCTCGTCCATCAGCGGACGACGAGCGCCAGCAGCGCCTTCTGGGCGTGCAGGCGGTTCTCGGCCTGGTCCCACACGGCCGACTGCGGCCCGTAGAGGACGTCCTCGGTGATCTCCTCGCCGTAGTGGGCGGGGAGGCAGTGGAGGACGATTGCGCTGTCTCCTGCCTCCTTCACGAGGTCAGCGGTGATGCCGTAGCCGTCGAGGTCGCGGAGGCGCTGCTCGCGCTCGGCGTCCTGCCCCATGCTCGTCCAGACGTCCGTGTAGAGGACGTCGGCGCCGCGGACTGCCTCCCCCGGCTCGTGTGTGACATCGACCGCGCCGGACTCACGCGCGATCGCGAGGGCCCGGTCGTCGGGCTCGTAGCCTTCCGGCGTCGCGGCGACGAAGCTCCCTCCGAGCCTGGCGACGGCGACCATCAGCGACGAGCAGACGTTGTTCCCGTCGCCGAGATAGGCCACGCGCACGCCGTCGATGCGGCCGAGCCGGTCGCGGATCGTGAGGACGTCGGCGAGCGCCTGGCACGGGTGCGAGGAGTCGGTGAGGCCGTTGATCACGGGGATCGTGGAGTTCTCGGCCAGTTCCTCGACGTCGGACTGCGCGAAGGTGCGGATCGTGATCGCGTCCAGGTAGCGGGAGAGGACGGTCGCCGTGTCCTTGATCGTTTCGCCGCGGCCGAGCTGGAGGTCGTCCGAGCGGAGGTAGAGCGCCTGGCCGCCGAGCTGCGCGATGCCGACCTCGAAGGAGACGCGGGTGCGGGTGGACGGCTTCTGGAAGATCATCCCGAGCGAGCGACCGAGGAGGACGCGCTGCTCTTCCCGCGGTGCGTCCCTGATCCGGGCGGCGGTGTCGAGCACCAGCTCGAGCTCGTCGGACGAGAAGTCCGCCACGCGGGTGAAGTGGCGGCCTTTCAGCGTGTCCGGAAGGTCGAGCACCGCGTGGATCGTACTGTTGTGGCTACTTGACACTGAGACGCTTAGGTTTTATCATGGCCGCAGAGTCAATTCGCATCAGGAGGTATGTCCATGGCTACACTGGTTCGTTGGGAGCCCTTCCGCGAGCTGGCGGCCCTGCAGAACGACATGGGCCGACTGATGAGCACGTTCCTCGGACAGGGACAGGTCGACGGCGAGAACGGTGAGCGTTCGTGGATGCCCGCCGTCGACGTGTGGGAGACCGACAACGAGCTCGTCTACGCCTTCGACATCCCCGGGATCTCCGAGGACGAGATCTCCGTCGAGTACGACGAGGGCGCGCTGACCGTCAGCGGCAAGCGCGAGCGCACGGAGCAGAGCGAGGACGACCGCTTCTATCGCTACGAGCGGCGCTTCGGCAGCTTCTCGCGCACGGTCGGCCTGCCGCAGGGTGTCGAGGAGGACGCCATCCGGGCGGACTATCGCAACGGCGTGCTCGAGATCCACGTCCCGAAGCCCGAGGCGCCGAAGCCGCGCCGGATCCAGATCGGCTCCGGCGAGGAGGCGACGATCGAGGGCTCCTCGAAGCGCGTCTAGCTGCCCGGCCGTGTCCCGGGGGTCGGCCCCGGGACACGGCCTTTCTTTACGTCTCGGCGAGGAGCTCGCGGAGGCGACCGAGGCCGGCGAACATGCGACTCTTGACGGTTCCGAGGGGGACGCCGAGGCGCTCGGCGAGCTCCGACTGCGTCAGACCGCCGTAGTAGGCGAGCTCGAGGGCCTGCCGCTGCTCGCCGGGGAGCTCGGTCAGCGCCGCCTGCACCGCTGCGCGCCGGTCTCTCAGCACCGCGTCCTCGTCGGCCGAACCGGCGGACGGCTCGGGAGCGACTTCCAGCGGCTCGCCGCGCCGGCTCTGCTCCCGGCGCACGATGTCGACGGCCCGCCGGTGCACGACGGTGAGGATCCAGGTCGACGGCTTCGCCCGCTCGCTCTTGTAGGCATCGGCCGAGCGCCAGATGGCGAGAAAGGCTTCCTGAACCGCGTCTTCGGCGAGCGCTCGGTCGCGCAGGATCCGGAAGGCGAGTCGGAAGGCGAGCCGGCCGAAGCGGTCGTACAGCACGCCGAGGGCGTCGTCGTCGCCGCGGCCGACGGCCTCGAGCACCTGCTCGTCGGAAGGCTCGCGAGCTGCCTCGGACTCCTGCCGGCCGACGGCGGGGGAGAGCGTGACGGCGTAGTCAGACATTGGCGCTCATCAAGATGTCGCTCGTCGGCTGGTCGGAGCCCTCCGCGGCCTCGAGCGTGACGGCCACGGTGTTCCCCGGCTCAACGGGTTCGTCGAGCGGGACGTGACGGCAGCCGCCGGAGAAGAGGCCCGCGGGCCTAGGCCGGTCGTCCTCGATCACCCAGGCCTCGTACGCCTTGCCGGCCGGCGGATCGTCGACGCAGGCAACCAGCGTCGCCTGGTCGCCCTCGACGATGAGGCTTCCGCCGCCGTCCATCGCCACCACCCGCGGCTGAGTGTCGCGGAGCGAGTTCGCCCACAGGCCGAGCCCGACCGCCGCGCAGGCGGCGGCGACTGCCGCGGCAGCCGTCGCTGGGAAGAGCCACCGCCGGCGCATCGTGACGACCGTCGCCGTGCGCGGCTCGGCTTTGGCGGCGTCGAGGATCCGCTCGCGGAGCTCCGGCGAAGGCTCCGGGCCGTCGGCCTCGTAGGCGAGCTCGCCGGCAATCTCACGCAGGCCGGCCACCTCCTCGCGGCATCGGTCGCAGGTGTCGAGGTGCCGCTCGTACGTCCAGCGGTCCTCCGGGTCGAGGGCGTCGAGCGCGTAGGCGGCGGCTTGGTCGTGGATGTCGGACTGGGCCATGCGCGTCATTCTTATTCGCGAGGCCCAGCCCGATGGTTCGATCAGTCCAGCTGCGTCCGGGCGTACCTCGCCCAGATCGGTGAGAAATTCGGGTCGGTGTCGAGCGACCGCCGGAACAGCCACTGTGCGTCGGCCTTTCGCCCGAGGCAGCGCTCGATCATGGCGCGGTGGAAATAACGGTGCCCGTCAGGGAAGCGGAGGGCCTGGTCCGAGTACCGAACCGCCTCCTTGCACCGTCCGTTTCGGACGAGCGCCCACGAGAGGACCTCGCTCGCCTCGGTGCCCGGCCTCCGCGCATGCCCGCGCCGGGCAAGCGCGAGCGAGCCGGGCAGATCGATCCCGTGCTCGAGCTGGAACATCGCCCGGTCGAGGTCGGTGTCGACGCCGTTCTGGGCGAGCCGCTGCTCCTGCCGCCGCACCAGGTCGTAGGCCTTCGCGGCCGCCTTCGGGCGGCCGGCGATGGTGTAGAGGTCGCCGAGCGAGGCCGCGAACTCCGGCGAGAACCTCCTGGCGACCGCCTGCCGCTGAAGCCCGATCGCCCGCTCGAGCTTTCCGCGAGCGGCCTCGGTCTCGCCCAATGCCTCGAGCGCCAGGGGATTGCCGGGCGAGACGGCGAGCGCGTTGCGGAAGTGGCCGGCCGCAGCCGCGAACCGGAGGTCGGCGCGGTCGAGCCGTCCCAGCTCCACGTACGCCCAGGCCCGGGTCTCGGCATCCACCGCGGAGTCGAGGGCGAGCTGGATCGTGCGCCGGGCCGAGTCGCTCGCGCCGAGGCCCGCCTGGACCTGCGCCACTCGCGCGTAAGCGGCGATGCTCGGCTTGAGCTCCGCCATCTTCTCGTAGGCGAGATAGCCGGCCTCGAAACGGCCGAGCTCGAGGAGGGCGTCGCCGATCACGCCGTACGCCAGGGCTATGTCCGGTGCCAGAGACCGGGCACGCCTCGCGAGGGCGAGGCCCTCGCGGAAGTGGTGGCGGGTGTTCGCCAGCGATGCCAGGCCGATCAGGGCCCGGATGTCGTTCGGATCCTGCGCGAGCGCCTGGCGCAGCGCCCGCTCGGAACGCGTGTAGTGCGCCGGCTCGCCGGTGCGGCGGGCCAGGGTCTGCTCCTCGAGGCCGGCTCTGACGAACTGGTTGGTCGGGGTCCTCGAGGTCTCCTCGCCGTTCATGCGCAGAGCGCCTCCGACGAGGAGGGCGGTGGCGGCTATCGCCGCCACCGCTGCCCCTGTCAGCGTCCGCCGTGTCACGGCTTCTGCTGGCCCTTCGCGTTGTCGAACCCGCTGGGCGGGTCGTTCTCGTACGGGAAGACGCCCAGGTTCGGGACGTCGTTCCCGTCGACGCCGTCACCGAGGAGGTCGCCGGCGGGGTGTCCCTTGAGCTTCCCGGCGACGGCGCGCTCGGCGATGTCGACGACGTCGTCTGTCAGCCGGCGCCCGTTGGGGAAGCCGGCAAGGTCGCCGCCGAAGACGCCGAGCCGGTTCGGGCTCGCCGTCGGCGGGATCGAGAGGTTGATCCGCAGCATGTCGGCGAGCTTCGTCCCGGTGTTGTTCAGGCCGGGCACGCCGGTCAGCAGCACGGCGACCAGATCGTCGCGGTTCGTCTCCGGGACGCCGAGGCCGTACAGCTGGTTGATGACGGCCGCCAGGATCGGCGTCCGGTAGTACTGCTCGAACTGCGCATCCGTGGCCGGGCTCAGGCGGTTCCACTTGTCCTTGAGCCGGGTCGGGATGATCACTTCGTTGATGAGCGGGTTCCCGAGGCGGGAGACCTGCACCCACTGCTTCTCCTCGTGCAACCGGCGGACGCCGTTCCGGCGGTACTCGCGGATCTTCACGCGAGGCCGCTCCGTCGTCGCCCAGACGCCGACCGTGTGATCCGAGTCGTCGAGTTGCGAGATTGGGATCTGGAGAGCGATCCCGTGCGTCGCGTAGTTGGCGAAGAAGTCCTTGCCTCCGCCCATGTTGCCCGTGCCTTTGCGGATCGCGACGAGATCGAAGATCGCGCCGATGTCCGCGAAGAACGCGTCCTCACGCTGTCCGGCGAAGACCTTCCCGCCGCCGGCGAGGTTCGTGACTGCCGCGTCCGCCAGCTGCCGGTAGTTCGGCGTCGAGCGCGGGCCGATGTTGTTCGGCGGGGTCACGCCGCGCGCGACGACGGTCTCCTTGCCGCGGACGACCCGCGTGACCGTGTAGTCCTGCACGGTGTTGCCGAGGAAGAGCGTGTCCTCGCGGTTCTTGAACCGGAAACGGTACGTGACGTCGGCCTTGCCGTCGCCGCTCCGGTCGATGTTGATCGCGTACCGGGCCCGCTGGGAGAAGCGGTACCAGTTCGGCCCGGCCGCCGGATCCTCTGCCGGGATCCAGTTGGCGATCACGGTCAGGGAGTTCGGCGCGTCCAGGCTCCTGAACGCGTAGACGTCGGTCGTGTCGGCCGACGGATCCTCGGCGATCAGCGGCGCCTCGCGGTGACTCGACGCCTGGCCCGCCTCGGGGGCGAGCGCTCTGACGCTGAGTACCGCTGCGGCGACCGCGATCCCGACGATCGCGAGTACGAGCGTGCGCATCGTGTGCGGCTCCTTTCGGTTTGGCACCGGGGGTCTGGCGCCTTGGGGTTGCCGCTGATTCGGCGCACCCGCCGGACCGGTTCGGTCAGGGCGCGGCTGTCACTTCGTAGAGCGTCCAGCTGCCAGGGACGCCCTTCAGCTCGTGCGTTCCACGCTCGGCGAACTCGATGCCCGAGCCGACCACCAGATCGTGGACGGTGCTGGAGACGAGGATGCCTCCGTCTCGCGCCGCCGCCATGACCCGGGCCGCGATGTGCACGGCGAGGCCGCGCAGCGTCCCTCCGGCGAGCTCCACTTCGCCGGTGTGGACGCCCGCTCGGATCGCGATCCCTCGCTCCCGCAGCGCCTCTTCGAGCCGCGCCGCGCAGGTGACGGCCCGGGCGGGGCCGTCGAACGTCGCGAAAAAGCCGTCGCCCGTATGGTCGACCTCCTGTCCGCGGTAGGCGCGCAGGTGCTCGCGTACGAGGTCGTCGTGCTCCCTCGCCAGCCTGGCCCAGGCTGCGTCACCCCGCTCGGCGGCCATGGTGGTCGAACCGACGATGTCCGTCAGGAGCACGGTGGAGAGCTGGCGGTTCAGCACGGGTCGCGTCCGTGTCCCCGTCAAGAACTCTTCGACCTCGTCCAGCAACGGGGTGAAGTCACCGGCGTTGAACGGGAACGTGTCTGCGCCGGGCAGCTCGACGTACTTCGCGTCTGCGATGTTCTCGGCGAGATAGCGTCCGAAGGGCGCGCGGTAGTGGCGCGCATCGGCGCGCTGGAGAATCAGTGTCGGAACACGGATCGCGGGCAGGATCGACCGAACGTCGATGTTCGTGACCCAGCGGTACATGGCCGTCGCGGCTCCGCGGGCCATGCCGAGCCGCTGATAGCGGATGAACCAGCGGGTGAACTCGACGTCGTGCGCCACTGAAGGCGCGGTCAGGCCGAGGATCTCACTCGTGACGCCCCAGTTCTGTTCATACCGGTCGATGAGCTTCTCCCGGGTCGCATCGGGCATCCCGATCGGGTAGTCGTCGGCTCGCCGCCAGCGTGCGAATGTGTTGACGAGAACGAGCGCCGGCACCCGGTCGGGGTAGGAGGCCGCGAACATCATCGCCATCGGTCCGCCCTCCGTGTCACCGATCAGTGCGGCCTGACCCATGCCGGCGGCGTCCATCACCGTGCGCACGTCGTCCATCCACTCCTCGAGTCGGGGGAGCGATCCCAGAGGCACAGGATCGGAGACGCCGGCCCCTCGCTTGTCGAAGCACAGGACTCGTGCGAAGGACGCCAGCCGGTGCAGGTACGCGGCCATGTGCGGCTCCTCCCACATCACGTCGACGTTCGTCACCCAACTCGTCACGAACACGATGCTGATCGGACCCGATCCGAAGACCTGGTACGCCACATAGCCGCCCTCCGACGGCGCGTACTTCGTGATCGGCGTGGTCATGGTCCCATCCTCGTGCCCGCGCGACCGGCGAGCGCCTCGGCGACCTGGTCGAGCGAGGTGATGATCGTCTCGCCACCAGCGCCGGCCGTCGAGAGCGCGGCCTCCACCTTCGGCCGCATCGAGCCCTCGGCCAGCTCTGGCAGGAGCTCCTCCGCCTGCTCCGTCGTCAGCTCGCGGATCTCCTCCTCGGCGTGCGTGCCGAACCCTCGCTTCAAGGCCGACACGTCGGTGAGAATCAGGAGCCGGCCGGCGCCGAGCTCGCCGGCGAGTACTGCGGACGCGCGGTCCTTGTCGATCACGGCGTCGACGCCTTCGAGCCGGTCCCCGCGCCGGACGACCGGGATCCCGCCGCCGCCGCACGCGACCGGCACGGTTCCCGCGGAGAGCAGTGCGCGGACCTGGTCGGCCTCGACGATCTCGAGCGGCGTGGGGGAGGGAACGACCCGCCGCCAGCCGCGGCCCGCCTCGTCGACGAGCTGCCAGCCGCGCTCCGCCTCGAGCGCCCGTGCCTGCTCGGTCGAGTAGAACGGCCCGATCGGCTTCGTCGGCCGCTCGAACGCCGGATCGGTCTCCTCGACGACGACGTGGGTGAGCAGGCAGGCGACCGGCCGCCCGGCAGCCGGCCCGAGCTCGGTCTCGATCATCGAGCCGATCTCTGCCTGCGTCTGGGCCACGGCCAGGTAGAGCGGAAGCGGCGGGACCTCGTCGGCCGACCGCTCCTGCCGCAGGAGCTCGTTTCCGACCTGTGGGCCGTTCCCGTGCGTGATCACGAGGTTGCCCTCCCGAAGGAGCGGCGCGAGCGCCTCGGCGGTTTCCCGCAACCGCGCCGCCTGCTCGGCTGCCGTGCCTCGGTCGCCCGCGCGGATCAGCGCGTTGCCGCCGAGCGCGACGACGGTCGTCAAGCGAGGGCTGCTTCGGTGTTCCCGGTGGTGAGCCCGCGCTCGGTGAGCAGATCGGCCAGGGTCGGCTCGCCGAGCTCCTGAAGGCGGTAGGTGACGCGGAGCGCCGGCTTGTCGAAGTCGATGACGCGCCGCAGGTCGATCGGCGTCCCGATCAGGATGACGTCCGCGTCCGAGCGCGCGATCGTCTCCTTCAGCTCGTCCATCTGCTTGCGGCCGTAGCCCATGGCCGGGAGCAGCTCGGTGACGTGCGGGTACTCCTCCAGGGTCTTCGCGATCGAGCCGACGGCGAACGGGCGGGGATCGACGAGCTCGGCGGCGCCGTTCGCCTTGGCCGCGAGGACCGCGGCTCCGTACGCCATCTCTCCATGCGTGAGCGTCGGCCCGTCCTCGATGGCGAGCACGCGTTTGCCGGCGACCGTCTCGCCGTTCTCCTCCAAGAGGAACGGCGAGGCTGCCAACACGATCTTCGCCTCGGGGTTGACCTTCCGGATCGAGTCCAGCACGGCCTCGACGCCCTCCGGCGGAGCGGTGTCGACCTTGTTCACGACGCACACATGGGCCATGCGGAGGTTCGTCTCGCCGGGGTGGTAACGCAGCTCGTGGCCGGCTCGATGCGGGTCGACGACGACGACGTGGAGGTTGGGTTTGATGAACGGGGTGTCGTTGTTCCCGCCGTCCCAGAGGATCACGTCCGCTTCCTGCTCGGCCTCGTCGAGGATCGCCGCATAGTCGATCCCCGCGAAGACGACGTTGCTCTCGGCGATATGGGGCTCGTACTCCTCGCGCTCCTCGATCGTCGTGTCGGCTGCGTCCAGGTCGGCGTAGTCGGCGAAGCGCTGGACGGCCTGCTTCGTCAGGTCGCCGTAGGGCATCGGGTGCCGGAGGACGGCGACCCGCTTGCCGTCGTCCCGCAGGAGCTTCGCGATGTGGCGCGTCGTCTGGCTCTTGCCGGAGCCGGTCCGGACCGCGCAGACGGCGACGACGGGCCGCGAGGAAGTCAGCATCGTGCGGTGCGGCGAGAGCAGGCTGTACGAGGCGCCGGCGGCCAGGGCGCGCGAGCCGATGTGCATCACGTGCTCGTGGGTCACGTCCGAGTAGGAGAACACCACCTCGTCGACATCGTGCTCCCGCACCAGCTCTTCGAGCTTGGACTCCGGGTGGATGGGAATCCCGGCGGGATAGAGATGTCCAGCGAGCTCGGCCGGGTAACGGCGGCCGTCGATGTTCGGGATCTGCGTCGCCGTGAACGCGACCACCTCGTACTCTTCACGACCGCGGTAGACGAGGTTGAAGTTGTGGAAATCGCGGCCCGCGGCGCCGACGATCATGACGCGTCTTCGATCCATGAATAAAGCCTATTCAGTTTGCAGGACGTTGAGGCTCCGACACACTGAGGCTCGTGCCGCCGCGCCGCGCTGGACTGCGCGAGCCGTCGTCCTCAGTCGTGCCCGTATCTTGGATACGGGCGCTCCCTGCGTCCTTGGCTCACACCCCATCGCACCCCACGGCGAAGCATCAGCATGTCGGAACCTTCGTCGCAGTAGAGTCACCGCGATGGCCGGCTTCGCCGAGGCGCTCAACGAGCAGATCGCCCATGAGTTCGCCGCGTCGCAGCAGTACGTCGCGATCGCGGTGCACTACGACGCCGAGTCGCTGCCACAGCTCGCTGCGCACTTCTACCGCCAGGCGGTCGAGGAGCGGAACCACGCGATGATGATGGTGCAGTTCCTGCTCGACTCCGATGAGGCGGTCGACATCCCGGGCGTCGATGCCCCGAAGACGGACTTTGGTGACGCACGGGAGCCCGTCGCGCTCGCGCTGGAGCAGGAGAAGGGCGTCACCGACCAGATCGTCGCTCTCGTCGAGCTGGCCCGCCAGGAGGGGAAGCTCGTCGGCGAGCAGTTCCTCCACTGGTTTTTGACGGAACAGCGAGAAGAGGTTTCGAGCATGTCGTCGCTCCTGGCGTTGGTAGAGCGCGCTGCCGAGACGAATCTCCTGCTCGCCGAGGAATTCCTCGCCCGCCGCACCGTAGGCGATCAGGGAGCGCCCGAGGCAGGCGCGCCACCCGCAGCAGGCGGGGCGCTTTAGGACTTACATCTCCGGGGTCGCCGGCTCGTTCCATGTCTCAACCGGGACCCGCTCGGCAGTCACCTTCGCCGCCACGCGTAGTGCGGCCTGCATGATTGGTCGCAACGCCCATTCGGAGGAACGTCATGACCGATCGCAGTCCAGCAACCACCGGAATGCACAGCATCACACCGCACATCGTCGTCCGCGACGCTGACGCGGCGAGCAATTGGTATCGCCAAGCGCTCGGAGCCGTCGAGCGAACCCGGTTGACGCTTCCAAACGGGAAGGTGATGTACGCCGAGCTGCACTTCGGTGACTCGGCGGTGATGGTCGCCGACGAGTTCCCCGACGCGGGCATCGTCTCGCCACTCGCAATCGGCGGGACTGCGGTTGTTCTGCACCTGTTCACCGAGGACGTGGATGCGCTCTGGCAGCGGGCGATCACTGCGGGCGCCGAGGTCGTGGTCCCGTTAGACGACCAGTTCTGGGGAGACCGCCAAGGCCAGCTGCTCGACCCCTTCGGGCACAAGTGGAACCTAGCGAAGCACGTGCGAGACGTGCCGGAAAACGAGCTGATCGAGGCTGCCGCGGCGGCCTTTGGCGGCGATCCAGCCGAGGATCGCTGACCATCATGGCGGCGGCCGGACTCGGCCGAGGCGAGGCGACGCGGTAAGAATCAGCGGCCGCCGCGACACGAAACATGGCGTGGAGAAGCGGCCACTCGGTAAGCCCGGAAGGTTGTTGCCCGGCGGGGCGCACGCGTACGCAAACGACGCCGGCGAGATCCTCGCGGGCTGTCCGAGGTTCGAGCTCCCGGCAAGCGAACCGCATTTTCGACGATCGTTTCTCGGCACCAAGCTTCTTGCCGTCGAACGCGGTTTCGTCGTCGTCCGCAGTACCCCCGAGGGCCTCGCGCGTTCGATCGTCACCTGCGAGGCGGGGCCAGGGCGCGTGCTGCTCCCGCCGAGCAATGACGAGGTGTTGTGCGGCTTGACGGCGTCTCGCCTGGTCGGGATCACCGCTGAGGCCCGAGATCGTCTCTTCGAGATTCCGGTCGCCGCGCTGGCGCTAGTCGAACAGCTCGAGATCACTCTCTCGCAAGAACACGAGGCTCTCGGGAACTTCGCCCATACGCGGCACATCGAGCGGGTGCGACGGAAGCTCCTGCAACTGGCGCAGCGCTACGGGCGCGTCATGCGCGACGGGATCCGGCTCGACTTCCCGGTCAGCCACACGCTCCTCGCGGACATGGTCGGCTCGTCGCGTGAGACGGTGACGCGCGCGCTCGACGAGCTGCAACGGACCGGCTTCGTCGCCCGCCGAGGACACACCTATCGCCTGCTCGTGAAGCCTGAAGAGTTGCTCGGCCAAATGTGAGAGCGATCACACGCTGTCGCACTGCGGCCGTCCTACGATCGGTCTCACTGAAAGGCGGTCTCGTATGAGGCTGATCGCGAAGGGGCTTGGCCGGTTGGCGATGATCAGCGCCGTCGGGCTGGTCCTGTACGTCGGGCTCGTGATCGTGAACGGGGCCGTGAGCGCTGTGACCGCCTCGGGCAGCCCCGATCCGGACGCGTCCAACCGCACCGCCGCCGAACAGCTCTTCGAGCAGGGCAAGGCGGTCTTTCGCTTCGACACCTTCGGGGACGAGGCCTTCTGGGGCGGCTCACTGCAATTACACCGGGCGATCGAGGGAGAGAAGCTTGGCGGCGTGGGACCCGGTGTGAGCCCGAGAACCGCCCTGGCGGTCGGGCTCAAGCTCGATTCGCAGGCGTTACCGGACTCGCTCAAGCAGGCGCTCGCCGCCGGACAGGTGGACCTCGACGATCCGGCGACGACCCTTGCCCTGCTGAAGCTGAATGCGGTTGTCGGGCTCAAGGGCTTCTTCAACAGCGAGGGCACGTTGGGCTCTGTGGGAATCACCTGCGGCCTGTGCCACTCGATGGTCGACGATACGTTCGGTGCCGGCATCGGGCGGCGCCTGGACGGCTGGCCGAATCGAGACCTCAACGTCGGCGCGATCGTCTCCCTGGCCCCGAACAAGGCGCCGCTGACCAGCCTGCTCGGCGTCGATGAGACGACGTTGAACCGCGTACTCGCCGCGTGGGGGCCGGGCAGGTTCGACGCGGAGCTGTTCCTGGACGGGAAGGGGTTCCGTCCCGACGGCAAGACGGCGGCGGTGCTGATCCCGCCGGCCTTCGGCCTCGCCGGCGTCAACCTCCACACGTACACCGGCTGGGGCTCGGTGCCGTACTGGAACGCTTTCGTCGCCAACCTCGAGATGCATGGCAAGGGCACCTTCTTCGACCCACGCCTCAACGATCCGGCAAAGTTCCCGATCGCCGCGGCCAACGGCTTCGCCAACGTCCGCAGCACGCCCGATCTGATCAGCCCCAAGCTCGCCGCTCTGCACGTCTACCAGCTTGGGCTCAAGGCCCCTCGGCCCTCGAAGGGCAGCTTCGACGCGGCGGCCGCGAGCCGTGGCGAGAAGGTCTTCAACGGGATCGGCAAGTGCGCGAGCTGCCACGTGCCGCCGCTCTTCACCGAGCCAGGCCAGAACCTGCACCGTCCCGCCGAGATCTGCACCGATTCCTTCCAGTCCGACCGCTCGCCGACAGAGATGTACCGCACTACTCCGCTCAAGGGGCTCTTCGCGCACGCGAAGGGTGGCTTCTGGCACGACGGACGGTTCCCCACCCTCGATGCGGTTGTCGAGCACTACAACGGCTGCTTCGGCCTCGGGCTGTCGACGCAGCAGCAGGCGGACCTCGTCCAGTACCTGAAGAGTCTCTAGGCGAGTCCGTGCGGGACATTCTCTCGCCGCGCTCAACGCGCCACGGTTGTTACATGCACTCGTTGGTGATCAGCCGGCCGCGCTCCCAGCAGTAGTCGATGTCGCTCACGTGGAAAACGTTTGCGAGGGCCGGCTCGGCTCCGAGCCCTCCGGCGGAGACGACGTCGAGCTCGCCACCTCGACAGCGACCGGCTGCGGGTCCGACTCGCTTCTCGTGCCACGGACACTCAGGAGCCGCCCCGTCTCCTGCTCATGATGGAACGTGTAGGGGAGTGGCCCCGTGATGGGCCGACACGGCAAACGGGTGCCGTCGAAGGCGAAATGCCATCAGAGACGCTCGACCCGGATGCTGCCCCAGAAGAGGGCCCGGTCCCTGGCGGCCCACCGTGCCTCTTCTTCGTCGGTGGGCTCGCGGAAGCTGCGCAGGATCATGACGGCTCCCGGCGCCGCCGCCCGGCGAACGGCGTCGAAGAGGCGAGCGCTGTACCCGCTGTCCGCGCCGTCCAGGATGTTCGACAGTGTGATCCCGTCGAAGCTCCCCGGCGCGCAGGCTTCGAGGAAATCGATCGCGTCGGCCGTTTCCACTACAAGCGGCGAAGGCGTGGTGTCCCTTGTGTAGCCGAGCAGCAGTGCCGATGCGAACGGGTTTCGGGCGTTCGGGTGACGACCGAATCCTCGCTCGAGCCGGCGGAGAACGATGCGATCGAATCGAGCCGGGAGGACGTCGACGAACGGCAGGTCGTAGATGCGCCGAAGCAGCCTCGGGCTGAAGGCGGCCGCGAGCGCGAGGCGCAGCCGGCGGGTGTCGAGGCGGCGCCGCCAGAACTGGAGCTGCTCGCCCGTCTCGTCGAGATCACAGAAGCGCTCGAGCGCTGCGCGTGACCAGCTGAGCGCGGGGGCGATCTGCCGCATCCGGTCGAACCGCCGGTCGATTCGTCCCCGCTCTATCGCCTCGCCTGCGAGGCGCCGCCGGACGTACGCGACCTGCGCCGGATTGATGTCGACGGCGGTCACATCGTCGCCACGGGCTGCCAGGTCGAAGGCGGTGCATCCCGCCGACGCGATGCAGAAGATTCGTCCCCCGGGCTCGAAAGCCTCCAGCTCCACGGCGCTGTCCTCGTACATCTGCCCGAACAGCAGCTCCGGGCCACCCGCCCGCCGGTCGACCCGCCCTCCCTGCCAGGGCGTCTCAGGCGCGGGCATCCTCCTCCGCGTCGAGCCGTGCGAGCACGAGGAAAGCAGCGGCGTCGGCCGCCGAGGCGAACCGGCGTCCGAACTGCCGCTGCACTACTTCAGCAGCTCGCGCAGGCTCTCCGCGAACGCTTCCATCTCGAGCTCCTCGCCGGCCACGTCGGCCAGCAGCTCGTCCGCATTCAGCCGGCTGCCCTCACCCCAGAGCTCGCGCAGCATGCTGCCCGCCTCGCGGTTCGAGAACCACGCCGAGCCGAAGCCGTCGCGGAAGTGGTTGCGGAGCTGGGCCTGCAGCGCCCACGAGCGGAGGTAGCCGGTGACGTAGAAGCTGGAGTCGATGTCGCCCAGGTAGTCCGTGGGGCTGGGCTCGATCTTGAGGGCGCTTCCGAGGAGCTCGACGTAACGGGACGACATCGCCTTCTCGTCCAGCTCCGTCGCCGCGTGGAACTCGAGTTCGTAGAGCAGCTTCCCGCAGTAGCGGCGCAGGAGGTAGAGCGAGCCGGCGGCGGCCTCGGCCGCGAACTCGTCCGGCCGCGGGAAGTCGAGGCGGCTCGCGAGCCAACCGGGCTCGAGCAGGAAGTGCTCCATCAGCGTCGCCCACGCCTCCGTCACGGAAACGTCGCCTAGGCGCCTGGCCTCGACGGGCAAGTTCGGGTTGACGTGGGCGTAGTGCTCCGTGTGGCCGGCCTCGTGGAAGAGCGCGCGCCAGTCGTCGGCGCCGCCCATGGGCTGGATCACGAGCACGACGCGGCCCGGGACCTCGATCGGCGCGCAGAACGCGCGCGGGCTCTTCTTCGGCCGCTGCTCGATGTCGAGCTCGACGTTCTGCTGCGAGCGCAGGTCGATGCCGAGATCGGACAGCGAAACTTCGAGCGCGGGCATCATCTTGTCGGCGGGGAAGGCCTCGTCCCAGGCCGGTGCGCGGAAGACCCGAGCGACGTCCCAGCGCTCGGCGTCCGCCAGCCCGACGCCGGCCCTGGTGCGGAACAACTTGTCCGCCTGTTTCTCGTAGAGCGCCTCGGTCGACTCGAGGACGGCGCGGCACTGGTCGGCGAGCTCGTCGAGCCGGAAGCCGAAGCGGCGGTACAGGTCGGCGTAGGTCGGCGCACCGAGCCGCGGCACCGCTTCGTTCAGAGTCGCGATGCCGTCGATGTGGATCGGGTTGATGTGCTCCTCGGTGAGGCGGTTGCGCGCCTCCTCGAGCCGCTCTCGCTTGGCGCGTTCCTCCTCGTTCGCGATCGTCGGCCGGATCATCCGGTAGCCGATCGTTTTGCCGTCCACGGTGGCCTCGAGCTGCGCCTCCAGCGTCGCGCTCTTCTCGGCGTGCTCTCGGGTCAGCTCGGCGAGGTAGTTCTCCGAGGCGAAGCGCCAGAGCTCCGAAACCCCGCTGTCGCCGCTCGTCGCCTCGCCGAGGGCCTGCGCCTGCTCGAGCTGCGAGAGGTCGGGGTACGAGTCGTACAAGGCCTTGAGGTCCAGCGTGTCCTTGTGGCCGGCGTAGTGGAGGTAGTACTCCTCGTCCAGCTCGGCGACGAAGCGGTCGATGCGCTCGCGGTAGGTGTCCAGCTCACGGCTGGTCGGGGGTGCGGCAGCCACGAGCTTAGGATAGTCGGGTGCGTCAGATCTCCGTCCGCACCGAGCGGCGCACGCAGCTGCTCGAGATCACGCGCGAGGTTCAAGAGGCCGTGGACGGGACGGAAGCCGCGGCGGCGCTCGTCTTCGTGCCGCACACGACGGCCGGAGTGACCATCAACGAGCACGCGGATCCTGCGGTCGCCCGCGACTTCGAGCGTGCGCTCGAGCGCATGGTCGGCGAGGGGTGGGGCTGGGAGCACATCGAAGCGGGAGAGGAGAACGCGCCGTCGCACATCCGCGCAGCGCTCATGGGGCCGCAGGTCGTTGTTCCGGTCGAGGGCGGACGGCTCGCGCTCGGCACCTGGCAGGGCATCTTCTTCTGCGAGCTCGACGGGCCCCGAGACCGCACGGTGCTTGTCTCGTTGCTTTCGTGATCGAGGTCGAGAACCTCAGCAAGCGGTTCGGGAAGACGCAGGCCGTCGCCGGGCTGAGCTTCCGGGTGGAGCCGGGGACGATCACTGGCTTCCTGGGTCCGAACGGCGCCGGCAAGTCCACGACGCTCCGCTCGATCCTGGGCCTCGTGCACCCCGATGCGGGGAGAGCAGTCGTGCTCGGTGTCCCATACCGTCGGCTCGACCGGCCGCTGCACCGAGTGGGCGCCGTGCTCGAGGCGAGCGAGGTTCATCCAGGTCGCACCGGCCGGAATCACCTGCGCGTGCTTGCCACGGCCGCGGGCCTGCCGCGATCGCGCGTGGACGAGGTCCTGACACTCGTCGAGCTCATGGCGGGTGGCGAGCGGCGCGTGAAGGGCTACTCGCTGGGCATGCGCCAGCGGCTCGGTCTCGCCGCCGCGATGCTGGGCGACCCCGAGGTGCTCGTGCTGGACGAGCCAGCCAACGGCCTCGACCCGGCCGGCATCCGGTGGCTTCGCGACCTCCTTCGCGCGCTCGCCGCCCAGGGCCGCACGATCCTCGTGTCTAGTCACGTGCTCGCCGAGGTGGCCCAGACCGTCGACCGCGTCGTGATCATCCATCGCGGCCGGCTGATCCAGCAGGCGTCGATTGCGGAGGTACTTGCCGGAGCCCAGGGCGCGACGAGGGTGCGCAGCCCCGAAGCGGCGCGTCTTCGAGAGCTGGTCGCGGCCGAGGGCGTCGAGGTGAACGACGCCGACGGTGCGCTGCTCGTCGACCTGCCGCCCGAGCGAGTGGGGGAGATCGCCGCGCAGCACGGCGTTGTCCTGCACGAGTTGACGGTCGAGCGCGCAACGCTCGAGGAGGTCTTCCTCGAGCTGACCGGCGGGGAGACGACCGAGTGATCGATTTCGTTCGGGCCGAGCTCATGAAGATCAGAACGACGCGAGGCTGGTACGTCTACCTGGGGCTCATCGTGCTGCTGGTCGGACTCGGTGTCTCGGGTGACATCGGAACAGCCGACGACCCGACGCGAAGCAGTGCCGAATATCAGCGCGGTGTGGTCGAAGGCGCGGGCTTCGCGCTGCTGCTCGCGCTGATCCTGGCGATCACGGTCGTGACGACCGAGTTCCGGCACGGGACGATCACGCCGACGCTCTTGACCACACCGCGTCGGGAGATTGTCGTCTTCGCGAAGGCGATCGCCGCGATCCTCGTGTCGATCGGTTTCGCGCTCCTTGCCTTCCTCACGCTGGCGGTCGTCGGCTCCATCTGGCTTGCCGCGGTCGGCGCGGACAACCAGCTCGCCGACCCTGAGGTGCTCCGCGCGGCGGAGGAGCTCCTCCTGGCCGCGCCGATCTGGGCCCTGGCCGGGATCGCCGTCGGCGTGTTGGTCCAGAGCCAGGTCGCGGCCCTCGTCGGGACCCTGATCTGGATCTTCCTCGCGGAGACGATCATCGTGGCCATCCTGGAACTCCTAGACGTGGGCGGCCTCGCCGACTACCTGCCGTTCCAGGCGCTCGACGCCGCAGACGGGACGAACCCGGATCTCCTGCCCTACGGGACGGCGGTCGGCGTGTCGCTGGCCTGGGCCTTCGTGCTCGGCGCGGCGGGCACCGAGCGCCTCAGGAGGCGCGACATCACCTGAACCTCGGGCAGCCCTGGGTCGTCGCACGCCTCCGGGTGGAGCATGAAGCCGAGCTGGCGCACGCCGTCGGCGACTCGCGGCGCGGGGCGGGAGTAGTACGCATTCGCGTCGACCGCCACCGCCGGCGCCGGGAAGTCGACGCCGCTCGCCTCGGCCGCTCCGCGCCGCGCGTCGAAGCCGCAGGCGGCGACGACGACGAGTCCGGGCTCCCGTGCGCGGACTGCCTCCCAGGTGGTCGCATAGGACGGTTGTCCTGCTCGACCGAGGACGTCTTCACCGCCCGCGGCCGCAACCATCTCTGGAAGCCAGTGTCCAGCCGCGAAGGGCGGATCCACCCACTCCGCGACGAAGATCCGGCGTCGTGGACGGCCTGCGACCGCCCGGCGGACGGACTCGATCGCGGTGCGCATCCGATCTGCAATCGCGATCCCGCGCTCTTGCACGCCGAGGCGCTCAGCCAACATCTCGACGGAGGTCGCAATCTCCTCCAGCGTCGTGGGATTTAGCGAGATCACCTCGACGCCCACCGGGCAGAGCGACGTGACCTCGCCGCCGGACACCGCGCAGACGGTGCAGAGATCCTGGGTGACGATCACGTCCGGCGCGAGCTCCGCGAGCCGCTGCTCGTCGATCGCGTACAGCGACAGGTCGCCCTCGAGCGCCGTTCGCACGGCACGGTCGATCTCCGCACTCGAGAGCGTCGAGGGGTCGACGCGCGATGCCGTCACCACCGGGAGGCCCCGTGCATCGACCGGCCAGTCGCATTCCTCCGAGACCCCGACCAGCTGGTGGGTGAGCCCGAGGTCGCCGATGATCTCGGTCGCGCTGGGGAGCAGCGAGCAAATCCGCACTGAGGCCGAATTTAGCGCGGGGGTAGGCTGGCCGGATGGCCGCGCCGCTCGCCCGGGACGACGAGCTCGAGCTCGAGATCGAGTCGCTCGCCTACGGCGGGAACGGCGTGGCCCGGATGAACGGCTTCGTGGTGTTCGTGCGTCGCGGGCTGCCGGGCGACAGAGTTCGCGCGCGGGTCACCAAGGTGCAGCGCCGCCATGCCGAGGCACTCGCGGTCGAGGTTCTCGAGCCGAGCCCTCAGCGGGTGGAGGCACCGTGCGACCACTACCCGGCGTGCGGGGGCTGCCGGTTCCAGGATCTCGACTACCAGGCTCAGGTCGCAGCGAAGGAGGCGCAGGTGCGGGATGCCCTCGTGCGGATCGGCGGGGTGGCGGAGCCGCCGCTCGACCCGATCGTCCCGGCGGCGTCGGTCTTCCACTATCGCAACAAGCTCGAGTATTCGTTCGCGCCGGGCCCGGCCGGGCCCGTACTCGGCTTCCACAAGGCCGGCCGCTGGGACGAGGTGATCGACATCGCCGAGTGCTGGTTGACGACGGAGCTGGGCAACCGGATCCGCGAGGCGGCTCGCGCCTGGGCCCGCGAGAGCGGGCATCCCGCATATGACCAGGAGGAAGGCACGGGCTTCCTCCGGCATCTGGTCTACCGCGAGGGGCGAAACACGGGGCAGGTGCTCCTCCAGATCGTGACGGCGCCGGGGAAGCTCGACGCCGACGGCTTCGTGGCGGCGCTCCGCAGGTTTCCCGAGGTGCGCTCGATCCATCACGCGGTCAACGACCGCCCGGCGGAGGTGACGAACCTGCCGACGACGCTCCTCTGGGGCGACGAGGCGATCGAGGAGCACATGCTTGGGCTCCGTTACCGCGTGCGTCCGACGGCATTCCTGCAGACGAACACTGAAATGGCGGAGCGGCTGTACGAGCTCGCGATCGACGCAGCCGGCCTGACCGGCGAGGAGACGGTTTGGGATCTCTACTGCGGGACCGGGACTATCGGGCTCTCGATGGCCAAGGAGGCGCTGACGGTCTGGGGCGTCGACGTTTCGGAGGAGTCGATCGCGTGCGCGCTCGAGAACGCCGACCTGAACGGGATCGCGAACTCAGCGTTCTTCGCTGGCGAGGTGGGGCAGGCGGTCGAGGAGCTGCGCGACCGCTCCGGCGATCCCGACGTCGTCGTCGTCGACCCGCCGCGGGCCGGCCTGTCGAACAAGGCGATCAGGCGGCTCGGCCGGATCGGCGCACAGCGGATCGTCTACGTCTCGTGCAACCCGACCACGCTGGCGGGGAACGTCAAGCTGCTCAGGGACGACTGGGGTTACCAGCTGAAGCGGACGCGGCCCGTGGACATGTTTCCGCACACCCCGCACGTGGAGTCTGTCTCGCTGCTGGAAAAGTGACTCCGGAAGAGCGGCGGCCGACGAAAACGAGCCTCGCGAAGCGCTAAGCGCTCGAGCGGCTCACCTGAACCAGCGTCGAACGGTCAGGCTGACGACCCGGCGGGCTCGCCGCGCTCTCGCCGCCAGCGCTGGAACTCGCGCCAGAGGAGGTCCGCGTTTGGAATTAGGAACCCGAACGCCAGCCCGGGTAGGGCAGGCAGTCCTGCGGACTCCCACACGACGCCGATCACGAGCGTGAGGCCCAGCGAGAGGGTCAAGGCGACGAAGGTCCAGCCGACGCGCAGGTTCCAGCGGGCAGCCGCCGCCAGGAACAGTGCGAAGAACAGCAGGTCGGGCGGCCCCAGCAGCGCGGCGCTCGGCTCGCCGGGATGCGGGAACTCGAACGCCACCCGGTCGAACAGGCCGGGCTCCTCCTCGACGATGTGGCCGGTCGGCCCGCGCCACACCGAGAACGCGTCCACCCACGGGATCAGCAGCGCAACGAGGGCCACCCAGAGGACGCTCTCGAAGTACTCGAGGAACCAGAACCCGAGCGTCGTCATCAAGGCGAGCTTCGCGAAGCTCGACAGCGACTGGAGCTCCGCCAGCTCGAGCAAGACGACCAGCACGAGCAGCGCAAGAGCGAGCAGCAGGAGCCCGTGTGACGTGCGAAACGGCAGCGCGAGGTAGACGAGCGCGAAAATGGACGGGATCAGGCAGAGCGCCAGGAACGCGATGTTCCACCACTTCGAGAGGTCGACCAGCTGCTCGTGCCAGGCGTAGTACGCCCCCAGCGCCACGGCGAGGACGGCGAACGCCGCGACCGGAGGGGTCGCGACGCGACTCAGTACGGCGGCAGCTCTGCCCACCAGGGGCCGAGCGCCTTCAACGCCCGCCAGAAGCGTGTCTTCGCCGCCTGTTCGTCGAGCGAGGCGTCGATGTCGGGTACGTAGAGCGCTTCCACCGTCGGCGTCCACTGCTGGAGCTCCCCGGGCTTCGCTTCCAGCACGCCGGCCAGCGGGAAGCCGAGCTCGTTCAGGAACGCAAGCGCGTCCTCGCCCATCACCACGAGCAGCTTCGGCTGGACGATGTGCAGTTCCCGCAGGAGCCACTCGGCCGCCTGTCCTTCATCGCCGCCGTCGAACTTGAAACAGTTCGTCCCGTAGACCGCGAGCGGGTCAATGTGAAGACGTTGGAGCGACTTCACGAGTGCCTGCCCGGCCCGGCCGAAGAACGCGACGCCCTCCTGGATCTCCGAGTGCTGCGGCCGGAACTTGAGGAGGAAGATGTCGGCGAGCGGATGCCCCGATCCGATCGCCGGAATCCGTCCTTCGCCGGCCCGCCGGATCTCGTCACCGAGCTCGTTCGTCTCGGTGATCGCCTTCTGGAGGTAGCGCTCGTGGATCTCGTCGGTGGCAGGCACAGGCGGCACGGTTCAGGTTCTGCCCTCCAAGACCCTTTCCTTGACCTGGGCGGTCCACTTGAGGGCTTGGAGGTACGCGAGCGAGCGCGGGCGGCGGAGGACTTCCGCGGTGCGCAGGCTGACCAGGAATTCCTCGCGGTCGGCGAACGCGCGCATACGCAGGCCGCCGGTCCCGACCCCCTGCAGCACGTGCGCGTCCGAGCCCGCGCCCATCGTCAGGTTGTACTTGCGCGCGAAGCGCAGCGCCTCATCGTTGTAGACCTCGAACAGGAGACGGGCGTTGTAGACCTCGAAGACGTCGATGTCGGACAGGTGGCGGTGGATCGTCTTCGCGTCCGCGATCGAGTGCATCCGGTCGAAGGGGTGGGGGAGATATACGAGGCCGCCCTGCTCCTTGATCGCGGTGATCGTGTCCCCGAAGGACATGCTTCGGCGGATCTCGCGCTGGAGGAAGAGTCCGATCACCTCGCCCTGGTTGTCCGTCTTGACCTCCTCGCCCGGGATCACGACGAGATCGGTTCCGCGCGCGGCCTGCACCGTCGCCTGGGCGCCACCGAAGGTGTTGTGGTCGGTGACCGCGATCGCGCCGAGCCCCTCGGCCACCGCGTGCTCGACGAGCTCCTCCGGCTCGACGAGGCAGTCGTGCGACCACGAGGTGTGCATGTGGAGGTCGACCGTGATCCAGGGGCGGTCGGCGAGCGGGTCGGACTCCCTCGAGCGCCGGCGGCGGCCGGCGAGGGAGCGGTAGAGCTCGTCCAGCTCGCGCCCCAGCTCGGCGAAGCTCTGGCTCTCGGCGCTCCTGCGTCCTTCAGCAGCCGTATCGCCGCGGAGCTCGGGGCTCTCGGCGAGGCGGGCAACGGCGGCGGCGGCGAGCGCAGGCTGCTCGTGCACGCCCGGCGGGGATGCGATCGCCGCCCCCGCGGCGCTCGCCTCGAGGCTGACCCGGCGGAGCCCGTCCAGCGCGGGCACGAAGATCGGCGCCTCGTTCAGGATCGGCGCTCGCGCCTGGCCCGAGCGGGCCGTGCGGACATGGACGCGGCCGCGGAGTGCAGCGGGAACCGAGGGACGGCCGGCCAGGGCCTTCGTCCTCAGCAGCATCAGCTCCCAACCCGGCAGTTCCTTCATGATCGAGTACAGGGCCTTCGTGAGGAGTCTTTCGCCCGGCCGCCACTCGCAGACGATCACGTCGCGCTTCTCGACCGGGTGGAAGAGCTCGGTGTCGATCCCGAGCGGCGTCAGGCGGTAGTCGCCGGGAAAGCGCGTCGCCGCTGCCGAGGCCGTCTCGGGTGAGACCGCTAGGAGTGCGTCGATCCGCGAGAGCAAGCGTCCTCGCTGCGCCTTGCTCGGCGGGTAGCTCAGCCGCTCCGGCGAGAAGAAGCTCGCGACGGAAAGCGCGTGGCTGTCTCGCAGCGCGACGTACGAAAGGCTCGGAAGCCCCGGCTCGAAGCCGTGGACGACGTCGTAGCCGCAGCGCGAGAGCGCGAGAGACAGGTTGGCGCGGACACCGACCGGCAGCCCGATCCGGCTCCTGCGCGAGATGGGCACGGCCGGGCCGACCGCGATGACCTCGCCGTTCGCCCCGTCGTCGAGGCCCCGCCGGCCGGCGATCAGGTCGGACGCTCGCCCAGAGGGCGCGAGAACGGTGACCTCGTGGCCGAGACGGCGCAGCTCGGCCGCCGCGCCCGCGACGTGCTCGTTGACGTCATGGGGCTGAGACCAGGAGAACGGGGTGACGAGGCAGATCCTGAGACCCACGCCACCGAGTCTAGTTTCGCGATGCCCGTATTCATGCGGGCCCTGCATTCAAACCTGTGTCTTTTCCTCTTGACGCCACAAGGGATCGCACGGTTAAGACCGCGTCGTCTGTTTTCGTCCGGGGAGGGAGAGCATGGCCAGGGAGCCCCCGGCGGTCGTTCGCGCGTAGTCCTGGGAGGCTCCCACAAGCTCGACCGGGCCCAGGTGAGCGCGTCCTGACGCTCGAGAACGAGGGCTTCACGGCCCTGAGGGCATTCGAGCTGTGGGGCTGCACGACGGACTGCGCGGGCACCGGCGACTGGAGCCTCGTCTATCGCAGCGCGCCGGACTCCTTCCCGTCCAACGCGCCGCGGCCGGTCGCCCCGGAGCTCCTGCTCCGTGGGTTCGATCTGAAGGGTGAACAGCGGAGCAACCGCTTCACGCATATCCGCCTCGTCGTCCAACCAGTGCACCGGGAACACGGCGTTCCACGGCGACCAGGACAACGACCCCAACATGAACGCCGACTGCCGAGCCGGGTCGCCGCCGACCTTCCTGCCTCGCGGCAACGACGTTCGGGCCGCGGAGCTCCAGGTCTACTCGAGCGACCACAGGGTCAACGGTGCGACGCTCGTGCGTGACGAGCACGGCGACGACGGGCACGGCCAGGACGGCTAATCGTCTTGCCGGTGAGGGCAGAGAGGGCCGGCTCGCGCCGGCCCTCTCTCGTTCCCTAGGCCGTCGCCTTCGCGCGCGCCTGCTTGCGCGCGTGCTGCTTGATGAAGCGCTCGACGCCGTCGAACGCATCGTCGTCGTCGATCTGCTTCGGCGGCGACTTCATCAGGTAGGCGCTCGGCGCTTCGAGCGCGCCGCCGATCCCGTTGTTCAGGGCGAGCTTCGCGAGCCGGACTGCGTCGATCACGATCCCGGCAGAGTTGGGCGAGTCCCAGACCTCGAGCTTGAGCTCGACGTTGAGCGGGACGTTGCCGAAGCTCGACCCCTCCATCCGGACGTACGCCCACTTCCGGTCGGTGAGCCACGGCACGTAGTCCGACGGCCCGACATGGACGTTCTTCTCGCCCATGTCGTAGTTGAGCACCGAAGTCACGGCGTTGGTCTTCGAGATCTTCTTGGACTCGAGACGCTCGCGCTCCAGCATGTTCAGGAAGTCGGAGTTACCGCCGACGTTCAGCTGCATCGTCCGGTCGAGCTTGACGCCGCGGTCGCGGAAGATCTGCGTCAGTGCGCGGTGTGTGATCGTCGCGCCGACCTGCGACTTGATGTCGTCGCCGATGATCGGCAGGCCGCGGTCCTCGAAGCGCTTCCGGAAGTAGCCGCCCTTCGCGATGAAGACCGGCATGCAGTTCACCATTGCGCAGCCCGCCTGCAGGATCTGCTCTGTGTACCACTTCGTCGCCTCTTCCGAGCCGACGGGGAGGAAGTTGACGACGACGTCGGTGCCGGTCTCCTGGAGGATCCGCACGACGTCGTCGGTGTCGCCGGTGGCCTTGTCGACGACCTCGGAGATGTACTTGCCGAGCCCGTCGTGCGTCATGCCACGCGACACGATGACGCCCGTCTTCGGGACGTCGGCGAACTTGTACGTGTCGTTTGGGTGCGCCCAGATCGCCTCGGAGAGGTCCTTGCCGACCTTGTCGGTCGTGACGTCGAAGGCCGATGTGAACTCGATGTCGCGGACGTGGTAGCCGCCGAGGTCGACGTGCATCAGGCCCGGGACGAACTCCTCCGCCGGCGCGTCCTTGTAGAACTCGACGCCCTGGACGAGGGAGTTGGCGCAGTTGCCGACGCCGACGATCGCGACGCGCACCCTGTCCTCGCTGCGCGGCGCTTTGCCGTTCGTTGCTGCCATTGGTTGGGTGCTCCCCTCTCCGGCCGAGAGGCTCTCGGCCAGGATCTCGTTGATGAGCTCGTTGGTGTTCGCGCCGCGGTCTGCGGCGCGCTGCTGAAGCCGGTCCTTGAGGTCTGCAGGCATCCGCAGCAGGACATCGCCTTCGCCCTTGGGTGGCGCGCCCTTCCGTCCGCTCGGCTCGAAGGGGACGGCGAAGCGCGAGGCGAGTATCCCGACCGCGACGTCGTTCAGGTTGCTCCCGCGGTCGGCCACTTCGTCCGCCAGTCGCGCCTTCAGCTCACCCGGCATCCGGACGAGCACGTCCTTCCTGCTAGCACCCAAGTGCTATCAGCATAACGGAAGCTGAAGAGCGCGGCGGACGTTGTGAATCAGTATGAGCGCCGGCATTCCCGTGACAGGCGTCAGCGAGCTGGTCCTCGAAGTCGTTGACCTGGAGGCGGCCGAGCAGTTCTATTCCGAGGTGCTCGGTCTTCCCGTCGTCGAGCGATGGCCTCATCGTGACGCCGTCTGGCTCATGGCCGGCGACCGGACGCGAATCGGCCTCTGGCGTCCACAGGTGGGCGTCGCCGGTGGACGTGGAGGCATCCATGTCCACTACGCGATGCACCTCGCCGACTCGGACTACGAAGCCGCCGTTCAGCGCATTCGGGAGCACGGCTATGCGGTGCACGAGGAGCCGTCAGCGCGACTCAACGAGGATGGCCGCGAATCGAGAGCTGCCTACGTCTCAGACCCCGACGGCAATGTCGTCGAGCTCTGGACCTGGGACGTCGCCAGGCACCTCGATTGAAGCTCAGCGCTGCTTGAGCTGCCTGCGGACGTGGAGCACACGCTGAACGACGGTCGTCCAGGCAGTCACGTTCAGCAGGTACACGGCCCAGGGGAGCAGTCCCCAGGGCGCGAGGAACAGGCCGCTGACGATGACGACGACCCGCTCGGCCCGGCTGCCCAGCCCGACGTCCCCCTTCAGCCCCAGGGCCTCGGCGCGGGCCCGCGTGTAGCTGACGAGGAACGATGCGGTCATCGCCGCGAAGGCGGCTCCCAGCGCGACCTCGTTTCCGTCCCGTGCGAAGACGAGGGCGATCGCCCCGAGCATCGCCGCCTCGCCGATCCGGTCGGTCGTCGAGTCGAGGAAGGCGCCGAACGGCGTTCCGCGCCCGCTCTGGCGCGCCAGCGCTCCGTCGAGCACGTCGAGGAGCGATCCTGCCCAGAAGAGAATCGCACCGGCCCAGAACCAGATGATCTCGTTGCGGTATTCGAAGTAGACGGAGACGGCCGCCAGGAAACAGATCGTGAGACCGAGCGCCGTGAGCGCGTCCGGAGTCACGCGGGTTTGGGCGAGGCCGCGCATCGAGCGAGACGCGAGGCGGCGGACGCCGGCCGTGTAGCCCTCCTTGACGCGCACGAGCGCGGTCTCGCGCGACACGCTAGGTCGCGGTGGCGGCGGCACTTCGCCGGGCAAAGAAACGCCGCACCTCGTCCCGGTAGACGATCGGTGCCGCGACGCCGGCGACGAGGATCCCGGCGGCGATGTCGAGCCAGAAGTGGTTACCGGTCGCCATCACCGAGATCCACACCCAGACCGGCCAGGCGAGCCAGATCGCCTTCATGATCGACGTGCGCACGAAGAAGGCCAGCCCGATCCCGACGATCAGCGCATCCGCGGAATGGAGGCTCGGCATCGCGGCGTAGGGGTTCGACGCGAGCTGGATGAAGCTGGAGCCGTGGTTCGGCGCCCCGAGCGAGGCCAGCGTGTCCACGAACCCGAACTCGGGCAGCATCCGCGGCGGCGCCGTCGGCAGGAGGACATAGCCGACGAGGCCGATCACGTTCGCGAGCATGAGGACGTTGCGGAAGCGGATGAACGATTCGTGCCTGCGCAGGTAGACCCACAGGAGCGCGATCCCGACGACAGCGAACTGCGAGAGCCAGTACGTCCACTGCATCGACACGGCGATGGAGCGCGACGACTCGGCCCAGCTCTGCAGCGAGAGCTCCCAGAGGCCCGTGGCGCGCCGCTCCAGATCGATGATCCCGCGGGCGTTGTCGAAGGCAGCTCGGTGGTCGCGGTCTGCGACGCCCCGCGCGATCTGGTACGCGAGAACGAATCCGAACCAGATGAAGAGCTGGCGGAAGAGATCGAGCCATCCGCGGGGGAGCTGACGGCTGACGGCTGCGGCAGCGGCGCTCAACGAGTCAAGTTTACTGTCGTCCGCGGAGGTACCGAGAGCCTCCCGCAGTTTCCATGACGGATTTCTCACGCCAGGCGATCCGCCAGAGCGGCTACCTCCGTGCGGGGTTCGCCGACCAGTACGACGCGTTCCGGCCCGCGCCGCCGCCTGTTCTGCTGGACGCCCTTGCCCGCTACGCGGGCTGCTCCGCGCCTGCGCTCGTCGTGGATCTCGGCAGCGGTACGGGGCTTTCGACGAGGGCGTGGGCCGAGCGGGCGACCGAGGTCGTCGGGATCGAGCCCAACCCCGAGATGCGCAAGGCGGCGGAACGCCGGATTGGGCAGGAGAACGTCCGGTACGTGGACGGGTTTGCGAGCGAGACCGGCCTCGAACCCGCGAGCGCCGATCTCGTGACCTGCTCGCAGTCGTTCCACTGGATGGAACGCGGGCCGGTCCTCACCGAAGCAGCGCGGATTCTCCGCGAGGGCGGCGTCTTTGCAGCGTACGACTACGACACTCCGCCGTTGATCCACCCGGAGGTCGACGCGGCCTTCTCGGCGCATCTCCGGCTACGGGGGAGATACCGCGACGAGCACAAGGTCGAGGCGGGCTGGACGCGCACGCCGAAGTCCGGCCACCTGGAGGTCATCCGCGAGAGCGGCCTCTTCGCCCACACCCGCGAATTCGTCGTTCACGACGAGCTCGAAGCCGGGGCCGCGGAGATCGTCGGGTTCGCGCGGAGCCTCGGCCTCGTGCCGGAATTACTCGCTCTGGGCGTCTCCGAAGACGATCTCGGGCTCACCGCATTCGATGAAACCGTTCGCCGGGCGATCGGCGACCGCCGAGTGCCGAGCCTCTGGGGCTACCGGGTGAGGCTTGGCGTGAAGGGCGCCTAGCCGCCGATCTGGGACATCGAGCGCGACGCACGGACGAAGCCGGGGTCGTTGATGCGGTGCTTCAGCTCCTTGTGCTTCACGGCCCAGCGGATGAGGCCCGCGAGCTCGTCGTCGCTCGCGCCCTCGCGTAGCGGCGTCTTGAGATCCCACTCCCGGCGGGAGAAGAGGCAGGTGCGAAGCTGGCCGTCTGCGGTCAGCCGGATCCTGTCGCAGGACGAGCAGAACGGCTCGGACACCGGGTTCACGAACCCAAGCTCGCCCTTACCGTCCGCGAACCGGAAGCGGCGCGCCGTGGACGACGCCTTTGCGGGGATCTCCTCGAGCGGCCAGTGCTCCTCGATCAGCGCGCGGATCTCGGCTCCGGTGAGGACGTCGTCACCGGCCCAGCGCTCCTCGGCGTCGAGAGGCATGAACTCGATGAACCGGACGACGTACGGCTTGTGGCGGGCGAACTCGGCGAGCGCCGGCACCTCCTCCTCGGTGAAGCCGCGGATCGCGACGCAGTTGATCTTGATCGGCCGCAGCTGCGGATGCGCCTCGGCCGCCTCCAGACCGGCGAGCACCCGGTCGAGGGCGTCGCGTCGCGTGATCTCGGCGAAGCGGACGTGTGACAGCGAGTCGAGCGAGACGTTCAGCCGCCGCAGGCCGGCGTCGACGAGTGGCCGGGCGAAGCGGTCGAGCAAGACGCCGTTCGTCGTCAGCGAGAGATCGGTGACGCCGGGGATCCCCGAGAGCATCGAGACGAGGACCGGCAGGTCACGGCGGGCGAGCGGCTCGCCGCCGGTCAGCCGTACCTCTTCGACGCCCATCCGGGCGAGCACGGAAACGACGCGGGAGAGCTCCTCGAAGGTCAGGAGCTCGTCGCGGCCGAGCCACTCCAGCCCCTCGGCCGGCATGCAGTAGCGGCAGCGGAAGTTGCACTTGTCCGTCACGGACACGCGCACGCTCTTGATCTCGCGCCCCCAGCCGTCAGTGAGCGAATCCATGCGAAACAGAGCCTAGCGTGAGGTTTTGCGGTTGCCACTTCGCGAAACACTGCGGTCACCTACTCCTGGAAGGAGCACGTGATGTCGAATCTCGAGCAGGAAGGCCAGGGCGGCGCCAGCGAGGAAGGCGGCCTGGCCGGCGGCACCGAGGACGAAGGCGGCATGGGCGGCGGCTCGGAGGGCGGCGTGGGCGGCGGCACCGACGACGACGAGATGGGCGGCGGCAGCGAGGCCAGCTGACGATTCCGACGTTGCGAGGGCGCTGGCCGGCGCCCTCGCACGTTCCTTTCGACGAGGAGGCTGAGATGAGCGAGCAGGACAGCGAGGGAACGCGCGAGCGCGAGCCCAATCCCACGCAGGAGGCAATCGACCAGGAAGGACCGAGCGACCAGCCGGTCGACGTCGGCGGCTGGGAGGACAACGAGCCCAGCACGCACGCGGGCGAGGGCGGCCAGAGCGACGACGTCGCGTAGCCCTCTGAAGTCCAAGTAACAGTCTGTTACTTGGCTCGCGCGGCCGCGCAGCGAGCGGCATTGCGGCACTAGTAACAGACTGTCACTAGCCGACCCCGGCGCCTAGGATCTCCCTGTGGCGACCGCCGCGCTGATCCTCGTCACGGCGGTCTGGGGCATCACGTTCGTTCAGGTCAAGGACGCGGTTGAGCTCTACCCGCTCCTTGCCTTCCTCGCCATCCGGTACGTGATCGCGACCGCGGCGCTCGCGCCGCTCGCGGTGCGGCGGCTCGGAGGCTTCGGCCGCGAGGGGCTCGTCGCCGGCGCCGTCCTCGGCGGCCTGATCGCGCTCGGGATCGGGCTGCAGACCGCCGGCCTCGAGCGCACGACGGTGACCAGCACGGGCTTCATCACGGGCCTGTACGTGCTGTTCACGCCGCTGCTCGGCCTGGTCCTCTTCCGGACGCCGATCCCGCGATCGCTGTGGGCCGGAGTCGCGCTCGCGCTTCTCGGGCTCGCTCTCCTCTCCGGTGTCCCGCAGGGCTCAGGGCGAGGAGATTTGCTCGTCCTGATCAGCGCGTTCGTGCAGGCCTTCCACATCGTGATGGTCGAGCGGTATGCGAACCGTTTCGACGTCTTCGCGCTGACCTTCGTGCAGGTGGCGGCCGCCGCGGTCGCGTTCGGGGTGGTCTCACTTGCCTTCGAGGAGCTGACCGTTCCTCGAGGGTGGACGGTCTGGTCAGCGTTGATCGTCACCGGCCTGTTCGCCGTTGCCTTCGCCTACGTCGTCCAGGTCTGGGCGCAGCGCCGGGTCAGCGCCACGCGGATCGCGATCGTGTTCTCGCTCGAGACCGTGTTCGCGGGGCTCTTCGGCTACCTGCTCGCGGGCGACCGGCTCGGCGCGCTCGGATTCGCGGGCTGCGCAGCGATCTTCGCCGGGATCGTCGTCGCCGAGCCTGCTGCTGCGTCGACCCTCAGACGCCTGGTCGGACGCCCCGCGCCCGAGCCCGGGCCTCTACCTCCCGGATGAACGGCGTCTTCAGCTCGCTGTACGCCTCGCGCGGGTGGCCCTCGGCGGCGAGCCGCCGCTTGAAGGCGGCATAGCGCTCGCGCTCCTCGGCGTCCGAGCGCAGCGCGTCCCTGAAGGTCAGCTGCCGCTCCCAGTGCTCGGACCCGTGGGTCACGACGTGGACGTGGAGCGTCCGCGGCTCCTTGCGGAAGAACAGCCGGCCGGGGAGGCCGTACTCCCCGAGGAACTCGTAGCCCAGGCCTCGCATCGCGTCGACCTGCTCGTCCGAGAGCTCGAGCTCTCGGACTCCAACGAGCACGTCGACGATCGGCTTGGAGCAGAGCCCGGGCACGGACGTCGAGCCGATGTGCTCGATGCCGACCGCCTGCTCCCCGAAGATCCCTGCCAGCCTGCCCCGCTCCTGTTCGTAGAGCTCGGCCCAGCTCGGATCGTGGTCGACGAGCTCTACCAATTCAGAACTGCCACTCACCGTTTTCTTGAACGATCTCGCCGTCGCACTCGATGCGGCCGCCGTTGCGCAGCTCCTTGACCATGTCCCAATGGACGGCGCTGACGTTCTTGCCGCCGATCGTGGGGAGGCCGGCACCGACAGCGAGGTGGATCGTGCCGTACATCTTCTCGTCGAAGAGCGTGTTCTTCATGTAGCGCTGGATGCCGGGATTGCAGCCGATCCCGTACTCGCCGAGGATCCGCGCGCCCTCGTCGCGGTCGAGCTTCGCGAACAGCGCCTCCTCGTTGCTCGACGCCGACGCCTCGACAACCTTGCCGCCCTCGTAGCGCATCCGGACGTTCTCGACCAGATCCGGCTCCTGGTACGCGGGGTACTCGATGAAGCTGATCGTGCCCTCGGTCGACTCCTCGACCGGGCTATAGAAGACCTCGCCGCCGGGCATGTTCGCGTGGCCGTCGTCGACCTCGCCCTCGCGCCCCGCGAGGCTGAATCGGAGATCGGTCTCGGCGCCCACGATCCTTACGTCATCGGCCTGGTCGAAGCGATCCTTGATCCGCTTCATCTTCTCGCCCTCAGCGTCCCAGTCGAGGAGGACGGCGCCGTAGAGGAAGTCCTCGAACGCTTCGTTCGTCAGGCCGGCCTCCTGTGCGAGGGCGGCGCAGGGGAAGCGGCAGGTCACCCAGGGGATCTCCATCCGCAGGCGTCGCTGGAGGAACCTCGCGTGGGCCTTATTGAGCGCGTCGCGCTTCTCCGCCGGGACGTCGGCGCCGGTGCGCGGGTTTTCCGGCGCGCCGAGCAGCATCCAGGCATCGACGTTGTCCCAGGCGTACTGGTCGACCGGAGCGACTGTCTCCAGGAGCTCGAGCGGCGCCTCCTTCGCCCAGGTCCAGCTGAACGGCAGCTGCTCCATCGCGTAGCTGAAGCGGACGATCGGGTACGCCTTGCGGCGTCCGATCAGGCGGACGACCTCCTCGAGCAGCGGCCTCGACGCGGGCTGCGAGATGACCATCACCTGCCAGTCGGGTTGGACGTCGATCGAGCGCTCGACCAGCAGTCGGGCGTATTCCTGGACGCGCGGGTCGGCCACGATCGCGGCATTCAAGCATGAAGCGACGTGCGGCAATACTTGCTACGATCCCGCTTAGATTTTCTGCAGGGCAAGCACAGAGACGGAGGAAACGCACACATGGCAAAGACCATCGGTATCGATCTCGGAACGACCAACTCCTGCATGGCGGTGCTGGAGGGTGGGGAGCCGACCGTCGTCCCGAACGCCGAGGGCGGGCGCACGACGCCCTCCGTCGTCGCGTTCACCGGCGACGGGGAGCGGCTTGTCGGCCCGCCCGCGAAGCGGCAGCAGGTCACGAACCCGCAGAACACGATTTTCTCGATCAAGCGCTTCATGGGGCGCAAGCACGACGAGGTCTCCGAAGAGATGACGATCGTGCCCTACGAGGTCGTCAAGGGCCCGAACGGCGACGTCCGGGTCAAGGCCGGCGACAAGGAGTACGCGCCGCCGGAGATCTCCGCGATGATCCTCCAGAAGCTAAAGGCCGACGCCGAGGCATATCTCGGCGAGCCCGTGACCGACGCGGTCGTCACCGTCCCGGCCTACTTCAACAACGCACAGCGAGAGGCCACCAAGGACGCCGGCAAGATCGCGGGCCTCAACGTCGTCCGCATCATCAACGAGCCGACCGCGGCCGCGCTGGCCTACGGCCTCGAGAAGGAGGAGGAGCAGACCGTCCTCGTCTTCGACCTCGGCGGAGGAACGTTCGACGTCTCGGTCCTCGAGCTCGCGGAGGGCTTCTTCCAGGTCAAGTCGACGGCCGGCGACAACCACCTCGGCGGGGACAACTTCGACAAGGCGGTCGTCGACTGGATGGTCTCCGAGTTCAAGAAGGACCAGGGCATCGATCTCGCCGCCGACAAGATGGCGCTCCAGCGCCTCTACGAGGCTGCGGAGAAGGCCAAGATCGAGCTCTCGTCCACGATGACGACGCAGATCAACCTGCCGTTCGTCACGGCGACGCAGGAGGGCCCGAAGCACCTCGACCTCCAGCTGACCCGCGCGAAGCTGAACGAGCTGACCGCGGATCTGCTCGAGCGGACCGTCGGCCCGACGAAGCAGGCCCTGTCCGATGCGGGCCTGGAGGCAAAGGACATCAACCACGTCGTCCTCGTCGGCGGCATGACGCGCATGCCGGCCGTCGCCGAGAAGGTCAAGGAGCTGACGGGCAAGGACCCGCACAAGGGCGTGAACCCGGACGAAGTCGTCGCCGTCGGCGCGGCCATCCAGGGCGGCGTCCTCAAGGGCGAGGTCAAGGACATCCTCCTGCTCGACGTGACTCCACTTTCGCTTGGCATCGAGACGAAGGGCGGCGTCTTCACCCGCCTGATCGAGCGCAACACGACGATCCCGACCAAGAAGGCGGAGACCTTCACGACAGCCGAGGACAACCAGCCCTCGGTCGAGGTGCACGTCCTCCAGGGCGAGTCCGAGATGGCTCTCTACAACAAGACCCTCGGCAAGTTCCAGCTGGTCGGCATCCCGCCGGCGCCGCGGGGCATGCCGCAGGTCGAGGTCACCTTCGACATCGACGCGAACGGGATCATCAACGTCTCGGCCAAGGATCTCGGCACGGGCAACGAGCAGCAGATCCGGATCGAGGGCGGCTCGGGCCTGAAGGAGGACGAGGTCCAGCAGATGATCAAGGACGCGGAAGCGCACGCTGACGAGGCGCACAAGCTCCGCGAGCTCGCCGACGCGCGCAACATCGCCGAGTCGCTCG
>DATFOC010000078.1:0-7353 GCA_035265935.1 Gaiellaceae bacterium
TACTCGACGAAAAAGTCGCGGTAGGGGACGCGCCCGTCGAGCAGAGACTGGGCGTAGTCGCCGTAGAGGCCGACGTCCCGGAACCGCCGCTCGCGGAAGAGCCCTCCCGGAGGGATGACCGACGCCAGGAGGTACACCGGCGCGGCGACCGCGGCCGCCCGCAGTGCCCTGCTCAGCTCGGAGGGCGCCCTAGTTGTCGCCGTCGTCCGCGGGTGGCGGGGGTGGCGGAGGCGGAGGCTCCGGCTCTTCCTCTTCCTCGGGCGGCGGCGCGTAGTAGTAATCGTCGTCGTCGTCGTCGTCGTAGTACGAGTCGTTCGCGTACTGGCCCCGCTCGAAGGGCACCCAGGTCGGCTCAGACGCCGGCTCCGGGAAGTCGACCTCGGGGGTGTTCCCGATCGCCGAGCGCATGAAGAGGTTCCAGATGATGGTCGGGAAGGTGCCGCCGGCGACCTGGATCCCGTGGACGTTCTCCATCGGCACCTGCCCCTGCGGATATCCCATCCAGACCGTGGTGCTCAGGTTCGGCGTGTAGCCACAGAACCAGGCGTCGGTGTGCTCGTCCGTCGTGCCGGTCTTGCCTGCGGCGGGGCGGCTGAAGAAGACGCCCGCGTTCGTGCCGGTGCCGACGTCGATGTTCTCCTCGAGAATCTTCGTCACCTCGTCCGCGACCCAGTCCGCGACGACGCGCTTCCGCTGCGGCCTGCCCCAGCCCGCGTCCTTGTCCTCGGTCCCGTCCGGCAGAACGACCTTGCGGATGGCCATCGGCTCCGAGTAGATGCCGCCGGCCGCCAGCGTGGCATAGGCCGAGGCCATGTCGAGCGGTGAGATCGCAGCCGAGCCCAGGCCGAGGGAGGGGACGTGGACGCCCTCCTTCGTCTTCAGGTTCGAGCGGACGCCGAGACGGTGCGCCATCGCCGCCACTTTCTCAGGGCCGAGATCGAGGGTCAGCTGCGCGTAGACAGTGTTGTCGGAGGAGAGGGTGGCGGTCGAGATCGGCACGGTGCCGAGGTAGTCGTGGCTATACGTGGAGACCTCCCACGGCTCGCTCAACGGGTCGGGTTGGTAGGTGAACGGGCGCGAGGTATAGGTCGTCGAGTCGGGATCGACACCCTCGGCGATTGCCGCCGCCAGCACGAACGCCTTGAAGGTCGATCCGGCCTGCCGGCGACCCTGGGACGCGAGATTGAACTGGTTCCCGCGCTTGCCCGGGGTGACCGCGGTCATTGCGCGGATCGCACCGTTGGCCGGGTTGATCGAGACGATCGCAGCGGCGGGGTCGTCGGGGTAGGGCAGCGTCCGGAGGATTGCGTTCCGCGCCGCCTGCTGGAAGCGGCGGTCGACGGTCGTGTAAACGCGCAGCCCGCCGGAGCGAACGGTGTTCGCACCGTACTGCGCGATCAACAGGGGGCGCACGTAGCTGAAGAAGTAGGGCTCCCTGATCCGCGTATAGAGCTTCCCGGGGCGAAGGCGGATCTCGCGGTCACCGACTGCCTGCCGGTACTGGCGCTGCGTGATCTTCCCCTGGTCGAGCATGGCCCGAAGCACCTGGTCCCGTCGGGCGAGGGCGGTCCGCGGGTTGTTGAACGGGTCGTAGACCGACGGCGCCTGGGTGAGGCCCGCGAGCAGCGCGGCCTCGCCGAGCCCGAGCTTCCACGCCGGCTTCGAGAAGTACGTCTGCGCCGCTGCGTGGACGCCGTACGCCCGGCTCCCGTAAAAGACGGTGTTGAGGTAGTTCTCCAGGATCCAGTCCTTCGACCGCCGGCGGTTGAGCCGGACGGCGAGACAGGCCTCGATCGCCTTCCGCTCGAACGTGACCTCGTTCCCGACGTAGAGGTTGCGGACGAGCTGCTGCGTAAGCGTCGAGCCGCCCTCGACGACCTTGCCGGCGCGGATGTCCTTCGAGAGCGCCCGCGCGATCCCCTCGAGGTCGATCCCGCTGTGCTCGTAGAAGCGGCGATCCTCGATCGCGATCGTGGCCAGCCGCATCCACTTGCTGATCCGGTTCAACTTCACCGGTTGCCGGTTCTTCTCCGCGGGGATCGAGCCGAGCAGCGAGCCGTCTGCCGCATAGACGAACGAGTTCTGCCCGATCTCCACCGGGCGAAGGCGGTCGAGATCGCAGCGGGGCGCGATCGCCGCCGCGCCGGTGATCCCCGCTGCCCCGATCGCGGCGACGACCAGCACGACGGCGGCAACGAGCAGGGCGAGCTTCCGACGGTGGCGCGTCTTGGCCCGGCGCCTCTGACGGCGCGAGCGGCGGCGGTAGGTCTCGTCCTCGAACCGGCCCGTGCTGCGCGACCGGCTTCGGCGATAGGGGCTCACGCGTAAATGCCGGCTTCGAGCAGCCGGGAGTGGGCGCGAAGGCGCAGATCGCTCTCGAGCCGGCGCGCCGCCGACTCGTCGTCCGCCCAGGCCCGCACCGTGACGACACCGTCGGCGTCGAGGGCGGTCACGAGGACGTCGCTCGGATTCGTTGCTTCGCGGAGGAGGTCGATCACGGTCCGGAGATCCTTGTCTCGCGGCACGGGGACGGTGATCTCGGCCAGCGTCTCCCGGCTCGCGATGGTGGAGTTCCTGATGGTATCGGCAGCCAGGCGCTCGTTCGGGATCACGAGCCGCGTCCTGTCGTCCATGCGGATCCGTGTGTACACGAGCCCGATCTCCTCGACGATCCCCTCACCCTCGACCACCGCCACCCGGTCGCCGAGGCGGATCGGCTGCGCCAGCCCGATCATCACCCCGGCGACGAAGTTCGAGAGCGTCCGCTGGGCGGCGAGGCCGATGACGATGCCGAGGATCGCCGTGGACGCGAGCAGGCCGCCTGCGACGGCCCGCACCTGCGGGATCAGGAGCAGCGCCGTCAGGACGCCGACGAAGATGATCACGCCCATGATGCTGCGGCGGAGGACCCGGTACCGGGTCACCGCGCCGGGCGCGAGCTCGCGCTTCGCCATCCGCGTGTCGACAAGCTTCGCGAGGATCACGGCGCCCACGATCACGGCGCAGACGACGATCAGGCGGGTCCAGTCCACGGGCGTTCCTTCGACGCGCTAGAGCGGTTTCCGGCCTGCGAAGCCCTCCTCGGGGCCATGCCAGAACGCGATCTCGTCTTCACCGAGGCGCCAGCACAGGAGGATCTCCTCACCCTCGCGGAGAGAGGGGAAGTCGAGGAGCCCGTCGTCGAGATCCTTGACCTGCGCCCCGGCGGACTGGATCCGCTCGATGAAGACCGCCAGAGTCGTCGCCTCCTCCTCGAGCTCCTTCTCGAGCTCGGCGAAGTCTCCGGGCGTCAGGTCCCCGCCGTTCGAGCCCGCTTGCTCCGTGAGCGCGCCGCGCCGTTGCTGCGCATCGAGGAAGCGCCGGCGGTGCTCGACCATCTGCTCCACGACCGGCCGCAGCTCGGCGACGGCCCGGTTGGCCTCGTCGAGGGTGAAGTAGCGTGGCGCCATCGGCCGTATTCTCGACGTCTTCCTGTGGAGCCGGGCGGCGATCTGGTCGGCCGTCATTCTCGCGTACCTGACCTTCGAGCCGAACGTGCATCCCGATGTCGCCCGCTGGGACCGTCCGGAGTACACGCGCGATGCCGGGCTCGTGGTCGACGTCTGGGCCCGATGGGACAGCGTCTGGTTTCTCCGGATCGCCGAGGACGGCTACGGCGCCACGGAGCAGGCGGCTGCCGCCTTCTACCCGCTGTACCCGCTGCTCGTCGGGCTGCTCGGCCGCGTGCTGCTCGGGCACTACGTTCTGGCGGGCGTCCTGATCTCGCTCGCTGCCTGTCTCGGAGCCTTCGTGATGCTCGACCGGCTAGCGCTGCTCCGCCTGGGCGACGACGGGGCACGTCGGACGGTGCTTTACCTGGCGATCTCTCCGTTCGCGCTCTTCCTCGGAGCCGTCTACAGCGAATCGCTCTTCCTGGTCGCCGCGGTCGCCAGCTTCTGGTTCGCCGAGCGCGGGAGCTTCCTCGGCGCCGGCATCGCCGCCGGGCTGGCGTGGCTGACCCGGCCACTCGGAGTCGCTCTGCTCCCCGCGCTGGTGCTCTTTGCGTGGCGGGCGCCGAACCGGGGTGCCGCGCTGCTCCGGCTAGCCGCTGCACCGGCGCTCTTCGCCCTCTACCCGCTCTACCTCTGGTGGAAGCTCGGCGATCCGTTCGCGTTTCTCCGCGCCGAGCAGACCTGGAGCCGTGAGCTCGCTCCGGCAGGACCGCTCGGAGGGCTTTGGGAAGGGCTTCGGGCCGGCTGGGCGGGCGTCAGGCAGCTCGCCTCCAGCTCGGACACGACCCGATACTGGAGCGCCGTCCAGGACGCCGACCCCGACCGCGTCGCGGCGATCAACCTCGCTCAGCTAGCGTTCCTCGTCCTCTTCGCCGGGCTTAGCGTTCTCGCCTGGCGCCAGTTCGGGGCTCCGTACGGGCTCTTCGCGGCACTGAGCCTGGCGATCCCGCTCAGCGTGCCGTCCGAACGCTGGCCGCTGCTCTCGATCCAGCGCTTCGGGCTCGTGGTCTTCCCGCTTTTCATGGCGCTCGCCGTGCTCGGTTCCCGCCCGCGCCTGCACACCGGGGTGGTAGTCGTGAGCGCCGTGTTGCTCGGAGTCGTGTCGGCACAGTGGGCCCTCTGGCAGTGGGTGGCGTGAGCGAGCCGGAGCTCGCACGTCCCCGCGAGCAGGCGCTCGGGCGCAAGCTCTTCGCCTGGTGGGTGCTCGTCGGCACCCTCATCCTCATCGGCTTCCTCTCCGCCGCTGCCGCCGAGGACGACGCCGATCGGTCGGACGCCGTCTACCAGTACCAGTTCGGGCTCGGCGGCCTGCTCGTTTACGCCCTGCTGATCGGGATCGTGCTGGTGATCGCCCGCGGCCTGGACTGGCGCGAGACGTTCGCACTCAAGCGGCCGACCTCGTGGAAGCGCGCGGGCGGGCTGACGATCGGCCTGCTCGTCGCGGTGTTCATCGTCGGGGCGATCCTCGAGGCGATCTTCCACGCCGGCGAGGAGCAGGGGCTCGACCCGGCGGGCTGGCAGCCCGACCGCGTCGGCGCGCTCATCCTCAGCTTTCTCGCGATTGCAGTCGCGGCCCCCCTCGCCGAGGAGCTCACGTTCCGCGGCCTGGGCTACTACCTCTTGGGCCAGTTCGGAGTCTGGGCGGCGATCGTCATCACCGGGCTGACCTTCGCGCTGGCCCACGGCCTGATCGTGGGCATCCCCGTCTTCTTCGTGATCGGCGCCGGCCTCGCGCTCCTGCGCTACCGCACGGACAGCCTGTATCCACCGATCCTGGTGCACATGTCCTTCAACGGCCTGCAGATGGTGATCGGCGTCTTCAGTTAGGAGGTTCGGCGAACCCTCCTAGTTGCGGTAGATGCCCAGACCCGTGGCAGGGTCGAAGAAGTGCAGGCGGTCGCGGGCGACCCGCAGCCTGGCGTTGTCGCCTTCCCTGAAGCTCGCACCCCGGCCCAGTCGCGCCACGAAGACCGTGCCGTGCTCCCCGCGGACGTCAACGGTGTCCGCCCCGACGGCTGCCTTGACATCCTCGCCGTGCACAGGCCGGCCGTCCACGGCGAAGTGGACGAAGACCTCGGAGCCCATGTCCTCTCTGATGTCGACGGGCGCCGAGATCTGACCGTCGGATTCACCTTCCGCGTGTTCGAAGTCCTCCGGGCGAATCCCGAGGATCAGCGGCTTGCCCTCGAATCCGCGGAGCGCGGGTCGCGCCTCCAGGAGGCCATCGTCGACAGCGAGCCGATGGCTGCCGAACCGCGCCTCGAGCCGGCCGTCGTCCCGCACGAGGTCCGCGCCGACGAGATTCATCGCCGGCGAGCCGATGAACTCGGCGACGAAGAGGTTCACGGGGTGGTCGTACAGCCTCTGAGGCACGTCGTACTGCTGAAGAACGCCGTCGCGCATCACGGCGACGCGCTCGCCGAGCGTGAGCGCCTCGGTCTGGTCGTGGGTCACGTAGATCGTCGTCACTGCGAGATCCCGTTGGATCCGCGCGATCTCCGCGCGCATCTCGACGCGAAGCTTTGCGTCGAGGTTCGACAACGGCTCATCCATGAGAAACGCCTGCGGCTCGCGCACGATCGCCCGGCCCATCGCGACGCGCTGGCGCTGGCCGCCGGAGAGGGTGCGGGGGCGCTTGCCGAGGACGTCCTGGAGCCCCAGAACCTCGGCTGCGCTCTTCACCCGGCGGTCGATCTCCGCCTTGTCGAACTTCCGTAGCTTCAGCCCGAAGGCCATGTTCCGGTATGCGGACATGTGCGGGTACAGCGCGTAGTTCTGGAAGACCATCGCGATATCGCGCTCTTTCGGCGTGAGATCGTTGACGACGCGGTCGCCGATGACGATCTCGCCCTCGCTGATCTCCTCCAGTCCGGCGAGCATCCGCAGCGCGGTCGTCTTGCCGCAACCCGAAGGACCTACCATGACGAGCAGTTCACCGTCCTCGATCGTGAGGTCGAGGGTGTCGACGGCGACGGTCCCGTCGTCGAAAATCTTCGAGACGCCGTCGTACTCGATCTGAGCCAAGGCCACCCTCCTCCGCCGTGCCCCGAGAGTCTTCCAGCCTAATGAAACCCGTTACACAGAGCTGGTGGCGTGAGGGTGTCCTCTACCAGGTCTACCCCCGGTCGTTCGCCGACGGGAACAGGGACGGCATCGGTGATCTTCCGGGTCTGACCGCAAAGCTCGACTACCTCGAGTGGCTCGGCGTCGATGGAATCTGGCTGAATTCGATCCACCCGTCGCCGAACGTCGACTGGGGCTACGACGTCGCCGACTATCTGGGCGTCCACCCGGATCTCGGCTCGCTCTCGGACGTCGAGCGGCTTGTCGAAGAGGCCGGTCGACGCGGAATCCGTGTGCTCCTCGACCTCGTTCCAAACCACACGTCCAACCGCCATCCATGGTTCCGCGAGCGGCCTGACTTCTACGTCTGGGCGGCCGAGATACCGAACAACTGGCGGGCGACCTTCGGTGGCGGCTCCGCTTGGACGCTCGACCTGGAACGGGGGCGGTACTACCTGCACAACTTCGCGCGCGAGCAACCCGATCTCGACTGGTGGAACCCCGAGGTGCGAGCCGAGTTCGAGCGCATACTCCGCTTCTGGCTCGACCGCGGCCTCGCGGGCCTCCGGATCGACGTCTGTCACGCGCTGATCAAGGACCGGGAGCTGAGCGACGATCCGCCCGCGACCGAGGACGACGACCCGGATACGCGCGCACACGGCCTCCGGCGTGTCTATTCGATGAACCGTCCGGAGACGCACGAGATCCTGCGGGACTGGCGCCGTGTCGCCGATGCGTACGAGCCCCGGCGTGTGCTCCTCGGCGAGGCCTACGTCCTCGACACCCCCGCCTGGGCGAG
>DATFOC010000079.1:0-5301 GCA_035265935.1 Gaiellaceae bacterium
CGAGGACAACCTCGACCTCTTCGACGGGCTCGTCGCGCAGATGGGCGCCGCGGTGCGAAACGCACGCCTTCACCAGGAACGCCTACGGCTCGAGGCTGCCGAAGCGGCTGCCCGTGCCGTCGCCCGAGAACGCGAGCAGGCAGCACACGTCCTCGAGGCTGTAGGCGACGGAATCTTCCTCGTCGACCATCAGCGAGTCGTCCGGCTCTGGAACGCCGCAGCCGCGCTCATGACCGGGCTCTCGGCAGATGATGTTCTGGGGCGGAAGCTCGTGGACGTCGTCCCGGCCTCGGCCGCACTCGCCGACCGCGTCGAGGTCGCCGCGCAGGACGCCATGGCCAGACCAGTGACGCTTCCAGTCGAGCTCGGCGGTCGTGACCTCTGGCTCTCGTTCGTCGCCGTCCGGATCACAGACGGCGTCGTCTACGCGTTCCGCGACGTGACCGTGGAAACCCGGCTCGAGGAGGAAAAGACGGACTTCGTCGCGACGATCTCGCACGAGCTGCGCACACCGATGACCGCGGTCTACGGCGCGGCTCAGACGCTGCTGCGCCGGGAGGAGATATCGCCCGAGCAGCGGCGCCAGCTCATCGAGATGATCGCGACACAGGCGGCACGGCTCAGCCAGATCACCGAGGAGATTCTCCTCACGACGCGCTTGGACCGCGACGAGATCACCGTGCATCACGAGCCGGTCGACGTGGGCGCGGCCGTGCAGTCCGCGGTCCAGGCGATGCGGTCGCACCTTCCGAAGGACATGGAGATGCAGGTCGAGATCGCCGCTGACGTGGGTCGTGCGGCAGGGGACTCCGACCGGATCCAGCAAGTCCTCTTGAACCTCATCGACAACGCCGCCAAGCACGGCCGGAGCCCCGTCCGGATCTCCGCGGGGACAAGCAACGGGCTCGTTTCAATCGCGGTCAGCGACTCGGGGCCTGGAATTGCACCGGGCGAGCGCGAGAGGATCTTCGAGAAGTTCTACCGAGCAGGACCGCAGCTCACGCGCTTGTCGGGCGGGACCGGCTTGGGGCTGTACATCTCCCGCGAGCTGACGCGCAGGATGGGTGGCCGACTCCGGGTCGAGCCCGGGCCTGGGAAGGGCGCGACGTTCGTCGTCGAGCTCTCGAGCCATTCGTCGCGGCCTTGACAGATCGATCTGCGAGGCGCAGGATGGTTGGCTTCCACGTCGGGCCGCCTCGAGGCCCGGCAGCCGACGGAAAGGAGGTCGAGGCGTTGACGCACTTCACGCTCAATGACGGGCCTCGCCTCTCCGCGGCCCTCGTCGCCTGGTAGGCCAGGCGCGCAGTCGCGGACGGTAAGGCCGTTCCCGCGGCGGGCCGGAGCACCTTCACACGCCTGCTCCGCGTCCCGGGCGCCCGAGTTGCGGAGCCGAAGCGCTCTCGCCCGCCGCTCCAGACCAGAAAGGAGAACCACTTGGTGGTTCACACGACAGGCATCAGCTGGATGCCACATCCCCGCACCGACGAGAACGTGGAAAGGAGGAGGAGACGTGTCGAGCTACGACCAGGAAACTCGCCGCCTGATGTGCAGTGAGCGGATCGAGCAGTTGGCGCGCGACGCGCGGCGCCCGATGACCCGCCGGCGGAGACGCCGGATCATGCGGATCGCGCTGAGCAAGCTGGCGCTGCGACCCAGCGCCTACCGCGCCAGCCGTCCGTCACTGAACAGCTAGGTGACAACGAACGATCACACGCGCGAGCGGAGTCGACCGGCCGGGCGTCCGTCGACTCCGCCGCGCTAGACCACGTACTCCTGGACGCTCCAATAGGAGACCAGCACGCTCGCGACTCCGATGGCGATGAGGCCGCCGACGCCGAGGATGCCCGGCCTGCCGTAGACGGCATGCCCGCGTCCGAAGCGCGAGAGCGAGAGGACGCCGATGGCGCCGCCGATCAGCCCGCCGATGTGGCCTCCGATCGAGATGCCCGGGATGAAAAACGTGAACGCGAGGTTGAGGACGATGATCGACAGGGCTCCGCCGCCGAGGACGTACATCCGCTGCCGCTCGAGCACGAAGGCCGCGCCCAGGATCCCGAAGATCGCGCCCGAGGCGCCGACGGTGAGGCTCTCTGGTGCGAAGAGGAGTGCGCCTGCGGATCCGGCCAGGCCCGAGACGATGTAGAGCAGCAGATAGCGGCCTCGTCCGAGCACCTGCTCGATGGCGGCGCCGAACCACCAGAGCGCGAGCATGTTCAATCCGAGGTGGATCGGCCCGTAGTGGAGGAACATCGCGCTGACGAGCCGCCAGTAGTCCCCGTTGGCGACCAGCGGCCCGTAGAGGACGCCCTCTCGGTAGATCTCGTTGCCTGTGCCGTTGATCCGCCCTCCGAGGGCGAGCTCGAGGAGGTAGATCCCGACGTTGATCCCGATCAGCGTCTTCGTGACCAGGGCACCCGTGCCCTCGAAGCTCGCGCGGCGCATCTCCTGCGTGACCCGGGCGGAGCCCTGCGCCACGCCGGAGTGGTCGGGACAGCGGATCCCGACCGGCGCGAAGGTCATGCAGTCCTCGCAGATCGGCCGGCCGCATTCCGAACAGGAGACGAGCGTCTCCCGGTTGGGATGGCGGTAGCAGTACATCGGTTCGGCGGGCGCAGCCAAGGGGCGGCTGTAGCGTAGTGCGGCCGTGAGAGTCCATGTCGCGTTCACGCCGGACGAAGTGCTGGAGGCGCCGGTCGCCGTCGTGGTGGACGTCATGCGGGCGACGTCGACGATCGCGCAGGCCCTCGCGAGCGGCTACGAGCGGGTCTACTGCTGCGGGGAGATCGAGGACGCGCGGGCGCTGCGCGAGCACCTGGGGGAGGGGCTGCTGGGCGGCGAGCGGAGCGCGGTTCGGATCGAGGGGTTCGACATCGGCGCCTCGCCGCGGGAGGTGCTCGAGCCGCGGGGCTCGACGTTGATCTACTCGACCACGAACGGGACGCGGGCGGTTCTCGCTGCGGCTGCTGCGTGCGAGACGGTGTTCCTGGGCTCGCTCCTGAACCTGTCGGCGGCTGCGGGTGCTGTAGACGATGACTGTGTGATCGTCTGCGCTGGCTTCCAGGGCCGGTTCGCGCTGGACGACGCGTACTGCGCCGGCCGGATCGTCGACCTTCTCGACGGTGAGGTCACGGACGCGGCGAAGGCGTCGGGGACCCTGGCGCGCTCGTTCCCGACCGCGTGGGACGGGATCATGGCGCGAACATACGGTCCGACCGGCCTCGAGGCCGACATCGAGTTCTGCTCGCAGGAGAACACGATCGACGTCGTCCCGCGTTTCTCGCGGATGGTGGACGGGGCGGCGGAAATCGTCGGCTAGTCCCGCGGCGGCCGGTCTTCGGCGGCGGTCTCCGGGCCAGGTACGGTCGGCCCAGATCTCCGTAGACGCCCATGACGCGACCCGCAGAGCGATCGACCCTCTCGCTGTCCATTCGCCGCTCTCTCCTGGCGTCGTCCGATGCAGAGTCGTTCGCCGAACGGCCCCGGAGGTTCTTTCAACCACTCTCGCACCATTGCGCGAAAGGTTAGGCCACCTGTCGTCAGGTGATGCGCCTCCGGAGAAGGCAGAGGTAAGCGAACTTGACACCGAACATATGTTCGTGCTAGAACACGTGTTCGGTCATGATTGCCTGTCTCGCCATCCCCGGATTCGAGCTTCGCGCCGCACTTCGCTCGTGGCCTAGCCTCGGGCTCCAGCCCGCCGCTCTCGCGCCTCCCGAGGGTGCTGAGCTGCTCATCGGGCCCGTCACCGCCGCGGCTCACCAGGCCGGCGTCCGGCCGGGGATGAGGATGGGGGAGGCGCTCGCGACTTGTCCGAAGCTCGTTCTCGTCGAGCCCGATCCGGCCGGCGCGGAACGCGACTGGGAAGAGATCGTTCGCCGGCTCGAGGACAACGGGTTCGCCGTTGAGTCCGCACAGCTCGGCACCGCCTACTTCGACACGCGCGGGGTGGAACGCCTCTACGGCGGCCTCGAGCCGGCGCTGAAGCGCGCTCTCGCTGCGGTCGGCTCACACTGGGACGCGCGCGTTGGTGCGGCCACCCGCCGGTTCGCCGCCCTTGCGGCAGCCAACGTCGCGCGCCCAGGCCAGGTTCTCGTCGTCTCCGACGAGCACACGCAGGACTTCCTCGCCCCGCTTCCACTCCACCTGCTCGGGCTAGACGAGCGACGCCGCGAGGAGCTGGAGGCGCTCGGCGTGAAGAAGGTGGGACAGCTTGCCGGGCTCCCGGGCGCTGCCGTTGCCGAACGACTGGGACCGGACGGCCGGAGCGCCTGGGGCCAGGCGAGAGGAGGGAAGCGCGGTCGCATCCGCGGGCGCCGGCCGCCCGCCGAGGTGGTCGAGGTGCTGGAGTTCCCCGAGGCGGTCGGAAACGAGCTCACGCTCCGCCGCGCCCTCGCCACTCTGGCCGAAAAGGCCGTTAACCGCCCCGAGCGGGCCGACCGCTTCGTCCGAAAAGTCGCACTTTCGGCACGACTCGTCGGCGGAGCCTCCTGGCGCCGGACGCTGACCTTCCGCGATCCCGCCGGCGATCACGATCGGATCCGGATCGCGCTCGGCCCGAAGATCGCCGAGCTGCCGGCGCCGGTCCGGGCACTTCGCCTCGAGCTCGTCGAGCTGACCGAGGAGACCGGCCGGCAGCTCGAGCTCGTCAAGACCGAGGGCGCCGAGCTCCAAAACCGCCTCCGTGAAGGCCTTCGTCAGGTCAAGGCTTCGACCGGCGGCGGCGCGGTCGCAACCGTGGTCGAAGTGGCCCCGTGGTCTCGCATACCGGAAGCGCGAGCGCTCTTCGTACCGCAGGACGGTTAAACGAACCGCGACCCGCCCTCGTCGAGCCAGAGGCAGACGGGGCGCCGCGTCTCGTCAACCGCCTCGCAGTCGAGCTGATTCGGGAGGAGTGGCGCGTGCTCGACCGCTGGTGGACGGAGCAGCCGATCAATCGACGCTACTTCGACGTCGTCCTGGAGAGCGGCCAGAACGTGGTCGTCTTCCACGACGACGAGCACGGCCGCTGGTTCAGCCAGCGCGGCGCCTAACGACTAGCGTCCGGATCGTGGAGATCCGCGACATCTCGCCCGGACTCTGGATCTGGCGGCCGCACTACCCCGATCGCCACGGCGGTGACGGCTGGGAAGGGCCGGTCACGTCCACGGTCGTCGAATCCGGCGGCGAGGTCGCCGTGATCGAACCGCTGAAGCCGCACGAGGACGAAGACGCCCTCTGGCAACGACTCGACGCGAAGCCGCCGACGATCGTTGTGATCCTCAAGCCGGATCACGTTCGGCACGTAGACGTGTTCGCCGAGCG
>DATFOC010000080.1:0-20434 GCA_035265935.1 Gaiellaceae bacterium
AGGCCGCCTGTGGGGCGCGGTCGAGGCGGAAGAGACGCGCGGGCCCGTGCCGGGATGGGAGAGCGAGCGGGAGCGCTTTCTCGAACGAATTTCCGCGCGGCGCGACCCCGACCTCGAGCTCGGCCTGCGCGAGGGGCGCGAGCTCTCCCTTGGGGCCGCCGCCGATGGAGCGCTTTCTCTCAGCGCCTAGCCTGCTTCAGCAGGCCGAGCGTGATCCTGGCGAACCGGTCCGACTGGTACTGACTGACTCCGCCCGAGTCATCGGGGCACAAGACCCCGCTGGACGCGCTCAGGGAGGCGTTCGCGCTCGGTAAGCGCGCGTCACCACACCTCGCTTGGAGCCGGCCGGTGCGCTGGGCGGCCGTCCACTACGGGGAGCGGAGTACCTCGTCACATCCGGCTGCTCGGCGAGTGGTTCCGCGGGATCGTCGCTTTCGTCCTCACGCACAGCGCGCGGGGTTGGCACTGGCAGGGCCTTGCTCTCGCGGAGCCAACCCCTACTGGCGCTGGCGTCCTGGCGAGCGCCAGACCAATCAGCTGCTTCCCCTGCGCCTGCTCGCCCGGTGGCCGGAAGCAAGAGCTGCACTGCGGGACGCCTCAGCGAGTTCATCGAACAGAGCAGGCTTGTAGTCGGAGCCAGCCCGATCCTCGGCGGCGTGGCCGCACGGCGGTTCTCGGAAAACCCGTGCGGTCGGGCCGCCCGGGTTCTACTACCACCAGGCAGACACCCATCAGGACGATGACGCCTTCGCGATCGACTTCACTCGCTACGAGGAAGGCGAGCCCTTTAATCCGGAGTCAGGCGGCACCCCGGTACTAGCGGCTCTCGAAGGCGTGCTTGCAACCGCTTGTGGCGGCGCCACGTCGGGCGACCCGGACACGCTCAACCGCTCGATCGAGTGCCCACTGCGGTGTGACGAATGGACTGATTTCCGCCTCGTCTTCTTCGGCCTCGAACTTCGGAAGTGTGACGATCGGCTTCGCTGGGCCGTGCAAACGAAGGTACTACCACCGACGACGATGCCGTCGCTGACCTGGAGAACGTCGATACGCGGCTCCTTCGTCTTCGACGGCCCTTGCGGCAGTCGAAGATGGACGTTCGCCCTTAATAGCCACCCCGGCGGTAGCAGCACTCCGCCGATCTCGATGACCTTGCCGCCCGATGCCTCGACGTAGACGCCGGCTCGCTTATGAGCGGCTGAAGCGGCGCCCTTAACGGTGACTTTCGGAGGTGCCGCCTTGAGGTATTTGCTTGTGACTCGCTTGGGGGCGAGTCCCTTCACGTCGAGCCGCGCGCGCGTTTTCTGCGGCAGGCGGCGGAGATCAATCAGGAGGTTCGATGTGCGCCACTCAGGCGTGGGGTTGTGAAACTCGACTCTGCTCATGCCTCCTCCGCCTCTTCCTCCGGAGGAACCGGTCGTGTCGCCGGCGGGGGACGAGGCAGGGACGGCTAAGTGGAGGTTCTTTTGAGCAACCTGCTGGTTCGCGACGCAGACGGCGTCCAAGTCCCCAGTTACGGCATGCAAAGGGCTCGCGGCGGAGTGAATGAAAACTGCGAGACAGAAATGGCCTCCGGTCATCCCGCGGGGGGAGCGTTGGCACGCTCCACGACCAGGAAACGATCCGCGGGCGGTCGGCTTTAATACCTTCCACGACTTGCGGGTTGCCGACCGCTTTCCATGGGCTCTAAGGTGGGAGCGATGGTTCGATCGTGCCGTCCGGCCGGAACTGGGCCCAGAAGTTAAAGGGATTTTCGGAGGGTCTTCGCCCGGTGCTGAGGTCCGGTGGAACAGGCTCGGAACGCCAGCCGCTGCCGGACATGCGAGCGCCCAAACGCTGACGGGGCCGCTGGCCGTGTGGTGGCGATTGTGCACCTGCACATCGACCCATGCGCGGGAGCCGGCGGGAACTGCGCGGCTGTTGTCGCCAAGCAGCTCAAACTGGATATGCGTAAGTGGGAATGAAGCCTCGGGGTCGCGCTGGTACCAGACGGGGCGGAGGCGGTCCCTTGATGGATGGCCCGTGTCGAGCTTGATGTCGGGGCTTTGCCAGTGCCACACCCGTTCGTCCGCCGTGAGAGGGTTCCGGGCACCTCGGTATCCGTCGATAGCCATCGGAGGTCGAGGGTGCTGTTTCGCATGTAGAGCGACTCGGGCGGCGACACCATCTCGTCTCCGGGTCGGCGGGCGCTTTCGTAGATTCCTCGCGAGGCGACCGCGCTGCGGATGAGCACGAGCTGCCGGCCGGCCCGGTCAGTGACTGGCTGTGCCGAGAGGTCGTACACCGGGGCGGGCGGAAGTCCCGCGCCGATATCGGTCCAGCGCCAACGGTGGTTGTCGATGCGTCTCAGCTCGTAGACGCGCTTATCGATCCCGGCGTAAAGCAGGTCAGCTCGGCCCACGATGAGCCTGTTGCTCGGCGGCGAAAGGCTTCGGCGACAATGCTCGCTGCCGGCTCTTCACGGTGGAGGCGGCCGTCTTCGTCGCGGCGGTAGCCGGTTGGCGTGTAGCGAGAGATGTGGATCCCACGCCCACCGCACGCTGCGCACGACAAATGGGGCCGGCCCCACCGGCCTGCGGCATCCGGGAACTCACTGATCCGCAGGCCGGCAGACGACCGCAAGGCGAGGCGGCCGGGTGGGTCGTTCCTCGGTCGCTGAGCGCGCCGCTGGAAGACGGTGCGGACAGACGTACCGATGCGAAAGGTTCCCTGCTCACGGTCCCCGCTGCCTTCGCCCGCCACGGTGTTAGCTTCCGGTGTTGTCCGACTTCGGCATCGACAGTGCGGTCGCAAAGCAGGATGGGCGCTACGTCGCGAGTCTCGCCGAGGGATGGGACATCTGGGGTCCGCAGGGCGGGTTCATCGCCGCGGTCGCTCTACGGGCGGCTGGGGCGGCATCGTCGTTTCGGCGGCCCGTAAGCGTTGCGTGCCATTACCTTCGTCCGGGGCAGGTCGGGCGCGTCGACATCCGCGTGGAGTCGCTGCGCCAATCGATGCGAGCCGAGTCCATGAGGGTGACGTTGCTCCAGAACGAGCTCTCGATCGTCGAGGCGCTCGTATGGACGGCCGGCGAGCTTGTCGGCGTTGACCACAACGCGGCCGCGGCCCCCGTCGTACCGCCCCCGGAGGAGCTTGAGCCCTGGGAGACGCACCTGCCTGGCGGCGAATCGCCATTTCCGTTCTGGCGCAACTTCGATGTGCATCCGGTCGCGCCGCAGCCGGCGGAGTGGACCCGGGCGACGGAAGCCCGCTGGCTCGTGTGGTCGCGACTGCGCGTTCGGCCGCCGCTCGACGACCCTTTTGTCGACGCCGCGAGGATGCTTCTCGCCGCGGATTCGGCCATGTACCCCGCGGCGACGTTCGCGCACGATGCGATGTTCCCGTTCATCGCCCCGAGCCTGGATCTGATCATGTGCTTCCACCTCGCTGGCGCCGAATCCGAGTGGCTGCTCGTTGACGCCGTCGCTCCGCTGGCGGACGGCGCGCTCGTCGCCGGGAAGGCTTCGATCTGGTCGTCTGACGGCCGCCTCCTCGCCTCTGCAATGCAGCAAATGTTGCAGCGTTCGTAGCCGACACAGGGCGGAGGCGCCGAGCGGGACGGCGCGTAGTCAACTCAACGTTCAGAACTACCTAGATCAGTACCGCGTCGAGCTGATCGAGCGCGGCTGATCGGCCCGAGTCGCCGCTTGATAGCTCACCGAGTCCGACGCGAGCAATGCGCGCGGCGTGACTGCAGAAAAATGAACGGGCATCATCCGTCCGTGCCGCCGACCGAGTCCTCCGGCTCGACGCTCTACGGGCCGCAGCAAAGCCGTTTCGCGCGCTTCCTCGAGCGGCGCGAGGAGCGGCGGCCCGATCCCGGCGCGCGCGAGCTGCGCCGGAGGCTCCTCGCCGGCCTCGAGGGGCGCGTGCTCGAGGTCGGCTCGGGCGATGGGCGCTCCTTCGAGCACTACCCGCCGGGGGTCACGGCGCTGCTCGCGGTCGAGCCCGATGCCACGGCGAGGGAAACCGCCGCTGAGCGGGCGAGGACCGCGATGGTTCCAATCGAGATCGCCGACGGCCTCGCCGAGCGGCTGCCCGCCGACGACGGATCCTTCGACGCCGTCGTCGTCATGGGCGTCCTCTGCAGCGTCGCCGACCCGCGCGTCGTCCTCCAGGAGCTCCGGCGCGTGCTGCGGGAAGGCGGAGAGCTCCGCTTCTGGGAGCACGTCCGCTCGAGGCACGTGCTGTTCCGGACCCTCCAGCGCGTCCTCGACCGGCTCTTCTGGACGAAGGCCCTCGGGGGCTGCGAGACGACCCGGGACACCGATTCGGCGATCCAGGCTGCCGGGTTCAACCTCGAGCGCCTCGAGCGCGGCTTTCACTCCTCGTCGCTCTTCACGATCACCACGGCGCCGTACATCCACGGCGTCGCCAGGCGCGTCTAGTCCCCTTCGGCGGCGTCCGCCTCGGCCTTCGTTCGGTGGACGGTGCCGTGCGGATGCTCGGGCGGCGCGTACGTCGTCAGCAGGCGTAGCGGCGCGCCCCCTGTGTTCACGAAGTTGTGGAGCGTTCCGGCCGGGACGAACACGTAATCGCCGGACTGAACCGGGCTCGACTCGCCCCCGAGGATCGCCTCGCCCTCGCCATCGACGAAGAAGAGGATCTGGTCGCCCTGGTGCGTCTCCTCGCCGATCTCCTCGCCCGGCGCGAGGGTCATCACGACCAGCTGGGCATGCTCGCCCGTCTCGAGCTCCTGGCGGAAGTACTCGTTTTCGCGGGCGAGCGCCTGATAGTTCCCCTGGGGCACGCGGGAAGGATAAGCGAGCCTCGCGCGTTTCCTCGGGCATGCCGGAGAGCCCTGTCCGCGAGCTGCGCGTCGCGCTCACCGTCAAGGACTATGCGGAGGCGGTCCGCTTCTATCGAGACGTCCTCGGTCTGCCCGTCTCCTACGAGTGGGACGAGGAAACCGGGAGCGGAGCCATCCTCGACGCGGGGCGCGCGACGCTCTAGTTGCTGTCCGTCGACCAGACGGGCTTGGTGGACGAGGTCGAGGTCGGACGAAGGGGCATCTCCGGCCCCGTCCGCCTCGCCCTCGAGGTCGAGGACTCGGGCGCGACGGCGGACCTGCTCACGGAGGCGGGTGCGCAGCAGCTCGCCGATCTGGTCGAGACTCCGTGGCGGCACCGGAACGTCCGGCTTCGCGCTCCTGACGGGATGCAGCTGACACTGTTCACCGTCCTGGACGAGTAGGCAAGCTTCGCGCGTGGATGTCTCGACCCTTGCACTCTTCTGCGCTGCCGCACTCGCACTGGCGGTCGTGCCCGGACCGGCCGTGCTCTACATCGTCGCGCGGAGCGTCGACCAGGGTCGCTTCGCCGGCGTCGTCTCCGCGCTCGGGATCTGCGTCGGCGGCCTCGTCCACGTGCTCGCGGCGACGATCGGCCTCTCGTCGCTCCTGGCCTCGTCGGCGACCGCCTTCACGATCGTGAAGTACCTGGGCGCCGCGTATCTCGTCTTCCTCGGGATCCGCCGCCTGCTTATGCAGGAGACCGTGGAGAACGACCTCATACGCATACCGAGGTCACAGAGGCGCCTCTTCGTCGATGGGGTGGTCGTGAACGTCCTGAACCCGAAGACGGCACTCTTCTTCATCGCGTTCCTGCCCCAATTCGTGGATCCCGACGCCGGCGCGGCGACGCTGCAGATCTTCGCGCTCGGCCTGGTCTTCGTCGTGATCGCGCTCTCATCGGACACGCTGTGGGCGCTCGCCGCCGGCACGGCCGGAGTATGGCTGCGCCGCAGTCGGTGGTACCTCGGCGTGAAGCGCTGGGTGACCGGGATCGTGTTCGTCGGGCTCGGGGTCTCCTCGACCCGGGCGGCCTAGCCCGATCTAGCGCCAGTCAACCGAAATGACGTCGACCGGCTGCTCGAAGCCTTTGGCGGTCTCCGCGCGCGACTCCAGGAGCCGGAGGCCCGATCCCGAGCCGTCGAGCGTCTCGCGGCTGACGAGAATCTCGCCGGCCCCGGCGGCGGCGCCGATTCTCGCGGCGAGGTGGACGGCCTCGCCTCCGTAGCGGTTCGTGCCGCCGTCCTCCTCGAAGCCCGCGCCCGTGTGCGCGCCGATCCTCACGTCGGGGGCGACGATCTCCGCATCGAGGGCGCGCTGGATCGCGATCGCCGCCTCGATCGCCGACCTCGGGGTGACGAAGACGGCGAAGAACCCGTCGCCGGTCTGCTGTGCGACCTCACCGCCGAGCTCGACGATCTGCTCGCGGACGACGGCATTGTGCCGGGCCAGGAGCTTCTTCCACTTCTCGTTCCCGAGCGACTCCAGGAGCTTCGTCGACCCGACGATGTCGGTGAAGAGGAACGTGCGCGTCGTCTGCTGCCGGCCGAGGAGCTCTCCGGCTCGCTCCGCGTCGCGCCGGGCGCCGATCCGCTCGAACGTTCCCAGAGCGGCCTCGAGCTCCTGCTTGGCGGCGTACTCGTCGCCCTGCCTGCGGAAGGCGAGCGCGAGCAATAACCGCGCCTCGGCTGCCTCGTACGGCGCGCCGAGGTCCTTCCAGCCGTCACGCGCCTGGCGCAGGCTCTGCGCAGCGCCTGCCGCGTCCCCTTCCGCGAGCCGGATCCGGCCGTCGGCGAGGTTGGCGATCGCCTCGAAGGCCGGCGCGCGACGGCCGCCGATCGTGTACGAGTCGACCAGGCTCTCGAACTCCGCCGCCGCCGCGCGGGCGGTCTTGAGGTCGCCTGCCGCGACCGCGATCTCGACCTGGGCCGGGAGGCGCCGGAGCCGCGCGGGGGTCTGCTCGGCCTCCTCGAGGCTTCGGGTGATTCCCGCCGCGGCTGCGCCGACCTTGCCCTCGGCGAGCCGGAGCAGGGCGAGCCCCGGTTGGGGATCGCTGCCGAGCTCGTTGGCCTTTCCGTACGCCTCCTCTGCCGCGGCGAGGTCGCCGAGGCGCCTGCGAATCTCGCCGATCTCGTAGAACCCGCCCGATGTGATCTGACGCTCGAAGTCCTGGAGCTCCCGGCACGCCGCCATCGCGACCTTCTCCGCCGCCTCGAGATCGCCGCGGAAGCGCATGATCTCGGCGCGATGAACGCGGCAGGCGCCCGGGAACCCCGTGACGTCGAGCTGATCGCACCAGCGATTCGCGACATCGGTCCACTCGGCCGCCCGACGGTAGTCGCCGAGGTCGTGGCAGGAGCTGATCGTCATGCAGTAGACGATCGTCGAGGAGTACGGCTGGAGCTCGCCGCTCACGGCGGCGGCGGTCGCTTCGTCGAGCAGCTCCAGACCGGCGTCGATCTCGCCGCTCTTCACGAGCGCGCGTCCCTTCCCGACGAGGGCGAGCATCTGCGCGTCACGGTCTCCGAAACGTCGGCCGAGCTCGAAGGCACGCTCGAAGTGGGCGATCGCGGCTGGGAAGTCGCCCTCGGCGAAGAGCGCGTTGATCGCGCGGACGAGTGCGAGATAGCCGTGCTCGATCGCTTCCGGCTCGTCCTCCAGCAAGCGCTGCGCGTTCGCGAACCAGCCGTGCGAGACGGCAAACGCGCCGCGGCCTGACTCGTCCCAGGAGAGCCTGAGAGCCACGCGAGCAGCGTCGCGCTTCTGACCGTCGGCCGCGTAGCCGCGGTACGCCCGCTGGCGAACGTCGATCGCCTGCACGAGCCGCCCTGTCCACCAAGCCGCCTCGCCGTAGCGCTCGAGGTCTTCGGCGCTCAACCCGTCTGGGTCCAGCCCGGCGTAGGCGTCGTATGCCTCGCGCCACGATTGGCGCAGGGCCGCGTCCTGGGCGACCTCCAGGGGTTCGAGGACCTGGGCCATGTTGCCCATTGTCACATCAGCCGCCCCGGGCGCAAACTCTGTGGGCAGATACCCTCGCGGCTCGGTGGGGTTGCGGATTGTCGACGGCCACACGGATGACCGCCTGCCTGCGGTACGGGAGCTCTTCGCGGAGTACGCCGCCTCGCTCGAGGTCGACCTCTCGTTTCAGGACTTCGATAGCGAGCTCGCGGAGCTGCCCGGCGACTACGCCCCGCCCCGCGGGCGGCTGCTTCTCGCGCTCGAGGACGGCGACCCAGCCGGCTGCGTCGCACTCCGTCCCTACGAGCCGGGCGTCTGCGAGATGAAGCGGCTCTACGTCCGCCCGGCGTTCCAGGGGACAGGTCTGGGACGCCGGCTGGCCGGGGCGATCGTCGAGGCCGGACGCGAAGCCGGCTACGAGTCCATGCGCCTCGACACGCTTCCAACGATGGCGGCTGCCCGCTGCCTCTACCGGTCCCTTGGCTTCGAGGAGATCGAGGCCTACCGCCCCAACCCGGTCCACGGAACGACGTACTTCGAGCTACGCCTGCGCTAACGCATTCCCACGGCCCTTCTCGAGCTCGGCCCACGCCTCCGAGGGCACCTCGCCGAGCACGGACGCGATCCTGTCGGATTCCTCTGTCCGCCGTTCCGCGCAGGTCGTGTCCGATCCGGACGGGTTTCTCGCGCTCCTCGACTCCGAGGTCTACTGGGAGGTCGCGTAGGCGATCCAGTGACGGGCGCAGTCGTCGTTGTGGCCTTCCTCCCGAATCGTCCATGTCAACCGGCGCTGCCCGGCGGGCTGCGTCTCGACCGGGTCGAGCGCGGCTGCGAGTCGAGTCGGGATCGTGACGACGACCCCGTCCTTCAGTATCAGGCGGGCCATCTCGTCTGTGACGTGTGCTGTCTCGCCGTCCCGGGTGGGAACTGCGATTGCGTCGCTGTCTCGCCGCTTCGCGATCGGCCCGAGATCCTCGTTTGGGTCGTAGACCCGTAGGTCGACGCGACAGTCCGTCTCCCGCTCGAAGCGAGCGGAGTCCGCGTCGGACACGATGCCGGCCGGGGCGAGGAGCCGGACCTCACGCCGCTCGTCGCTGCCGCAACCTGCCATGGCGGCCAGAAGTGTCGCGGCGAGGAGGGCCCCCATCGACATACTCGTCATTGTGTCCACCTTCGATCAGGTTGCGGACCTGCCGCTGCTCGTCGAGAGCTGTGAGCTGGAGCAGCTGGAACAGGCCGTCTCGAGCGAGTTCGTCCGGACGACGACGCAGGTCAGGCTGCGCGGCGGCGGGGCGGAGGGCATCGGCGAGGACGTGACGTATGACGGTGCGGCTCACGACAGCCTTCGAGCCGCTCCTCCGCTCCTACTCGAGGGGGAGTGGACGATCCGTTCGTTCTCGGAGCATCTCGACGGCTTGGACATGTGGCCCGAGCCCCCGGGAATGGACGCCTTCCGCGACTACCGTCGCTGGGCGTTCGAGAGCGCAGCCTTGGATCTCTCGCTGCGGCAGGCGGGGCGGTCGCTGCCGGATGCGCTCGACCGCTCGCCACAGCCGGTCCGATTCATCGTCTCGCTCCGACTGGGCGAGCCCTCGACGACGGCGCCGATCCGGGAGCTGCTGGCCGGCTACCCCGAGATGCGATTCAAGCTCGACCCCGTGCCGGACTGGTCGGCGGAGCTCGTCACGGAGCTCGGTGAGCTCGACCGCGTGGACGTCGTCGACCTGAAGGGCCAGTACTCCGGGACAGTCGTGGACAACCCGCCCGACGCAGAGCTCTATCGAAGAGTCGCCGACGGCTTCCCCGGAGCGTGGATCGAGGATCCCGCGATGACCGAGGAGACGGACGCGGTCCTCGAGTCGCATCGCGACCGGATCACCTGGGACGCACCCATCCACTCCGTTGCGGACATCGAAAGCCTTCCGTTCCGACCCCGGACGATCAACGTCAAGCCCTCGCGCTTCGGGTCGGTCGAGCGGCTGTTCGCGACCTATGACTACTGCGCCGAGAACGGCATCGGGATGTACGGCGGCGGGCAGTTCGAGCTCGGCGTGGGACGCGGCCACATCCAGTATCTCGCCTCGCTCTTTCATCCGGACTCGTCCAACGACGTGGCGCCCGGCGGCTTCAACCTGGCGCCGGTGGCGTCGGGGCTCGAGGCCAGCCCGCTCGACCCGCGGACAGATCGGGTCGGGTTCCGCCGCGTCGCCTGAACCCGGCGCACCTTCGTCACAGAGGAGTCGCCCACGCGCGCGGTTTTCGGAGCTAGCGTCGCGACATGACCAAGATCACGACCGCCTGGGGTACCGCCAAGCTGCTCGAGGAGGTCACGCTGCCGCAGCGGGCCGGGCAGAAGCGCTTCGCTTCGGTCGTCCAGCTGCTCGAGGACGACAAGGGCGACTGGCTCGTGCGCTTCGCCTACACGACGGACGGAACGGCTCGGCGCGGGCCGGTGACGCTCCGCAGCGCCGATCTGAAGCGGTTGCGGGATCGCCTCAATGACCACCCCTCGCTGGCTGCGGCCCTCGGGTTCGTGGGGGGAGGTGAGCTCGCCTAGACGCGTACTTCGACCACAGTGCGATCCCGCGCGGCCTCGAGCAGGCCGCTGAGGATGAGCGCGCCGTCCGTGGAGCCCAGCAGAGGATCGACCGCATGCTCGGGATGCGGCATCAGGCCAATGACGTTCCGCTCCGCGTTCACGACGCCGGCGATGTCGGCGACCGAGCCGTTCGGGTTGTTCTCGTAACGGAGGATGATCTGCCCGTTCGCCTCGACCTCGGCGAGGAGCCCGTCGTCCGCAAACCAGCAGCCCTCCCCGTGCTTGATCGGGATCCTGAGGACCTGGTCCGGTTCGCAGAGCGCCGTGAACGGCGTGTCCGTGCGCTCGACGCGGAGATCGACATCACGACAAACGAATGAGAGCGACGCGTTCGGCCGTAGCGCGCCGGGGAGCAGGCCCGCCTCGCAAAGGATCTGGAAGCCGTTGCAGATCCCGAGTACGGGACCGCCGCTCGCGGCGAACTCGGAGACAGCTCGCATCGCCGGCGAGAAGCGGGCGATGGCGCCACACCGAAGGTAGTCACCGTACGAGAACCCGCCGGGGAGGACCACTCCTGCCACGTCGGGAAGGTGCTCGTCGGCATGCCACACGGCGACCGCCTCTGCTCCCACCGCCTCGAGCGCATGCAGCGCGTCCCGGTCGTCGTTGGAGCCGGGGAAAGCGACGACCGCGATCCTCGGCTTGCTCACGAAGCACCCTCGAGCTCGATCTCGTAGCTCTCGATCAAAGGGTTGGCGAGGAGCTGCTCGCACATCCGCTCGACCTCGGCGCGTGCCGTGACCGGGTCGGGCGAGTCGACCTCCAGATCGACGACGCGCCCGACACGCGCGTCGCCGACGGGAAACCCGAGCTGCCGGAGTGAGCTCTCGACCGCCTGACCCTGCGGATCGAGAATGCCCGGCTTCGGGCGAACGAGCACGGTCGCCCTCATCGGAGCACCCCCTCGGGATCATCGAGGTACCGGTCGAACGGGAGCTCTGTCAGTCGGTCGAACGCTTCGATGTAACGCGCACGTGTGCCGTCGACGACGTCGGCCGGGAGCTCCGGCCCTGGCTCGGCCTTGTCCCAGCCGACCGTTTCGCAGTAGTCGCGAGCGAACTGCTTGTCGTAGGACGGCTGGCCTCGCCCCGGCTCGTACTCGTCGGCCGGCCAGAAACGCGACGAGTCGGGCGTCAGCGCCTCGTCTCCGAGACAGAGCTTTCCGTCGGCGTCGAGACCGAATTCGAACTTCGTGTCGGCGATCAGGATCCCGCGCGCCGCAGCCCACTCTGCAGCGAAGCGGTAGAGGGCGATCGAAACTTGCTCCACACGCGAGGCGAGCTCCTCGCCGACCAGCCCGACGGCCCGCGCTCGCGTGATGTTCTCGTCATGGCCGGTCTGGGCCTTCGTCGAGGGGGTGAAGAGCGGCTCCGGAAGCCGCGCGGACTCCTGCAGGCCCGCGGGCAGCTCGTGGCCGCACACCTCGCCGCTCGCGAGGTAGTCCTTCCACCCTGACCCCGTGAGGTAGCCGCGGACGACGCACTCCAACGGGAGCATCTCGAGGCGCCGGCACTCCGTCGACCGGCCGTCGGCGCGAATTGCGAGCATGTGGTTGTCGACGATCTCCCGCGTTCGCGCGAACCAGAACGCGGAGAGGCCGGTGAGGACGCGGCCCTTGTCCGGGATCTCTGTGGGCAACACGACGTCGAACGTCGAGATCCGGTCGCTGGCGACAAGCAGCAGCCGCTCGTCGTCGAGCGCGTAGAGCTCGCGAACCTTGCCGCTCGCGAGATGGGTCTCAGGCATGTATGGGCTCCTCCTTTGGGACGAGGGCGGACAGGCGGTCGAAGACGACGTCGACGTGGCGGGTGTAAGCCTCGAGATCGAAGACAGCGCCGAGGGCCGCGGCATCGAGCTGGGCGGAGATCGCCATGTCGGAACGGACGAGATCGGGAAAGTCCTGCTCCTCCTCCCAGGCGCGTATCGCGTTTCGCTGAACGAGCTCGTAGGCCTTGGAACGCTCTAGGCCGCTCTCGACGAGGGCCAGCAGCAGGCGCTGGCTGAAGAAGAGGCCGTGACTCGCCTCGAGATTGCGGCGCATGCGCTCGGGCCGGACGACCAGGCCCTCGAGGAGCCAGGCGAAGCGGTCGAGCATGTAATCGAGCGCCAGGAACGCATCGGGCACGACGACCCGCTCGGCGGACGAGTGCGAGATGTCGCGCTCGTGCCACAGCGCGACGTTCTCGAGTCCGACGAGAGCTGCGCCGCGGACGACGCGGGCGAGCCCGCAGATGCGCTCGGCGACGATCGGGTTGCGTTTGTGCGGCATCGCCGATGAGCCCTTCTGACCGCGGCCGAACGGCTCCTCGACCTCACGAACCTCGGTCCGCGCGAGGTGACGGATGTCGAGCGCGAACTTCTCCAGCGACGCAGCCGTGATTGCCAGCGCGCCAAGGAGGTCCGCATGACGGTCGCGCTGGAGGATCTGCGTGGACGACGGCGCCGGCTCGAGTCCGAGCCGCTCGCACGCGAGCCGCTCGACCTCCGGGTCGATCGCCGAGTACGTTCCGACGGCGCCGGAGAGCTTGCCGACGCGAAGCCCCTCGAGCGCCCGCTCGACCCGGATCCGGGCCCGGGCGAGCTCCCAGGCCCAGCCCGCCAGCTTGAGCCCGAACGTCGTCGGCTCGGCATGCACGCCGTGTGTCCGCCCCATCATCAGCGTCCTGCGATGGCGCTCGGCCTGCTCGAGCACGGCCGCGAGCGTGCGTTCGATTCCCTCGAGAATCAGCGCTCCCGCTTCCCGGATCTGAAGCGACAGTGCGGTGTCGAGGACGTCGGACGACGTCAGCCCATAGTGGAACCAGCGTCCCACCGGCCCCAGCGGCTCCGCAACCGCGTCCACGAAGGCCGCGACGTCGTGCTGCGTCCGCTCCTCGATCTCCGCGACCCGCTCTGGCGTCGGCGCCTCCGCACGCGCCCGGATCTCCCGCGCCGCCTCGTCCGGAACCGCCCCCACGGAGGCCCACCCGTCGAGTGCCGCCAGCTCGACCTCGAGCCAGCGCGCAAGCTTGCTCTCGTCCGACCAGACACGAGCCATGGCCGGGCGCGAGTAGCGGGCGATCACCGATCCGACTCTACACAGCCCTCAGGCCGACGCTCGAGGCGATTCTCAGACCTCGGACGCGGGCAGCCCCCCGCCCTGAGCGAGGATCCGGGCGGCGAGGATCGCGGCGTTTCGGGCGCCGTCGATCGAGACGCACGCGACCGGAACGCCGGGCGGCATCTGGACGATGGAGAGCAAGGCGTCCATGCCGTCGCCGACACTCTTGCTCGACCTCAACGGGACGCCGATCACCGGCAGCTCTGAGTACGAAGCGACGACCCCCGGAAGCGCCGCCGCCATGCCGGCGCCGGCGATGATCACGCGAACTCCGCGGAGGGCGGCGGTCGAGGCGTACTCCGCGACCGCCCGAGGATCTCGGTGCGCGGAGAGGACGTGGAACTCGTGTGTGATCCCGCGGTCGTCGAGCTCCTGCAGCGCCGGCTCCATCCGCTCCCGGTCTGACTCCGACCCCACGAGGATCCCGACGAGCGGGCCGCGCTCGGCGAACTCGACCAGCTCGAGGAACGGCTCTGTCTGCGTCTCAGGTCGCAATGTCTGCAGTCCTTGCGGCGATGTCCCGACGGTACTGCATGCCGTCGAAGGAGATGGAGGCGCACGCCGCGTACGCCGTCTCTCGGGCGGCATCGAGCGTCGGGCCCTGGCCGGTCACGTTCAGCACGCGCCCGCCGTTCGTCACCAGGCGGCCGCCGTGCACAGCGGTCCCGGCGTGGAAGACGAGCGCATGAGCCGTCGCCTCGTCTGCGCCTTTGACCGGCGTCCCCGAGTCGCCGCGCTCGGGGTAGTTGCGCGAGGCGAGCACGACGGTGACCGCCGCATCGTCGGTCGTGCTGATCGTCGTGCCGCCCAGGTCGCCGCCCGCCGCCGCCTCGAGCGCCTCGAGCAGGTCCCCGTCGATGCGCGGCAGGATCGCCTGCGTCTCGGGGTCGCCGAAGCGACAGTTGAACTCGAGGACCTTCGGCCCTGCTTCGGTCAGCATCAGTCCCGCGTACAAGAGACCGACGAACGGCCGGCCTCGCGCCGCGAGCTCGGCGAGTACGGGCCGGTGCACCATCTCGAGCAGCTCGTCGGCGTCAGACGCCGAGAGGGCCGCGACGGGCGAGTAGGCGCCCATGCCGCCGGTGTTCGGACCGGTGTCGCCGTCGCCGATTCGCTTGTAATCGCGGGCCGGGGCGAGCCCGACCGCGCTGCTGCCGTCGGCGAGCGCGAACAGCGACACCTCCTCGCCCTCTAGCAGCTCCTCGATCAGGAGGGGCTGGCCGAGCTTGGCGACGGACCTCAGCGCCTCGTCCAGGGATGCCTGGTCCGGGCAGACGAAGACGCCCTTCCCCGCGGCCAGCCCATCGACCTTCACGACACAAGGGGGCCGGGCAACCGCCAGATTCTCGGCGGTCGGAACTCCGGCCGCGCGCATCACATCCTTTGCGAACGTCTTCGATCCCTCGATCTTCGCCGCCTCGCGGCCCGGTCCAAAGACCCGGACACCCGCGTGGCGAAGCTCGTCGGCCACGCCCGACACGAGCGGTGCCTCCGGACCGACCACGACGAGGTCGGCATCGACCGAGCGGGCGAGGTCGAGCAGGCCCTCGCCGTCCTCCGCGCGGACCGGGTGGCACTCCCCGAGGCCCGCGATCCCGGGATTCCCCGGTGCGGCGTGGAGCTCGCCGAGACGAGGGCTTAGCCGCAGCTTCCATGCAAGCGCGTGCTCGCGGCCGCCGGAGCCGATCAAGAGCACCCTCACGTGCGCGCGAGTCTATTGCGGTCGTCGGAGGTTTCAAAGGGCGCGAAGGCGGCGAAAGGTCCGATCGTGGTCGAACCAGGGCTCGATCGGCACGACTGGGAAAGCGAGTGGCAGCAGCTCGAGCCGCTCGTGCGCGACGCTCCGGCGGAAACGCTGCCAGAGCTCCACGACCTGATCGTGCGGATGCTGCAGGAGCGCGGGATCCTCGACGAGGATCTGGTCGCGACCGAAGGTGCCGATCCGGAACTGCTGGCGGAGTACGTCGCCGGCAATGACGTCGTCGACCGCCTCGAGCGCGACGAGATCGTCGATCCAGGCGACATCGCGTCCGTCGTCGGCGGATACCGCTCGCTCTACGAGTTCCTCACGACCGGGCGCGCTGCGCCTTAGGAGGGCCAAGCCCTCTCAAGGTCGCGCAATCGCCTCGAGCCCACGCTGCGTGAGCACGTGCTCTCGCGCGGCCCCGGTTCCGACGAGCGAGACCTCTACACCTACTTCGCGCTCGACGAACGCGATGTACTCCCTGGCCGCATCCGGGAGGCGCGCCACGTCGTCCATCCCGTCGAGCGGTTCCTCCCAGCCGGGCAGCAGCTCGTAGACCGGCTCGCAGTGGTGGAAGTCGCTCTGGTGGGCCGGGAACTCCTCCGTTTCCGTCCCGTCGCGTAGCCGGTACCGGACGCAGACCGGCAGCTCGCCGAACGACGAGAGGACGTCGAGCTTCGTGAGGGCCAGTGACGTGAATCCGTTCAGCCGGGCCGCGTAGCGCAACCCGACGAGGTCGAGCCAGCCGCACCGCCGCTCCCGTCCGGTGACGGTGCCGTATTCGCCGCCGAGCTCGCGGACCCGCTCCTGATCGTCGCCGGCGATCTCGGTCGGGAACGGCCCCTCGCCGACGCGGGTCAGATACGCCTTCGCCACGCCAAGGACGGCGTCGATCCGGTTCGGCCCGATCCCGATTCCCGTCGCCGCCGCGCCGGCCACCGGGTTCGACGAGGTCACGAACGGATACGTGCCGTGGTCCAGGTCCAGCAGCGTTCCCTGCGCGCCCTCGAAGAGGACGAAGCGGCCCTCGCGCAGCGCGCGGTCGACGAGCAGTGACGTGTCGGCGACGAACGGACGGAGCCGCTGCGCGTAGCTCTCGTAGCGCGACGAGACGTCCTCGAGGTCGACCGGCTCCGCACCGTAGACCTGCTCGAGCCAGTGATTCTTCTCCGCGAGCGCGACCTCGATCTTCTGGCGCAGGATCTTGGGGTCGAGCAGGTCCTGGACGCGGATCCCGAGCCGGGCGGCCTTGTCGCCGTATGCCGGCCCGATCCCGCGCCGCGTAGTGCCGATCTGAAGCTTTCCGAGCCGGCGCTCGCTCGCCCGGTCGAGCGCGACGTGCCACGGCATGATCAGCTGGGCGTTCCCGGACAGGTGCACCTGCTCAGTCGAGAGCCCGCGCTCCTCCAGGTCGTCTAGCTCCTCGATGAACACCGCCGGATCGACGACGCAGCCGGCACCGAGCACGCACTCCTTGCCCCAGAGAACCCCCGAGGGCATGTGCCGGAACTTGTATGTCTGCCCGTCGGCGACGATTGTGTGCCCGGCATTCGGACCGCCCTGGTAGCGGCAGACGACGTCCGAGTGCTGCGCCAGCAGGTCGACGATCTTGCCCTTGCCCTCGTCGCCCCACTGCGCGCCGACGATGACGGTCGCTGGCACGAGTTGAGTCTGCCGGATCTATCGGCTACTTCGACGTGTCGGCGCGCACGGGCGAAGACGCCGGGCCGTTTCCGCCCCGGCGTCTTCGGTTACTGGACGTACTCGGTGGCTCCTCAGAACGTTCCGGGGAACCGGTGCTGCAGGAACGTGCCGTCAGCGGCCGTCACTGTGACGACCACATTGGAGAACTCGACCGTCATTGGCGGCGTGCAGTCCGGCTGGAACGTCGCTGTCAGGTCGCTGGAGAAGAGTGCCTTTCCATTCTGCACCGGCACGTCTTCGGTCGACGAGATGCTCTGCTTGTTCGTGGCCTTCGGCTTGTTGCTGCCCGGGTTCACACACTGCGCGTCCGCGGATACCGTGACGGTGATCACATCGACGTCGCCGAGGCCGGCGACCTTCCCGGAGACGGTGAGCGTGTTCCCGCTGCGACTGGCGGTCGGAGTGCCCACGAAGTGGGCGTTCGAAACCGCAAGCACGGAGCCCACGATCGTAAGCGCGGCGACCGCAGCGACGCCTAGAAGAACGACGTGACGCTTCATACGCGTGGTCCTCCCTTCCTGTGTCGTTTCGTTTCCATGCAGGCCAACGGTCTGCCTCTCGACCATAGGCACGGTCGTAGCGATGCGAAGCGGGCGTTTGCCCAGTCTTCGCCTAGGCGATTCACCTAGGCAAGCGGCTCGAGCAAACAATGGAGGCCAACTAGACCTTCGCCGTTCGTCGGCCTACAATCGTTATGGGGGGTCAGACGTTTCGACGTGGAGCGAATCGACTGATCACCGACTGTGGCCCCATCTTGATCGTGGACAGGGACGAAGGCTCTCGAGCCTTTGCGTCTCGTCTCTTCGAGCGTGCCGGTTTCGCGACGGAGCAGGCCGTGAACGGCAACGACGCCATGGCGCTGGTGCGGCGCGTACGACCTTGCCTTGTCCTGCTCGAGGTCCTGCTTCCCGACGTGAGCGGCTTCGAGATCGCGAGCGAGCTGCGAGACGAGTTCGGAGAGGACCTGCCGATCGTCTTCATTTCCGGAGAACGAACGCAGCCGCTCGACCGGGCGGCGGGTTTGCTCGTGGGAGGCGACGACTACATCGTCAAGCCTGCAGATCCGGATGAGCTGCTTGCCCGCTCGCGACGGTTGATCTCCCGTTCGCGCAGGGGCAAGGCCGTGTCTTGGCCGCGCACCTCAGTGGATGCGGAGCTGACCAGCCGCGAGCGCGAAGTTCTCGAGCTACTTGCGAACGGGATGCGGCCCAAGCAGATCGCGAGGGAGCTCGTGATCAGCCCGAAGACCGTTGCGAGCCACCTTCAGAGCGTGCTCTCCAAGCTCGGCGTTCACAGCCGCGCCGAGGCGATTGCGATTGCCTACAGAGAGGGATTCGTCGACCCTCTCGTCGCCGGCGATTCACCCCTGCAGGAAGGCTAGGTCAGGTCCGGGAGAAAGGCGATCGCTTCGATCTCGAGCAGAACGTCGGGGTCGAACAGCGCGGCGACCTGGGCGAGGGAGCTGGTCGGAGGCGCCGCCGTGTCCACGAACTCGTCGCGCACGCGGCGGATCGTCGCGACTTCCGAGAGCTCGACGACAGAGATCGTGAGCTTGATGACGTTGGACCACCCGGCGCCTGCCGCGCGCAGCGCCCGGCCGGCGTTTTCGAATGCGAGCCGCGCCTGCGCCTCCCAGCCCTCGGGCACCTCGCGGTCGGGCGTCATAGGGACCTGGCCGGCCGTCCACGCGAGTCGCCCGGCCGGAATCGTGACCACATGGCTGTAGCCCGAGGGCGCGATCAGCTCGGGCGGCGATGCGAAGGTCGGTCGCGCCATCCCTATGCCGCCGCCAGGTCGGCGAACTTGGCGTACCGGCTCAGGAACGCGACCTTCTCCGTCCCCGTCGGTCCGTTCCGGTGCTTCGCCAGGTGGATCTCCGCGATTCCCTGCTGGTCGGTCTCGTCGTTGTAGTACTCGTCTCGGTAGATGAAGAAGACGAGGTCAGCATCCTGCTCGATCGAGCCCGACTCGCGGAGGTCGGAGAGGATCGGACGCTTGTCGTGCCGCTGTTCGACGGCGCGCGAGAGCTGGGAGAGCGCCAGCACCGGGACGTCCAGGTCGCGCGCGAGCACCTTCAGGTTCCGGGAGATCTGCGAGACCTCCTGGACGCGGTTCTCGACGGTGCCGCCGGACGTCATCAGCTGGATGTAGTCGACGACGATCAGCCCGAGGTTCGGCTCCTTCGACTTCAGCCGCCGCGCCTTCGACCGGATCTCCATCATCGTGATCGAGCCTGTGTCGTCGACGTAGATCGGCGCCTTCGCGAGCTTGTCGCAGGCCGCGGTGAGCCGGGGCCAGTCGTCGGCGGCGAGCTTGCCGTTCCTGAGCCGCTGCGACTCGACCTTCGCCTCGCTGCACATCAGGCGTTGCGTCACCTCCGACTTCGACATCTCCAGCGTGAAGAGCGCAACCGGGATCCCCCGCCGCACCGCGATGTTCGCCGCAGTGCACAGCGCAAGGCCCGACTTCCCCATGCTCGGGCGGGCGGCCATGATGATCAGGTTTCCGGGCTGGAAGCCCGATGTCAGCCGGTCGATGTCCCGGAAGCCCGACGGGACGCCCGTGATCTCCTCGCCGGCCTCGTAGAGGGCAGTGATCCGCTCGAAGCTCTCCTTCAGTAGCCCTTCGATGTGCGCGAACTCGCCGGTGACGCGACTCTGGGAGAGCTCGAAGATCACCTGCTCGGCCTGGTCGACGAGGTCCTGCGCGTCGCCGGGCCGCTCCCAGCCGAGCCGCGCGATCTCCTGTCCGGAGCGGATCAGGCCGCGCAAGGTCGCCATCTCGCGGACGATCCGCGCGTAGTGCGCGGCGTTGGCCGTGGCCGGCACGAGCGCGGCGAGCTCGTGGATCCGCACGCGACCGCCCGCGTCCTCGAGCTCGCCGCGCTCCTCCAGCGCATCGACGAGCGTGATCGCGTCTACCGGCTCGCCGCGCGCGTACAGGGAGAGGGCCGCGCGGTAGACCTTCGCGTGGCTCTCGCGATAGAAGTCCCCTGCGTCGACGATCTCGCTGACGGCCCCGATCGCCCCCGGGGAGAGCATCATCGCGCCGAGGACGGACTCCTCCGCGTCGAGATTCTGGGGCGGGACCGGGGCCGTCTGCGACGGCTGGGCGACCTGGGCGACCACGCGCCGATTAGACCCGTTCCCGTGGGTTTCGCTCAAGCCCGTTGTCCCCTACTACTAGGAGAAAAGCAGTTGATATGCAGGTAAAAGAACACATGTTCCCCCGCATTGTCCACGGCGGAGCGGACGTTGTCCCCACAGAACGGCGCATCCGGCCCTCTGAACTTCCCGCTGCCAGCGACTTTTTCGCGCATCAATCCCCAGGCTCTGGAAAAGCCTGTGGACGAGTCGTGACGAATTCGTTACCGGTCGGGCTCGGAGTCCGGGGCCGCGACGGGCTCGGCTTCGGCCGCCTGCTCCTCGGGCTCCGAGGCGGGCTCGGCGTCCGCGGCCTCAGCCTCGATTGCGCCTTCCGCCTCAGCTGCCTCCGCGGCTT
>DATFOC010000081.1:0-28625 GCA_035265935.1 Gaiellaceae bacterium
ACGACGCGCTCGTAGCAGCCGCCCTGGAGGATGCAGGGCTCAGATCCAGCTGAACTCCTGCTGCAGGATCGGGATCGCGAAGTAGATCGCGAAGGCGATCGCGGCACCCCACATCAGCGGATGCACGGTGTTCCAGGCGCCCTGGAAGACGCGGATGAACACGTAGACGATGAACCCGGCCGCGATCCCGTCGGTGATCGAGAACGAGAACGGCATGAACATGATCACGATCGCGGCCGAAAGGCCGAGTGCGAGATCGTGGAAGTCGATGCCGGCGAGCCTGCGCCGTGGCCGTGTCGTCCGGGTGGGCTCTGCGGTCGTCGCCTCTTCGGAGCCCGCCCGGCCGGTCTCGACTTCCTCGGCCTCCTCCTCGACCTCGGTCAGCACGCTGATCATCAGCCAGGCGACGATCAGGAGCGCCGGCGCAGTCGCCTGCGGTGGAACCATCCCGATCAGCGGCGCGATGAACATGAACGGGAAGAAGAGCGCTCCCGTGACGACGCTGACCCAGCCGGTCCGACCGCCCACCGCAACTCCGGAGGAGGACTCGATGTACGTCGTCGCCGACGACGCGGAGACCGCACCGCCGGCCGCTGCGGCGAGGGAGTCCACGAGCAGCGGCTTGCGGATCTCCGGCATCTCCCCTTGCGCGTCCACGTAGCCCGCTTGCCGGCCGACCCCGACCAGCGTCCCCATCGTGTCGAAGAAGTCGGCGAGGAAGAGCGAGAACGCGAACGCGAGGGCGGCGATGAACGGCACGGTCGAGAACGCATCGAAGTTGAACTCGCCGACCAGGCTGAAGTCGGGCGTGTCGAAGATGTCGTCCGGCCAGCGCGCGTAGCCAGAGCTCTCCGGGTAGACGTCTGCGGCGTAGTTGACTATCGTGGCAAAGACCGTCGTGAGGATGATCCCCACGAACAGGTCGCCGGGGATGCCGATGGCCCGGAGGCCGATTGTGATCATGATCCCGACGACGGTGATGATCACGGGCCAGGTCGTGAACGGCGCGAGATCGACGGGCGTGCCCGTGCCGCGCACGACGAGCCCAGAGTTGGTGAGGCCGATGAACGCGATGAAGAGGCCGATCCCGATCGCGATCGCCTTCTTCAGCTCGATCGGAATCGCGTTCATGATCGCCTCGCGCAGGCCGACGAGCACCAGGATCAGGACTGCGAGGCCCTCGACGACGACGAGCCCCATCGCCTCGGGGAAGCTCAACCCCGCTTGCGCCACGAGCGTGAACGCCACGACCGCGTTCAAGCCCAGCCCCGGCGCGATCGCGTAGGCCATGTTCGTGTAGAGGCCCATGATGATCGTCATCACCCCGGCCACCAGGCACGTCGAGGTGAGGACGGCGTCGAAGGGAAGCCCCTGATCCTGGAGGCCTTCGACTCCTGCGAACCCCAGGATCGCCGGGTTCACGAAGATGATGTAGGACATGACGATGAAGGTCGTCATGCCTGCGACGGTGTCGCGCGCGAGGTTCGTGCCTCGCTCCTGGAAGCGGAATCGGCGACCGAGCGCCGATCGCTCGAGGGTCGCGGCGAAATCGCTCATGCTGCTCCTCCTTCCCGCAGGATGTTCGTGCCGCTTCCAGCCATGAACACCGGCTTCTCGCCCGCGATCACGCGGCGCGAGAGCCCACCCTCGTCCTTACCAAGGCTGGGCAGCCTTGGCTGCGGCCGAGTGCGGCCTCTCGCTTGGTGCTCACGACCCAGAAGTGCGGCAACATGACTGGAAGCGGCACGGCGAGCTTAGAACGGCGGCTGGATGACGTTTTCCACATCGGGAACGGCGTTGGGGCGAACCGGGTCGGCGGGACGCCGGAAGAGGACGAAGCCTGTTCTCTGGCGGCCGGGTGGTTCGAGGAGGCGGGCCTCGAGGTCGAGGTCGACGGGCGGGGCAACGTCGTCGGGCGGCTGCGCGGCCGCTCGCCTGAGCTGCCGGAGGTCTGGACCGGATCGCACCTCGATTCGGTGCCGGAGGGCGGAAGGTTCGACGGCGCGCTGGGCGTGGTTGCGGGGCTCGCGGCCGTTGAGGCGATCGGACAGTCGGAGCGGACGCTGGGCGTCGTGGTGTTCCGGGACGAGGAGACCGGTTGCCACGGCAGCCGCTGGCGCGCGGCGAACGGAGCGTTGCCGGGGTCGTACGTCGAGCTGCACATCGAGCAGGGACCGGTGCTGGCAGACGCCGACGCTCCGCTCGGCGTGGTGTCTTCCATCGCCGGGATCGTTCGCTGCTCGCGCGACTTCGCCGGCCGCGCGGATCATGCGGGGACGACGCCGATGGAGGTCCGGCAGGACGCGCTGACAGCGGCGGCGGCGTACGTGCTCGAGGTCCGCGACCGCGCCGCGGAGATCGACGGCGCGGTGGCCACGGTGGGCCAGATGGAGATCAGCCCGGGCGCCGCGAACGTGATCCCGGCATCGGTCCGGGTCACGGTCGACGCCAGGGCGCCCGACCAGGAGCGGGTCGACCAGCTAGTCGCCGCGCTCGGCCTCGAGGACGCCCACTACCGCATTCCGCCGGTGGCGATGTCCGGACAGGTGCGGCAGATCCTGCATGAGGAGGTCGAGCGGGCGGGCGCGCCGGTCGTCGAGCTCCCCTCAGGCGCGGGCCACGACGCGGCGCCACTCGGCGCGGCCGGCGTCGAGGCGGGAATGCTGTTCGTCCGAAGCCTGAACGGCGGCGCGAGCCACTCACCGCAGGAGCTCTCGAGCCCCGAGGACATCGAGGTGGCGCTGGAGGTGCTCACCGCCACCCTGCGCCGCCTCTCGAACCCCAAGTAACAGACTGTTACAAGGCGGAAATGGCGCCGTCTTGTGACGATTGCGGTTCGCCGGCGAAGCCACACTGGGAGGCGTGCCGACGATCGCCCCTCGAATCTCGCCACACCTGATCAACGCCATCGTCCGCCTGGATGATCGGACGATTCCGATCGCCGAAACGAACAGGCGGGTCGGAAAGGAAGCAGCCAGACTTGGCCTCCCCAGGCCGAGTTACGAGCGGATCCGTGAGCTCGTCCACGAAGCGCGCAGGATCCGTCCCGGCCCGACGACCTCGAGCGTGCTTCTCGACGTCGCCTTCAGGGCGCGACCTCCCGACGCGGTGCTCGACCGCATCTCCGGCGTCGGGGTTCCCAACCTCCGCCGCTAGCTCCAAGAGGCAAGTAACAGTCTGTTACTTGCCCTTCAGGGCCTCCAGTGGGCTCTACGTCTCGCGAAACGAGATCGGCTGAGCGCCCTCCCACAATGTCAGCCGGCCGAGGTCCTTCAGCCGCTCCTGGCCCTCGACGAGCGTTGCGAAGTGGTTCGCCCACAGCTCGCCGGCCTTGCTCTTGAAGTGGCAGTAGCCGTACGGGAAAAGAAGCTCCGTCTCGCTTTCGCCGCCTGGGTAGAGCGCGATCTCGCCGGGATGCGGATACGACGTGGCGTTCTCGGGGCCGATCCCGAGGTCGCGGTCGCCCCACGGGATCCAGTTCGACTCGCCGCTCCAGCGGCAGTGGATGATCCGGTCCTCGAGCGGAAGGATCTCGCGGAATGCCGCGACCGTCTGCGGCGCAAGCTCCTCCTCGAAGCGGGCGACGAACGAGAACGGCCCCGCCGTGATCTCGAGCACGGCCTGAACCTACTCCAACGAGTCGATCCAGGCGCCGAGCTGCTCGCGCTCCTCGTCCGTCATCCCCGTGACGTTCCCGAGCGGCATCGCGTTCGAGTCGACCGCCTGTGCCTTGATCGCCTCCGCCTGCGCTTCGGTCTCCTCGACCGAGTCAAACGTGACCCCGGCCGGAGCCGTCTCGTAGCCTTCCTGCGTCGGGTCCTCCGCGTGACACGGAACGCAGCGCTGCTGGACGATCGCCTGCGCCTCCTGAGCGGTCGCCGGCTCCGCCGATCCGGCTCCGCCGCCTTCGTCCGGCCGAATTGCGATCGCCAGCGCGACGACTGCGGCCGCCGCCGTGACGGGGATCCACCACGCATTTCGCCCGGCATGGCGCAGGTTGAAGAAGTGCCGCACCCACGCGCCGATCACGACGAGCGCGACCAGCACGAGCCAGGCGTGGTCGTGGCCGTACGTGAATGCGAAGTGGTTCGAGATCATCGTGAAGACCACGGGCAGGGTCAGGTAGTTGTTGTGCACCGACCGGCGCTTCGCCTCGAGGGCGGGGGCGGGATCGGGCGTCTCGCCTCGCTCCTTCGCGCGGATCAGCTCCCAGTGCGCCGGGATGATGTTGAAGAGCACGTTCGCCGCCATGATCGTCCCGAGCATCGCGCCGACCTGGAGATAGGCCGCCCGGCCGGAGAAGACCTCGCTCGCTGCGTACGCCGAGGCCACGACGAGCCCGAAGAGGAAGACGGCCATCAGCGCCTCGGTCCGAATGACGCGGCAGCCGAGGTCGTAGAGGACCCACGCGGCGCCGAGCCCGAGCAGGCTGAGCGTGATCGCCGCCCCCGCGGTGATGTCCCGAACGGACGGGTCGATCAGGTACGTCTCCGCGTCGAGGTAGTAGAGAACGACGAGCAGTGCGAACCCGGAGAGCCACGTCGCGTAGGCCTCCCACTTGAACCAGTGCAGCGGCTCGGGGAGCTCGCGCGGGGCGACCGTCCACTTCGAGATTCGATAGAAGCCGCCGCCGTGGATCTCCCACGATTCGCCGCCGACGCCGTCGTCGATGTCCCGCTGCTCCCTCGGCCGCCCGAGGTGGTTGTCGAGCGCGACGAAGTAGAACGAGGTGCCGATCCAGACGATCCCTGCGATGACGTGGAGCCATCGGATCAGTAGGTCGAGCCAGTCGTTCCAGTACGGGTCGATCAGCGCTGCTGCCATCGATCCTTCGCGATTGCGACCAGCTCACGGATCCCTGTCTCGAGCTCCTCCTCCCGGGTTCGCTCGAGGCGCTCGCTGAGTACCGGCAGGAGCTCGGCACGCGAGCGTTCGTCGACGAAGACGACGAAGCGGAAGCCGAACTTCTCCTCGTAGACCTGGTTCAGGTAGGCGAGCTCGGTGATGACGGCGGGGTCGCCTCCCCGTTGCTCGGGCGAGGGCTCGCCGATCCGGGGGTGCTGCGCCAGCGCCGCCGCCTTCTCGCGGTCGTCGATCGACTGCGCCACCTCCTCGGCCCGCTCGAGTGGATCGTCGATCTCGGCCAGCAGGTCGACGAGCTGGGAGGGGCCGCTGAAGAGCTCCTCGAGCTCCGCCTTGGTCAGGTTCCGCGGTAGCTCGCGCATCCGTATGGGGAGACGAGGAGCGGGACGTGGTAGTGGCCTTCCTCCAGCGCGAGCTCCAGCTCGACCCGGCGGAAGAACGGCGAGGGCGGATGGAACACGAGGCGGTACTCCCCGGCGTCGAGGCCTGCAGCGAGCTCCTGGATGCGACCGTCGCCGTCCGTCTCGCCGGTGCCGACCGGTTCGCCACCGCGGAGGAGCTCGACGCGGACGCCGCGCGCGGGCTTGCCCTGGCCCGTGTCGAGGACGTGAGTCGATAGCGAGATGGTCATGGTCAGGACTCTAAGACAGCAACTCCTCGCCGAACTCGGCCAGGGCTTCGCGGTAGCTGCCGCTCGGCCTGTGTCCTGTCGGATTCCGTGCATGCTCGCACCGTGCGGTGTAGGCGATCCCGAGCACAGCGTGCGCCGCGGCGGCCCGGCCCTCCTCCGGAGTGAAACGGGACAGGCGCTCCTGCTCGTACTCGGACACAAACGCCCGCAGCTCTTCCAGCGACGCGACCCGCGGGACGTCGAACGCCTCCGTGTACGGAAAGTGGACCGCCGCGCCGGCGACGATGCTCGGCTCGGAGGCGAGTCGGAGGCTGTCCCAGTCGTAGATCGCGTCCACGTCCAGTCCGCGGAACCTGAAGTGCTTCGTGACCCAGTCCGTGTGCCCGACGACCTGGCGGCCCACCTGCGACCGAGGCCATGCGGCGCTCGCGAGCTCATCGATCCACTCGGCGCCTGCGGCCGTGGCACCGAAGTCGAACAGGGCATTATGGGGCTCACCCCAGCCGTTGCCACCGTACGGCTCCCAGCCTTCGGCGAGCTCGGGCTCGTCGATCCCCTCGGTCAGCCTGAGGAGCCGCGCGAGCGTCTGGGCGATCACGCGCCGCACGTGAGGGTCGTGCGCGTCGCGCTCCTCGCCGCCTCCCAGGTACTCCTCAACTGTCACTGGCAGCTCGAGTAGGCGGCGAGGCTCGCCGATCGGCCGCGGGCACGGAAAGCCGTTGTCCGCGAGGTGTCGCTGGATGCGTTGCACGGCGGCGAGGCGGCGGAGCCGCTCGCGCCGAAGGTGCAGCTTGACGACGACAGCACGGCCGTCCGCGAGGCGGAGCCCAAAAACGGCGCCCACGCTCATCCTGAAGAATCGGAGCTCGGCGGGCTCGGAGCCGAGCTCCTTGCCGCAAAAAGCTGTCAGCGCCTGGCGTACCCGGGCGGGGCCGGCGTCGCCGAAGAGCGATCGAGCCAGGACGCGGCCGACCGGGGTCTGCGAAGTCGGCATCGATGCGCTCGAGCATTACGGGAGAAAGCGCTTGGCCTGAGCCCGGTGTTCCCGCGCGATCTCCTCCTCTTCCGCGCGGACGAGCCGGCGGTCGCGGACGACCTCCTCGCCGGCGACGTAGAGCCGATCGACCCGGTGCGGGGCCGCCAGCACCCAGCCGGCGACGGGATCCGCGGCGCCCGCCAGCTCCAGGCCGTCGGTGCGCCAGACCGCGATGTCTGCCCGCTTGCCGGGCTCCAGGGAGCCGATGTCGCTTCGGCGGAGGACGGCTGCGCCGCCGCGCGTCGCCATGGCGAGCGCCTCGCGGGTGGTCATCGCGAGCGGGCCATGGCGGCCCCGTGCGACGAGGATCGCCTGCTTCACCTCGAACGAGAGATCGCTCCGCTCGTTGGAGGCCGACCCGTCTACCCCAAGCCCGACGCGTGCATCAGCGTCGAGGAGCTCGCGTACCTTCGCGACGCCCGCCCCGAGCCGGAGGTTGGACGTCGGGCAGTGTGCGACCCCGACCCCGCGCTCGCCGAAGAGCTGCACGTCGTCGTCCGAGAGGTGGACGCAGTGCGCGCACCACACGTCGTCCGCGATCCAGTCGACCTCCTCCAGGTACTCGACCGGCGTACAGCCGTGCAGCTCCCGACAGTACGCGTCCTCCTCGACCGTCTCGGCCAGGTGGGTGTGGAGCGAAACCCCGTGCTTTCGCGCCAGCTCGGCGGACTCGACCATCAGCTCCTTCGTGACCGAGAAGGGAGAGCATGGCGAAACCGCCACGTCCACGCCACGTCCGATCAGCGCCTCCGTCTCGGCCAGGACCTTGTCGCGATCCTCGACCAGGGAGTCCGGCGGGAGGCCGCCCTGCGACTCGCCGAGATCCATCGAGCCGCGCCCGACGACGAGATGGGCCCCGACATCGTCGGCCGCCCGGAGCAGCGCATCCATCACGTCGGGTTGGCCGTGCGGGAAGACGTAGTGGTGGTCGAACGCCGTCGTGCAGCCGGAAAGCATGAGCTCGGCGAGGCCCGTCCGCGCCGCGGCGTACTCGGCTTCGCCGTCGAGCCGGGCCCAGATCGGGTAGAGCGTCTTCAGCCAGGTGAAGAGGTCGGCCTGCTGCGCCTGGGCCCGCGTCAGGGTCTGGTACAGGTGGTGGTGCGTGTTGACTAGCCCGGGCGTGACGAGCGCCCCACCGAGGTCGGCGCGTTCGTCGGCTTCCGGCTGATTCCCCGAGCCGGCCCGTGCAATCCGGCCGTCAGCCACCAGGACCCAGCCGTCCTCGTGCTCCGTCCCCGCTTCGTCCAGCACGGCGACGTAGGCGTTGTGCAGGAGCGTGGTCAAGCCTGGAGCGGGACGAGTTCGAAGCGGTCGACGTCGACGAGGCCGCGGTCGGTGATCTTCAGGCTCGGGATCACGGACAGGGCCAAGAAGGCCATGGTCTGGAAGGGCGAGGGGAGCTCGCACCCGAGCGCGCGTGCCGCCGCTAGACAGGAATTGCTGGACGAGATGACCTCGTCGAGCGGCGCATCCGACAGCAGCCCCGCGATCGGCAGCTTCAGCTCGGCCTTGACGATCCCGCCGTCCACGACGACAACCCCGCCGCCGGTGTCCGAGAGCCGCCGCACCGCGCGCAGCATGTCGTCGTCCTTCACCCCGACGACGACGATGTTGTGTGCGTCGTGCGCAACCGTCGAGGCCAGCGCGCCGCTGCGCAGCCCGAAGCCGCGAACGAAGCCGAGCCCGATGCGGCCGGTGCCGAGGTGCCGCTCGACGACCGCGATCTTGAGGAGGTCGCGGCCGGGGTCCGAGACCGCCTTGGCACCCTCGACGAGCGGCTCGTCCACAAGCGACTCGGTGACGATCTGGTCGGGGACGATCCCAATTACTCGGGCGCCGCCGTCGCCCTCCCACGGCACGGCGAAATCGTTCGTCGCAAGCGGCCGGATGCGGACCGTGTGGCGCACCCACTCGGGCACCTCGACCCTCGGAACCTCTCCGACGGGCCGGCCGGCCTTGAGCACGAGCTCGGGCACGAAGCGCTCCAGGTCGGGGAGGACGAGGACGTCCGCCTGGTAGCCGGGCGCGAGCGCGCCGAGGTCACGCAGGCCGTGCCACTGGGCCGGGTTGAAGGAGGCCATGACGAGCGCATCCTCGGGAGACACGCCGGCGGCAACCGCCGCACGCACCATCGAGTTGATGTGTCCCTCGTCCGCGATGTGCTCGGGCTCCCGGTCGTCGGTGCAAAAAGCCAGACGCTGCGGGCCGAACTCGTGGACGAGCGGGAGCAGCGCATGGAGGTTCCGGGCGCCGGACGCCTCGCGGATCAACACCCACATCCCGGCGCGCAGCCGCTCGCGGCCCTCCTCGATCGTGCTGACCTCGTGGTCGGAGCGGATACCTGCCGCCGCGTAGGCGTTTAGCGCCTTGCCGAGGACGGACGGTGCATGGCCGTCGACGTGCGTGGCCCCGGGAAGAGCGAGCTTCACGAGCTCGGACTCCGACCCCGAGACGACGCCGGGGAAGTTCATCATCTCTGCGAGGCCGATCACGCGCCTGCGCCGCAGCAGGCCCTCGAGGTCGCCCGGCAGGAGCGGCCGGCGCGGCGACTCGAACTCCGATGCCGGGACGCAGGACGAGGCCATGAAGAACACGTCCAGCGGGAGGCCTTGGCACAGGTCCGCGAGCCAGTGGACACCGTCTGTCCCGAGAACGTTGGCGATCTCGTGCGGATCCGCGACCACCGCCGTCGTGCCGAGCGGGAGGACGAGGCGTGCGAACTCGTCCACGAGCAGCTTCGAGGACTCGAGATGCATGTGGGCGTCGATGAAGCCGGGAACGAGGTAGCGGCCCGAGACCTCGAGAACCTCGGTTCCTTCGTAGTCGCCGAGGCCTGCCACGAATCCGTCCGCGATCGCGAGGTTGCCGTCGAGCCATTCTCGCGTGAAGACCGAGAACACCCTGGCGCCACGGATCACGAGGTCGGCGGGCTCGTCTCCCCGTGCGACTGCAAGGCGGCGCGCAAGCTCGGGCATTGCGGCAGAACGTACTTCACATCAACCCTCTAGCCTTGCCCGTGTGGATGTCTTGACTCCTCGCAGGCTGGAGGAGGCGCTGCGGCTCAAGTCCGAGACGCCCGGCGCCGTCCCGATCGAGGGCGGGACCGACGTCATGGTCGAGCTCAACTTCGATCGCGCCCGGCCCCCGGCGCTTCTCAACCTTAACGAGGTGACCGAGCTGAAGGGATGGTCGCGGGAGAACGGGAGGCTTCGGCTTGGGGCGTCACTGACCTACGACGAGGCGATGGAGGCAGCGCTCGCCGAGCAGCTTCCGGCGCTTGCCGAAGCCTCGCGCACTGTGGGCTCGCCGCAGATCCGCAATCGCGGGACGATCGGTGGGAACCTCGGGACCGCCTCGCCGGCGGGCGACGCACTCCCCCCGCTCCTGATCGAGGACGCGGAGGTCGAGCTCGCCGGTGTCGGAGGAACTCGCCGCCTGCCGGTTCGCGAGTTCCTCGTCGGCCCGAAGCGGAACGCGCTCGAGGAGGACGAGCTGATCACGGCGGTCCTCGTCGAGCCGAGTGGCGCGTCGCAGACGTTCATGAAGATCGGGCCGCGGAACGCGATGGTGATCGCGGTCTGCTCGCTCGCGCTGTCCGCCGACCGTGAGCGGGGAGAGCTCAGGGCGTCCTTCGGCTCGGCCGGTCCGGTGACCGGCCTGGTGACCGCGCCGCTCGACGAGCGCGAGTCGTTCCCCGACCTGGTGTCGGAGGCGGCGAGCCCGATCGACGACGTGCGGGGCACCGCAGAGTACCGGCGCCACGCGCTCCGCATCCTGACGGCACGAGCCCTCGACCGCGTCTTCGCGTGAACATCTCGGTCACCGTCAACGGCGAGCGGCACGAGGCCGAGATCTGGCCGGGCGAGAGCCTCCTTTTCGCGCTGAGGGAGCGAATGGGCCTCCCGGGCTCGAAGAACGCCTGCGAGCAGGGCGAGTGCGGCTCGTGCTCCGTCCTTCTCGACGGGAAGCTCGTCTGCGCCTGCCTGGTGCTCGCCGCGCAAGCGGACGGGCACGAGATCGTGACCGTGGAAGGGGTGGCCGACGACGGGCAGCTCGATCGGGTTCAGGAGGCGTTCGTCGAGACCGGAGCCGTGCAGTGCGGGTTCTGCACACCCGGGCTGATCGTCGCGACAGTCGACCTCCTCCGCCACAAACCCGACCCGACCGACGACGAGATCCGGGAGGCGCTGTCGGGCAACCTCTGCCGTTGCACGGGCTACGCGAAGATCTTCGACGCCGTAAGGCTTGCGGCGGGACGCGCGTGAGCATCCTCTTCGTCTGCGCCGGCAACACGTGCCGGAGCCCTTTCGCCGCGGCCGTGGCGAGGCGCGAGGGGCACGCCGACGTCGTGAGCGCCGGGCTCGGTGCCTACGCGGGCGACCGGCCGCCGGACGACGCGATACTCATTGCGCGCGAGCTGGGCTACGACCTCTCGGCTCATCGAGCACGTCGCCTCACCGAGGAGATGGTGGAACGCGCGGACGTCGTCGTCGGGATGACGGCGGCACACGTCGCCGCCGCCGGCGCCGGCGCCAGGCTGCTCGGCGAGTCGGATCTCGACGATCCCATCGGGCGCGGCCGCGACACCTACCGGCGGGTTTACGCCCAGATCGAGACCGACGTGAGGAACCTGTTCGCATGAGCACTGCGCCGACACGGAAGCTCGAGCTCGGCCGGGTAGGCGAGGCAGTCAAGCGCGTCGACGGGATCCCGAAGGTCACCGGCGAGTTCGCGTACTCGAGCGATCTCTTCGCGGCCGGGATGCTCTGGGGACACACGGTGCGGTCGCCGCATGCGCACGCAGCCATCGTCTCGATCGACATCTCGAAGGCGGTCGGCATGGCGGGCGTCCATGCCGTCCTGACCCACGAGGACGTCCCAGGCGACAAGCGGTACGGGCTCGAGTTCACCGACCAGCCCGTGCTCGCGTTCGATCGGGTGCGCTACTTCGGCGAGCCGGTCGCCCTCGTCGCCGCCGAGCATCCGGAGCAGGCGCGGAGGGCGGCGGCCGCGATCGAGATCGAGTACGAGCAGCTCGAGCTCGTGGTCGATCCCGAGCGTGCGGCGGACCAGCCCGCGATCCACCCGCAGAAGTGGACGGAGGGGCACGGCTACCGCGACGACCCGCGGCCCAACGTCGTGCGCGACATGCGGATCGCCCGTGGCGACCCGGATGCCGAAGGCGAGGTCTCGGTCGAGGGCTACTACGAGCTCGGGATCCAGGATCAGGCGTTCCTCGGCCCGGAGTCGGGACTGGCCGTTCCGGACGGCGAGGGCGGCGTCGACATTTACGTCGCGACGCAGTGGCTGCACGTCGACCGCGACCAGGTGGCGCCGTGCCTGGGGCTGCCAAAGGAGCAGGTGCGGATCCACCTCGCAGGCGTGGGTGGCGCCTTCGGGGGCCGCGAGGACCTCTCGATGCAGATCCACGGCGCGATGCTCGCGCTGCACACCGATCGGCCCGTGAAGATGGTCTACACCCGCGAGGAGTCGTTCTTCGGCCACGTGCACCGGCATCCCGCCCGGATCTGGGCCGAGCACCGCGCGAACGGGGACGGCAAGCTCGTCAACGTCAGGATGCGGATCCTGCTCGACGGCGGTGCGTATGCGTCCAGCTCGACCGCCGTGACCTCGAACGCGGCGTCGTTCGCCGTCGGGCCCTACGCGATCGAGAACGCACTGATCGAGTCGACGTGCGTCTACACGAACAATCCGCCGTGCGGGGCGATGCGCGGGTTCGGCGCCGTCCAGACCTGCTTCGCCGCCGAGGCGATGATGGACAAGCTCGCCGCCGCGCTCGATATGCATCCCGTGGAGTTGCGGCTGCGCAACGCGATGGCGCCTGGCGACGCGCTGCCAACGGGGCAGAAGATCACCGGGTCGATGCCCGTCGCGGAGGTGATCCGCAAAGCGGCGGCGATCCCGGTCCCGGAGGCGGAGGAGCTGCCGCGCGATCCGATCCGGCTCCCGGGCGGTGCGGGGAACACGACGCGGGGCGAAGGCGTTCGGCGCGGCGTCGGGTTCGCGGTCGGGTTCAAGAACATCGGGTACTCGGAGGGGTTCGACGATTACACGGCAGCGCGGGTGCGGCTGTTCGCGGACGCGGGCGGCGAGCTCGTCGCGGAGGTGCACTGTGCGGCGGCCGAGGTCGGCCAGGGCGTCACGAACGTGATCCTGCAGACGGCTCGGACGGAGCTCGAGCTGGAGAACGTCGTGCTCGCGCCGGGGACGACGGCCGCGGTCGGGTCAGCGGGCTCGGCGTCGGCCTCGCGCATGACCTGGATGGCAGCCGGTGCCGTGCAGGCGGCCTGCCGGGCGGTTCGAGACGAGCTGGAGCGGCGAGGCGGAAAACTCGGCGACGGCGAGGAGGTCGACCTCGAGCGGATCTACCGCCACCCACGCACGTTCCCGCTCGAGCCGGAGACCGGCCAGATCACCGACGGTCGCGCCCACGTGGCCCTGGCGTGCGCGGCGATGCGGGTCGTGGTCGAGGTCGACGTCGAGCTCGGGCTGACGCGGGTCGTCTGGATCGGGACTGCGCAGGACGTCGGGCGGGCCGTCAACCGGCAGGCGGTCTACGGGCAGATCGAGGGCGGGACGGCGCAGGGGATCGGCCTCGCGCTGATGGAGGAGATCCAGACGAGCGACGGCCTGATCACGAACGCGAGCTTCACCGACTACCTGATCCCGACCGCGCTCGACATGCCGCCGGTCGACGCAGAGCTGGTCGAGGATCCCGAACCGGATGCGCCCTACGGGGTGAAGGGCGTCGGTGAGCCGCCGACAGTGGTCTCGACCGCCGCGGTCATGTCCGCGATGCGCGCAGCGACCGGTAGAGACCTGAACCGCGTTCCTGTCAAGCCGGACGACATCTGCCTCTGACGTCCGTTCTCAAGGTCGCGGCGCGTCGAGGCCGCTCGGCAGCGTCTGGAGCTTCCTCGACCTCACGACCGCTCAGCCGCCAGGAGGAGTGGGAGGACACCCCCGAGGGCCGGCCACAGACGCCGCCGTACGAGTGGCGGCGCCGCCATGACGAGTACTAGGTTCGCGAGAGCGTAAGCGCTGCGCCGGCGGCGAGAAGCAGGAGCCCGAGGATCCGCCCACGGTCGATCGGGATCGCGTTCTGTGCGAGCCATCCGTATTTGTCGATCAGCGCCGCCATGATCAGGTTCCCGGCGATGACAAGCCCGATCGTCGCCGCGACGCCGATCCGTGGCACCGCGACCGTCGCGGCCAGAACGATGTAGATGCTCGCGATCCCGCCGACCCAGAGCCACGCCGGCTCGTGGGCTGCGGCGCGCACACCTGCAAAGCCCCGCTCCCAGAGCAGCAGGGCGGCCGCGGCGCAGAGGAAGGAGACGAGCACTGAGAACGCGACGGCTGGGACGATTCCGACGCGGTCGCCCAACTCTCCCATCACCGCCGCCTGGACGCCGCCCGCAATCCCGGCCGTGAAGCAGATCGAGACCGCGAGAGCCGTTCCGCTCGACACGGGGCGAAGCTATACGCTCCGGCCGGTCGCAGCCGACGGAAAGGAGAGCCATGGTTCGCGTGTTCGTCCTGTACGAGGAGAAGCCGGATCCGGAGCGGTACGAGCAGCATGCGGAGCTGTGCCGCAAGGTCCCCGGCGGGACGTTCAGACACGGCCCCGTGTTCGGCGCCCCGATGGGCGAGCCGAAGTACCCGTACTACGCCGAGTGGGAGTTTGCAGACATGGACGCCTTCAAGTCTGCGGCGCAGAGCGACGAGTTCATGGCCACCGGCACGGACGCGATGGAGATGGGCGGGCGCTTCCACGTCCACTTCGCCGAGGTCGAGTGACCGAGCCCAGCTACCCGCGGCCGCACGCGCCCGACGAGCTCGGCTTCGAGAAGATCGTGTACGAGAAGACGCCGCCGCGCGCGACGATCACGTTCAACCGGCCGGACGTCCTCAACGCCTTCGACTTCCAGATGCTGCGAGAGCTCGCCCGCGCCTGCGAAGACGCCTCCTGGGACGACGAGATCCGCGTCGTCGTCCTCACCGGCAAGGGGCGTGCGTTCTGCGTCGGCGCGGACCTGCGCAACTGGGCGGAGGAGTACGTCGGTAAGCCGACCGAGTACTGGAAGTGGTTCGGCGCCTTCAAGGACGCGCACGACCGGCTACGGGAGATCGGGAAGCCCACGCTGGCGCGGATCAACGGGATCGCGGTCGGCGGCGGCAACGAGCTGCAGATGGCCTGCGACCTCGCCGTCATGGTGGACGAGGCATTCATCCGCCATGTTGGGCCGGAGCATGGGTCGGTGCCGGCCGGCGGCGCGACGCAATGGCTCGCGATCATGGTCGGTGACCGGCGGGCGCGCGAGATCGTCTTCATGTGTGAGGAGATCCCGGCGAGGCTGGCCGAGGAGTGGGGGCTCGTGAACTGGGCGGTTCCGGGCGCGGAGCTGGACGCGAAGACCGACGAGGTGGTCGAGAACCTTGCGCGCAAGCTCCCGCAGACGACGCGCTACGCAAAGCAGCACATGAACTTCTGGCGCGACCTCGCATGGCACGAAACGATCAACCACGCCCGCGATTGGCTCGCGCTCTCGATGGCGACCGACGAGCCGAAGGCCGCGATCGAGAAGTTCCTGAAGAAGTGAGTGAGTCACTGGTTCTGGTCGAGCGCGACGAGCCCGTCGCCGTCGTCCAGCTCAACAGGCCGAAGCAGCTCAACGCGCTTTCCGACGACCTCATGTCGGAGCTCGTCGAGAGGCTCCGAGAACTCGACCGCGACGAGCGCATTCGCTGCATCGTCCTTGCCGGGTCGGAACGAGCCTTTGCGGCCGGAGCGGACATCGGGCAGCTGGCCGAAGCGTCGACGATCGACCTCTACTACCAGCGGCGGGTCGAGCGCTGGGACGCGATTCGCGAGCTCTGGACGCCGCTAGTCGCGGCCGTCTCGGGGTTCTGCCTCGGCGGCGGTTGCGAGCTCGCTATGGCCTGCGACCTGATCGTCGCGTCCGAGACCGCGGAGTTCGGCCAGCCCGAGACCGGGCTCGGGATCATCCCCGGGGCCGGCGGCACGCAGCGGCTTACACGCGCTGTCGGCAAGGCGACCGCCATGGACGTGATCCTCAGTGGGCGGTTCCTCTCCGCGAGGGAGGCGCTCGAGGCGGGCCTCGTCGCTCGTTTAGTCGCGAAGGAGGCCTGGCTCGACGAGGCCAAGCGGGTCGCGCGCGACATCGCCGCGAAGGGCCCGGTGGCCACTCGTCTCGCGAAGGAGGCGGTCGACCGCGCCTACGAGGGGCCGCTCTCGCTCGGGCTCGAGTACGAACGACGGCTGCTCGCTCTCGCGTTCGCGTCGGAGGATGCGAAGGAGGGGCTGACCGCGTTCGGCGAGAAGCGGCGCCCGGACTTCAAGGGCCGTTAGCTACGTCTCGAGCTCGACGGGGACGAGCTCCGCGTCGAAGGTGCGTCCGCTGCGGTGCACGGTGACGCGGACCGTGCGGCCGATCGCGTCGCCGACCATGTGGCGCTGGAGGTCGTTCACGCTCTCCACGGGTGAGCCGTCAACCTCGAGGATGAGGTCTTCCGGCCGAAGACCGGCGGCGTCGGCGGGGCTGCCGTCCACGGTTTCGACGATTTCGACTGCGGAGCGTCGCCCGAGCGCCTGGCCGAGCCGCGGCGGAAGCGGTCTCGGGCCGAGCGCGATGCCGAGGTAGGCACGCCGAAACCGCCCCTCACTCATCAGCGCGCCGACGATTGTGCGCGTCGCGGCGTTGATCGGCACCGCGAGGCCAAGCCCTACTCCGGCGACTGCGGTGTTGATCCCGACCACGCGGCCGCGGCCGTCGACGAGCGCTCCGCCCGAGTTGCCGGGATTGAGCGCTGCGTCCGTCTGGATCACGTTGTCGACGATCCGCGCCGCTCGCCGGGAGCGGACGGGAAGTGAGCGGCCGAGCGCAGAGACGACGCCGGCCGTGACGGAGCCTGCGAAGCCGTGGGGGTTGCCCATCGCGACGACGAGCTGCCCGACGCGGAGGCTCTCGGCGTCGCCGAGCTCGGCGGGCGCGGCCTCGCTGTCGAGGCGGAGGACGGCGAGGTCCGAGAGCTGGTCGGCGCCGACGATGTCGAAGGCGAGCTCGCGGCCGTCGACGAACGATGCGACACCCGTTCCGTCGGTCCGTTCCACGACATGGGCCGAGGTGAGCGTGAAGCCGTCCGGCGTGATGACGACGGCGCTGCCCGCCCCGTCGAGCCGGCGGCCGCCGCGAACGCGGCGCGAGACGCGGAGGTTGGCCACGGAGGGCGCGAGGCGCTCCGCGACGGTCGTGACGACGCGGGAGTAGGCGTCCAGCGCCTCGTCGTCGGTTGGAAGGGGTGTCGGGGCGGCCGCCTTGTCGGAGTGGTGTCGCTCCGCGCGAACGAGCTGGAGATCTGCCATCGGGCCAAGGTACCCCCGGCGCGAAGGGCTACGTCGAGGGCGTGGTGCAGGGTCGCTCTACGCCCCACCCACCCGGGGAAGAGCGCCCATGGCAAACGCTAACGGTAAGCAGCACGCGAATGGAGGCGCGGATGCGCCAAGATTGCACCAATGGCCGAGCTCGAGACAACGCGGGAGGGCGGCGTCCTCACGATCACGCTGAACCGCCCCGACGTCCTGAACGCCTTCAACCGGGACATGCACAAGGCGCTCGGCGAGGCCCTGAAGGAGGCTCGCGACTCGAAGATTCGCGCGGTCGTCCTCACCGGCGCCGGCCGCGGCTTCTGCGTCGGGCAGGATCTGACCGAGTTCCGCGAGGCGCCGGGCGACATCGCCGATCGCCTACGCGCGAGCTACCACCCGAACGTGCTCGCGATCCGCGCGCTCGAGAAACCCGTGCTCGCCGCGGTCAACGGCGCCGCCGCCGGCGCGGGGCTGTCGTTCGCCTGCGCGTGCGACATCCGCATCGCCTCGGACGCGGCAACCTTCGTGCCCGCATTCATCAACATCGGCCTCGTTCCCGACTCGGGCGGCACCTACTTCATCGCCCGCCTACTCGGCCCCGCCCGCGCCTTCGAGTGGTTGACGTCCGGGCGCCGGCTCTCGGCCGAAGAGGCACACGCTTGGGGCCTCGTCTCCGAGATCGTTCGAGCAGAGTACTTCCCGGCCCGCGCCGCCGAGCTGGCGTCACAGCTCGCCGCCATGCCCACGCGCGGAATCGGGATGACGAAGCGGCTCTTCGACCGCGCCGCAGAGTCGACGCTCGAGGAACAGCTCGAGTGGGAGGCGCAGCTCCAGTCCGCGGCGACGAAGACGGACGACTTCCGAGAGGGCGTGAACGCCTTCCTCGAGAAGCGCGACCCGAAGTTCGAAGGCCGGTAACCCGCGTCGGCCAGGGAGCGAGGGCTAGCCCTCCGGTCTCGCACAGGAGAAGAACCCGATCGCCGCAGAGATCCGCTGAGCCTCCTCACCCGGGCCCGACGACTGGGCGAAAGTCTCCTGCGCCTGCGCCTCGTTCCCGTCGAACGCCTGCCGGCCCGCCTGCTCCCAGAGGTCGAGCTGCTGGTCCATCAGCCCGATCATCCGCCGGAAGTCCGCGGCGTCGTCCTCCGGCACGTCGATCGCGCGGAGCTTCTGGTTCTGCTCGCGCGCGATCGGAACTGCGCGCCGCATGAAGACCGCGAAGTCGCGCAGGAATGTCTGCGGGGGAGGAATGAGCGCGATCTGGCGCTCGTGCTGGGCGCAGATCGCGTCAGCCTCCTTGACGAACTCCGCCTCGCCGCTGTCGCTGCCGAAGGAACAGCCGGCGAGCACCGCGACCAGCGCGGCAAGGGCTACCGCTTGACGGCCCACAGGTATGCATGTCCCATCCGCCACGCGCCGCGACCTTCCTCCACCGCCGGGCGGAGCGCCCCAACGAGCCGCTCGCGCTCTGCGGTGGTGAGCGCCTCGTCCATCGCCTCGGCGAGCGTAGGGATCTTCGGATTGCCTGAGCTGTGCATGAACGACTCCCAGTTTCGCGCCTCCGGCGGCTCGATGTCGGCGCGGTACTCGAGGTGGATCGGGAAGAAACCGGCGTCTTCCGCGAGCGAGATGAGGTCGCGCTCGTCGAAGTCGAGCATCGGATCATCGGGTGGTTGCCGGCTCGCGTAGACCTCGGTCAGCTTGTCCATCAGATCGCGTACGCCATCGAAGTCGTATCCCCAGGTCGCGCGCCGCTCCGCCATCCCGAACGAGTTGATCGGCTCGAACAGCGAGATGCGCCCGCCGGGCCTGAGCACGCGATTGAGCTCTGCGAAGGCACGTTCCTTGTCTTTGACGTAGATGAGGACGCTTCGGGTGGCGGCGACGTCGATCGACTCGTCGTCGATCCCGTCGAGGTCGGTCGCGGCTGCCTCGACGAAGCGGCAGCGTTCGGCGACCCCTGCGTCGGAGGCAAGTCGACGGCAGTCGTCGAGCAGCGGGCGCGAGACGTCTGCGAACACGACGTCCGCGCCGCGGTCCAGCGCGCCGAAGGCGATGAGGCCGTTCCCGCAGCCGACGTCGAGCAACGTCTCGCCGGAAGCGAGCCCTGCGTTGTCGAGCACCCGGTCACGCACTCTCCCAAGGTGCTCGAGCATGCGGCGCTCGCACTCCGGATCGCCTCCTGTGCGGCGAGTGCGGAGCCAGTCCGCCCACACGTCGCTCATGAAGGGATGATCCTCTCGAGCGCCGGCAGCAGGCCGAGGAGGCTCCTGACCGGAATGCTGCGGACGGCACTGCGCAGCCGGTCGGCGAGCGCCATGGTGAGCGCATCCGCCCGCTCGGCGTCCTCGATCGCACGCAGGAGCCCAGAGCGCACGAGCTCCTCCAGCTCCTCGTTGTTGATTCCGTGCTCCCGCGCGAATCGCTCCAGCTCGTCGGGACTGTCGAAAGCGAGGACGACCTCCTCCCGTGAAGCCCGGAGCTCGCAGGCGGCACCGTCGAGCGCCGACAGGACGATCTGCTCGGCGACTTCGGAGAGCCCGCTCGGATTGCGCCAGTCACGCTCAGCGCAAGGGTCAGCGACCTTCGCGGGTGCATACGACGCGCCTCCGAGCACCAGATACGCAGCGACCAGCGCAAGGCTGAGTGCCGCTGCGGCCGCAACTGCTCGCATCAGAGGCTCACGTCGCGGCGATCGAGAAGGATCGGCACGAGCGCGGCGAGCCCCAGGAGCGCGGCCGCGAGGAAGGAACGCGAGAACGCGTTCGTCGCGGCCCGGTCGAGTTGGTCCTGCAGGGAGCCCGCGAGATCGGTGTACGCGGGCGCCTCGCCCCGCTCGGTCACGATCTGGCCGACGTCAGGGACGCGAGCCTCCGCCTCGGCGTCGTCGACGGAGGCGAGGATCTCGCGGGCGACGCCGAGCTTCTCGAGCGGTGGGATGCGACTGTCGAGGACGTAGGCCGTTCCGGCGGCGAGCGCCTCGTCGCCGTTTCGCTCGAGGTCGGCGGTGAAGATCGGAGTGAGAAGCAGGAGCCCGAGGACGACGCCGGCGTGTCGCGCGGCGAGCGTCCAGCCGCCGTGAACCACCTGTGACGCGCCGCCAGCGAGTGCGCGTTCGGTGAGCGCCGAGAGGGCGAGTCCGAGGCCGGCGCCAATCGCGAGCTGCGGTGGAACCGTCCAGCCCGCCGCGGCTTCGGGGAGCCAGCCGAGCGCGGCCAGGCCGCCCGAGATCAGGATCACGCCCGAAGCCGCACGCGTCCAGAGCGGCCTGATCGCTCCCGCGAAGCGCGCGGCCAGGATCGCCGAGATCGGCATCACCGTCACGACGGCGCCGGCCGCGAGCGGTTCCAGCCGCCAGCCGTTGATCAACAGGATCACGAGCAGGAAGAGCGCCGCCACGAGCGCGCCGGAGACGAGCAGCAGCGCAGCGTTCGCTCCGAGGTGCGGGCGCTCCAACGGCCGAAACGTGGGCGTGAAGCGCACGCCGGGGAGGGCAGCCAGCGTCAGCAGGAGGAGGGGAGCCTGAACGACGAAGATCGACTCCCAGCCGAACAGCTGCGTGAGGATGCCGCCTGCCGCAGGCCCGCACGCAGCGCCGAGGATCCCGGCGAACGCCCAGATCCGCGCCGCCGGGGCGTCCGCTCCCATCGCAGCGGCGAGCAGACCGAGCGCCGCGCAGACGACGGCGGCGCCCGCGACTCCCTGAACGGTGCGCGCGCCCACGAGGACACCGAACGAGGGCGCGAACGCGCAGGTAAGCGACGCGGCCGCGAAGATCACCGCCCCGGCCCCGAAGACAGGTTTCGGGCGGCGACGGGCGACGAACGCCGCGGGCAACGCCGCGAGCGCGAGCGCCAGGTTGAACGAGGTCAGCGCCCAGGCCAGCGTCTCGATCTCGACGTCGTACTGCGCCAGGATCTCCGGCAGCGCGATCGTGACCACCGACGAATCGGCGAGGACGATCCCGACCGAGAGCCCCAGGAGCGCGATGCGAGTCCGCGCCGGCACCGAGTGGAGCCTAGATCGTCCCGCAAGGACGGAGGGGCCGCGCGCTTCTGAACCCCAAGCGCGGCCCCTCGAGCCAGTCTTTCTCGCGCATCGCTAGGCCTTCGCGAGGCGATGGTCATGGCTTGCTCAGGAGACGTTTCAGGATTGGTAGCCGGGCCGCAGGAGCTGAGTCGTGTGGGTTTGCCAAGAACGTTCTTGTAGGTTCGATCCGGGGCTACACTCGGCTTCGCCTCTGATCGCGAGATGTCCAACCGGCCCATTGAGACGGGCCAACGAGGAGGTTCGACGCTCATGAGAGCAATGACGGGGGGTCGCGGCATCCGTGCCGGGCTTGTGGCCTGCGCGGCGGCGATCATCTTCGCGATCGCAAATGAGTCAGCGGGGGGCCAATAGGGGGCGCCTCCCGCTCGGCCCACCGAACCGACTCGTACGGTTCCACGGTCATGCTGCGTGCCGATCATCTGCACGGGCTCCTTGCCGGAGCGCTTGTGCTCGTGCTCGGCTTTGACGAGGGCGGATTTTCGCCGGCGACGTGGGTCTGGAGCGTCGTGCCGCTCGCGATCGTCGCCGGTTCACTTCTGTCCGGACAGGCGCGCCGGCCCTCGCTGCTCGAGCTGGGATTCCTCGCCGCCCTCGCAGGCCTGCTCGGCTGGACGCTGATCTCGACGATCTGGTCGCTCGACCCGACCGCGGCCCTTCTCGATGCCCAGCGGCTCCTCTTGTATGTGTCGACGGCCGCAGCCCTCGTACTGCTCGCTCGGCCCGGGTCGAGGCCGAGCCTCCTGGTCGGCGTGCTCCTCGCCATCACCGTGCTCTGCGTAGCAGGTCTCGCTGACGCCGCAGTCGGCGACGATCCGATCGGCACAGTCACGGACGACCCGGGATCGGGTGATCGGCTCGCCGAGCCCATCGGCTACGCGAACGGAGTGGCCGTGCTCGCGTCCATGGGGATGCTCCTGGCCCTCGGCCTCGCGTTCGTCCCCGCGCGCCGTAGCTTGCGCTTGGCGTGTGTGCTGCTCATCCCATGCCTCGCTCTGACGCAGTACCTCACCTACTCGCGAGGCGGGTGGCTTGCGCTGGCGGTCGGCCTGCTGGCTCTGCTCGTCGTGCGAATCGGTTCCTTCGACCGCCGGATCGTCGTCGCCGGCGGGGCAGTCCTCCTCCTCGCCGTGACCGTGGCCGGCATTGCGTTTGCCCGTTCCTTCTCGGCGCCGACGACGACGCCGGCCGAGGGAGCGGCACGCCTTCAGACGCTCTCTGGCAGCAGCCGCGCCGACTACTGGCGCGTGGCATTGCGCACGGTCGAGGACGAGCCGCTGCTGGGATCGGGCTCCGGCAGCTACCGCCGCACGTGGTATCGAAATCGCGCCGTGCCACAACCGGCTCGGGACGCGCACAGCCTCTATCTCGAGACGCTCGCAGAGCTCGGCCCCCTCGGGCTCCTGCTTCTGCTCGTCGCCCTCGGGCTGCCCCTTGCAGCCGCCGTCACCGCTCGTACCGACCCGCTGACACCCGCGGCGCTCGGTGCCTACGTGGCCTTTCTCGCCCACACGGCCCAGGACTGGGACTGGGAGTTGCCGGCCGTGACCGTACCCGCGCTCGCCTGCGCGGTCGCGTTGCTGCTCACGGGCCGGCAGCGCTGGGCGCCACTCAGGCAGTCGGCGAGGTTCGTGGCCGGTGCGGTCGCCGTTGTCCTCCTCGTGGTCTCGCTCGCCGCCTATGCAGGGAACCGCGAGCTCGCGCTCGCCGAGAACGGGTCGGAGCGCTCGGCCCGGCGGGCGGCGCGTCTCCAGCCCTGGTCCGCGGAGCCGTGGCGTGTCCTCGGCGAGGCCCAGCTGGAGCGGGGCGAGCTCGAAGCCGCTCGCACAAGCTTCCGTGAGGGCCTGAGCCGAGACGACGGCGACTGGGAGCTCTGGGTCGACCTCGCGTTGTCGAGCGAAGGAAGCGCGAGGCGCGACGCGTTCGCCCGGGCCGTCCGACTCAATCCCCGCGACCCGGACCTCCTCGAGCTCCGCGAGGAATAACGAAGCTCAGCGGTCCGTCGCCGCTAGATCGTCTTGAACTGCTCGAACGGCTGCCGGCAGCTGCGGCAATAGCGCAGCGAGCGGCATGGCGTCGGGCCGAAGAGGTTGTCCAGCTTCGTGTCCGTCGAGCCGCAGTACGGACAACGGAACGCCCCCGTCTGGAGCTGAACGAGCTGGGGCCCGCCCGGCTCTCGCGGCGCAGGCGGCGCGAACCCCGCGGCTCGCAGCTTCTCGCGTCCCTCCGGCGTGATGCGGTCGGTCGACCACGAGTCGTCCGAGATCACCGCAACCTCCGGCTCGCCGCCGAGCTCGCGCACCTTCGCCGCCATCTGGTCCCGCATCACCTCGAGAGCCGGACAGCCGAGGAACGTCGGAGTGAACTCGACCCGCACCCGGCCGTCGTCCACGGCCACGCCTCGCACGACTCCCAGGTCGACGAGCGAGACCACCGGGATCTCCGGATCGGGGATCTCGGCGAGCGCCTCCCAGACCTCCGCCTCGGTCACCATGTCGCACCCGCGACCGAGCGGCGCACCATCGTCATCTCCTCCCACAGCGCGCTGAACTCCTCACCCGGCTCGTCGCGCTCGTCCAGCAGAGGGCGAAGCTCGTCGAGAGCCTCGGCGAAGCGCGGCTCCCCGGCCACGCGGTGCTGCCACATCTGCGCATGGAGACGGTGGTAGGCCTCCTCCCGGTCGATCTTCGCCGCCAGGCCCGCGACGTCGGAATCGTCCGACGCCTTCAGCGCCTCGAGCCGCTCGGAGTCCGCCGCCTCGTAGAGGACATGCCGCGCGAGCGTCCGCGCCCAGTCGGGCACGAGCCGGAGCTCGACAAGCCTGGAGTGGCGGTACTCGTGCGGCGACCGGTCGAACGCCAGCTCGTCCGCGGTCCCGCCCACCTCGTCGGCGACGAGCTGGTACAGCGCCCGCGCGTGGCCGATTTCGTTTTGCGCGATCGACGAGAAGGCGACATCCTCCTCGAGGAACGGCGCGATCCCCGTCCACTCGGAGTTGCGCCAGCCGAGGACGAGCTCGTCGTCAGCGATCGGCAGCAGCAGCCGTTCCCGCTCGTTCACGTGCCTCCTTCAGCTTCTCCTTCAGCGGGTAACCGTCGACCCGGTGGTAGTTGCGCTGGAGCTCGTCGACGAACTCCTCGATCTGCAGTACCGACTCACGGGGGACGACCCACAGCGCGACGGACTCCCCGCGGCGGCCGTACTGCTCCCGCGCGTAGGCCTCCGCGAACGACGCATCGGGTGCCGCGATCGCGCCTGCATGGGCGAAGGGCTGCCCCTTGCGCTCCTGCCGAAAAACCTCGTAAACTGTCACGCCGCTTCGGCGAGGACGGTGCGGCGGACCCACTCGGTCTCCGCGCGCGTGGTCTCGCGCAGCTCCAGCCGCTCCTGCGTCATCGGGCCGTGGCCAGTGACGACGTGCTTCAGCTCGTCCCAGTCCGGCTCGGTGAACTCCCAGACGCCGTCGTCGTCCTTGCGCAGGTTCGGGTCCGGAACGGTCAGCCCCAGCTCCCAGATCTGCGGGACGTAGCCGTCGAGGAACTGCTGGCGCGCCTCGCCGTTGCCCTGGCTCTTGATCCGCCAGACATACATCGGGTCGTCCTCGGCCGGGGTCGGGTTCCCGTGGAACTGCATCAGGGGCCCCCACCACCGGTTCAGCGCCTCCTGCACGAGCTCGCGCTGCTCGTCCGTGCCGTTCATCATCGTGAGGATCACGTCGCGGCCGTGGAGGATGTGGAACGACTCCTCCCAGCAGATCTTCTTCATGATCCGCGCATACGGCGCGTACGAGCACTTGAGGAGCGCCTTCTGGCTGATGATCGCCGCGGCGTCCACGAGCCAGGCGATCACGCCGACGTCGCCCCACGTCTTCGTCGGGTAGTGGAAGACGTTGTGGAACTTCGACTTGCCCGAGATCAGGTCGGCGAGGCACTGCTCGCGCGGCTTCCCAAGGTCCTCGACGACGCGGTAGATCAGCTGCGCGTGGCCGACCTCGTCCTGCACCTTCGCGGTGAGGGCGAGCTTTCGCTGGAGCGTGGGGGCACGGAGGATCCACTCCCGCTCCGGCAGAACGCCCATGAGCTCGGAGTTCCCGTGCATCTCGATGAACTTGATCAGCTTGGCCCGGTAGTCCTCGGGCATCGGGTCGTCGGTCTCGACCTGGCCGCCGGACTGCACGTACTCGAGGAATTCCTGGTCGGTCATCTCGCCTCCGAAACGAACGATCGTTAGTGTCCGATCGTAGCGTGTCGACGCGCCGGTCGGAGCTAACCCGGGAAGCCGTCCGTCTCTTCGCGGAGCGGGGCTACCACGGCACGTCGATCGGCGAGCTCGCCAAGGCCCTCGGCGTCCAGAAGGGCTCGCTCTACGCGCACATCGACTCCAAGCAGGACCTGCTCTACGAGGCGATGAGCGAGGGCTCGCGCGCGTTTCACGAGGCGCTTGACGCGATCCCCGACCACCTACCGGCGAGCGAGCGGATCAGGCTCGCGCTGCGCGCGCACCTCCGTGTCGTCTCGGAGCAGCTCGAGGTCGCCACCGTCTTCGTCCGCGAGTGGCGCTATTTGGAGGGCGACCGGGCCGAGGAGTTCCTGGCCGAGCGTCGCCGCTACGAGGAGCGCTTCCGAGCGCTCTTCCGCGAGGGACGAGAGGCAGGGGCGCTCCGCACCGACCTCGACGACCAGGCCGCGGTGCTCCTCGTCCTCTCGGCGGCGAACTGGGCGTACACCTGGCTCCCGGAGGGCGCCGACACCGACGAGCTGGCCGACCGCTTCTTCGCGATCCTCCTGGACGGCATCCGGGGCTACTCCACGCCGTCCTAGCCACTCCCGAAGCGGGACCGGCTTGACTTCCGACGATAGACATTCGAAGATCGCGTGCGGCCTGCGAGAGATGGGCCGACTGTCGAGGGACGGGGACATGGTTGGACGTTCGTCTTAGGAAGGTTTGAAGATCAACCGGGGTCCCTTGGAAAAGAGTCAACGTTCTTCTCAGAAGGGGAGAGAGATTCCCGGGCAACTCTTCGCGGAACTTCCTTCGCACGGCCGAGCTTCAGGTGTTCAGCCGCTCTCCGGACATCGAGAATAGGCCGAAGCAGTTCATCGCCAAGGAGAGAGGGCCGGCTCGCCGGCCCTCTCTCCTTTCTAGGGTCGTCTCGGGTCCTCGCCGCCGCGGTACCAGATCGCCTCGACTCGGCGGCCGTCGGGATCCTCGAAGAAGACGCCGACGGCGATCTCGTGATCCCGCTCGCGCCAGGCGATCCCCGCCGAGTCGAGCTGGCGCTTCAGCTCCTGGAGCTCCTGTTCCGACACACGGACCCCCGTGTGCGGGCCGGGGCCGCCGGGCTCGTGGAGAGCGAACGCGGTCGTGCCGAGGTACGCCATCAGCGGATGCCCTTCGGTCCTGACGATGCGCGCGCCGAAGAAGCGCTCGTAGAAGGCGGCGGTCGCGGCGGGGTCCTCCGACTCCACGGCGACGTGGTCGATGCGTGGCATGGTCCGGACGATGCCCCGCGTGCTCCTCGTCGTCAATCCGCAGGCGAGCGGCGTCACCGACGCCGCGGCGGAGACAGTGGCCGCTGCGCTCGGCCCCGGCGTCGAAGTGGCGCGCACCGAGCGGCAAGGCCATGCGGTCGAGCTCGTTCGTGACGCCGAGGCGGGCGCGGTCGTGGTGTTCGGCGGGGACGGCGCCTTCAACGAGGCGCTGAACGGCCTCCGGCACGGCCTCCCGCTTGGCCTGGTTCCCGGCGGCGGCTCCAGCGTCCTGCCTCGCGCGCTGGGCCTGCCGGGTGATGTGGAGGGTGCCGCACGGCGGATCGCCGACGCGATTCGCACCGGGCGAACAAGCGAGGTCTCGCTCGGGCGGGTCAACGGCCGCCGCTTCGGGTTCGCAGCAGCGCTTGGGTTTCCGGCGGAGGTCGTGCGCCGCGTGGACGAGCTCGGGCGGAAGGGCGGCCGCCGGCCGCCCGACCGCGCGTTCCTGACGACGGCCGCCAGGATCCTGGCCGAACGGCGCGGACGGCTGCCGTCGGAGGTCGAGGTGGACGGGCACGGCCGGACCACGTTCGTGCTCGTCGCGAACGGCGACCCGTACACATATCTGGGCCGTCTGCCGGTGCGTCCCACGCCGCAGGCGAGGTGGGAGGAAGGCCTGGACCTCGTCGGGCCCCGCACGGTCGGCCCGCTCTCGATCCCGCGCCTCGTCGCCGCCGCGATGACCGGCCGAACGCCGAAGGCGCGCGGCGTCCTCTACCTTCATGACGTGGACGTGATCGAGCTGCGTTCGGACCGCCCGCTGCCGCTCCAGGTGGACGGGGAGGACCTGGGCGACGTCGACCGCGCCGAGTTCTCCTCCGAGCCCAAAGCGGCGAAAATTCTTCGTTAGGTGCCCCTCCAAGCAAGACACGCCTACTTCTGGCCCGCGATCACGCGGCGCCAGAGCCGACGCTCCTCCTCACCAAGGCTGACCAGCCTTGCCTCGTCGGAGCGTGCGCTCTGGCTTGGTGCTCGCGATCCAGAAGCTGGGCAGCCTTACTTGCAGGAGCACTGAGCGTCTAATTAGGACCGTGGCCGCGCCCCCCAGGGACTCCGGATTCGACCCGGTTCGCGCCGGCGGCGCCGTTCTCGCCGTGCTGGCCCTGCTCGCCGTCGTTGCGCTCGCCGCCTCGGCCGGCGGCCCGGCGACCGGCGGCGCGGGCCGTGACCTCGCCGATCCCCTGGCCACCTTGCTCTTCGTGCTGGGCGGCGTCTGGGTCGCTGCTCTTCTCGTCGCCTCGCCGTTGATGACGGGCCTGACGCTGACGGGCGGCGAGCCGAAGCCGCGCCGGTGGCACGGCAACGTGTTCGCCGGAGTGATCTTCCTCACGGTGATCATCGCCGTGCTCGCAGTAGCTCGGAGGCTGCGCGGGGGCGATGGCTCGGGCAGCGGTGCCGAGGCGCAGACCGGCCAGACTCCGACGAGCCCGGACGCGACCGGCCGTGTGCCCACCATCGATCCCGCCTCGATCGACTGGCTCGTCGTGGGCCTCGTCTTCGTCGCCGCCCTCGTCGGGTTCGCGATCCTCGCCGCCGTGCTCGTGCGCCCGAAAGGCCGGTCGATGCCGGAGCTGGAGGCCCGGAAGCAGCTCGAGCGCATGCTGGACGAGACGCTCGACGATCTCCGCCGGGAGCGCGACCCGAGGCGTGCCGTCATCGCGGCCTATGCGCGCATGGAGCGCTCACTCGGCTCGTACGGGCTTCCGCGCAGGCCCTCCGAGGCGCCGCTCGAGTATCTGGGCCGAGTGCTCGCGGAGCTGACCGGCAGCGCGGCGGCCGCCCGCCGCCTCACGGGCCTCTTCGAGCGGGCGAAGTTCAGCGAGCACTCCATCGACGCGAGGATGAAGGAGGACGCGATCGCAGCCGTCGGCGCCGTGCGCGACGAGCTGCGCGCCCTCACAGTGGCATGAGCCGCAAGCTCCTCCCGATCCTCGGCTTTGGACTGCTGGCAACCGTCCTCGCCGCCGTCGCCCTCGTCGCCGCTCCCGAGCGTCGGGAGCTCATCCTCGACATCTACGTGCTCGTGTTGGGCGGCATCGCCGTCATCCGGCTCGTCACGCTGACTCGTCGGCGCCGGATGCCGGGCGAGCGCTCGGAGTTCGACGA
>DATFOC010000082.1:0-12132 GCA_035265935.1 Gaiellaceae bacterium
GCGCGCGACCACGTCCGTCTGGTGCTGGAACCGTCTCAGGGCGACGCGGAACTCCGCGACGCGTGCGGCCTCGGCGACGGTCGGAACCGGCTGGGTGGCCCGCTTGGTCGCCATCGGCATCGATCGTAAGCCCTTAGGGCAAGTATTGGCCCGTGGCCCGATTCATCGACGCCGTCGAGTCGTTCTTCGACCAACTCACCTCGATCGAGCCGCTGCCGCTCGCGCTTGCGATCACCTTCCACCTCGGCCGGATCGCCTCACGGAGCCGAGCGTGGCGGAACATCGTCGCCGCGGCCTACCCCGAGTCCACGGTTCGGTGGCGCGACATCTTCGGTGCGTACGCGGCGGGCATCGGCGCGAACGCGCTGTTGCCGGGGCGCGGGGGCGACCTGCTCCGGCTCTACATCGCGCGACACCGGATCGAAGGCTCGTCGTACCCGACCCTTGCCTCCAGCCTGCTCGCCGAGACGATCTTCGACACGACCGTCGGACTGCTGCTGCTCGGCTGGGCGTTGTCGGCCGGGATTCTTCCCGGCGCAGGCGTGCTGCCGGATCTCCCCGGGATCGACTGGCTCTGGGCCTTCCACAACCCGCGCGCCGCTGCCGGGATCCTCTTCGTGGTGCTGGTCATCGCGACGATCCTCGCGATCACGGGTGTCCGGAAGATCACTGAGTTCTGGGCTCGCGTGCGCCAGGGGCTCTCGATCCTGAGGGAGCCTCCTCGCTATCTGCGGGAGGTGGCGGCATGGCAGGCGCTCGACTGGGCGTGCCGCCTGGCGGCGATCTACTTCGCCCTTCGGGCCTTCGGGATGCCCTCGGACCTGCACAGTGTCTTCGTCGTCCAGGTCGCGCAGACGCTGTCGACGTTGCTGCCGCTTACACCCGCGGGCATCGGCACCGAGCAGGCGCTGCTCGTCTACATGTTTGCGGGCACGGCTCCCGCGACGGACGTGCTCAGCTTCAGCGTCGGCCTGAAGATCGTCGTGATCACCGTGAACCTGACGCTCGGCACGATCGCGACGCTCGCAACGCTGCGGAGCTTCCCGTGGCAGGTCGACGTGGACAAGGAGGCCGCAGAGCGGGCGTAGCGTCCCGCTCGACCCTAGTAACAACTTGTTACGAGCTCGGTTCTGGGCCCGCGGTGCGGCTTGTGGAGCGGCGCCCGGCGCTTCGGCCGGCCAAGTAACAACTTGTTACTAGGACTTGACCTCTTCGGGGCCGAGGACCTTTTTCCACCAGTCGGCTTCCCGGGTGTGCAGTGACGACTGCGCCTGCGCGACGTAGCTCGCGAGCTCCGCCTCCTTGGCCGCGAGTCGCTTCTCGAGCGCTTCCAGCTTCGCCTCGCGCTTCTCGAGCTTCTCGAGCGTGAGCTCGACGTCCGCCTCGCCGCTCGCCTCGCGGAGCTCCAGCTCGGCCTCGCGCTCGTCGAGCTCCCGTAGGCGGTCGCGAAGCGAGTTCTCGTTGTCGGAGACACGCTTCTCGCGGCGCTCGAGGCGCTTGTCCTGTGACTCGGCGGCGTCTTCTGAGTCGCGAAGCCCGGCCTCCCGTTCGACGAGGTCACGCTCGCGCTCCTCGAGCCGGCGGCGCATCTGCTCGAGATCGCGGCCGACCTGCTGCTCGCCTTCGACCCGGCCCAGCTGCGCCTCGCGGCGGTTGAGCTCGGCCTCGCGGGCGGCGAGCTGAAGCTCGCGCTCCTCCGTTTCGACCGCCCTGGCCTCCGCCGCCTCCATGACGGCGGTTGCCCGTGCCTCGGTCTGCTGGGTGACGCTTCCGTGGCTCGCGAGCTGGACGCGAAGCTTTTCGGCCTCCGCCCGCGCGTGCTCTTCACGCTCCTCGAGCGCCGCCTCGCGAGACGTGAACTGCTCCTCGGCCGCGAGCATCCGCGCTTCGCGCTTCGCGAACGACCGGTCGCGCTCGGAGAGCTCCTTCTCGCGCCTGCGCAGCTGGTCCTCGCGCTCCGCGATGCCGCGCGCCCGCGCTTCGTGGCGCTGCTTGGCGTCGCGCTCCCGAGCCGAGAGCTCCTGGTCGGCCTTCGTGACCTTCTCCTCGCGCTTCGCCACAGCGGCGATACGCTGCTGGAGCTCGGCCACGGCCTTTTCCGTTTCCTTGACCGCGTCCTCCCGGGCACCAACGGCGCTCGCGCGCTTCTGGGCCTCGGACTGCTCGGCAGCGACGGCGGAATGGAGCTGGGAGAGCCGCTTGCGCTCGGCGTCCAGCTCGCGCCGCTCGTTCGTGATTCGGCGCTCGCGGTTCAGGAGCTCGGTCTCCATCGTCGCGATCCGGGCGTCCCGCTCCCCGAGCATGGTCGCCTGGCGGGAGACGTCCGACTCCTCCGACAACCGTCGCTCGTAGGCCTCGACCTGCTCGGCCAGCGCCGTGCGGAGCTCTTGCTCCCGCTTCGTCGCCTGAGCCAAGTCGGCACGAACTCCCTCGAGCTCTCCCTGAAGCTCGCTGAGCTCGCCCTCGTCGACGGCGGCCGATGCGGCTTCGGCCGCCGCCGGCGGAGGCGAGGCGTAGAGGTCGAGCCGAACGAGCGGAGTATCCCCATTCTGCGTTGTGACCTCGGTCGTGACGGGCGCCTCGCCTTCGCGGCGCCGCTGAAGCTGGGCACGCAGGCCGGTGCCGAAGCCCCCCTCGGTCTCGACCTCGTTCTGGTCTTTCTCGTCGGGCTTCTCGTTCGTCGGCTTAGCGGCCATGGCGTCTCCTCGGAGGTCGCAGTTAGAAGATCTTGTCGAGGTTCAGGAAGGCGGGGCCCAGAATGATCAGGAACATCGCCGGGAAGATGAACAGGACGGTCGGGAAGAGCATCTTGATCGGGGCCTTCATGGCCCTCTCCTCGGCAGCTGCCTGACGGCGCATCCGAGTGTCGGCGGCCTGGACCCGCAGGATCCGGCCGAGGGACGTGCCGAGCTGATCGGCCTGGATGATCGCGCGGGTGAACGACGAGAGCTCCGGCGCGTCGACGCGCTCGGACATCCGCTTGAGCGCGTCTGCCCGGCTCTCGCCGATCCGCATTTCGCCGAGGGTCAGGCCGAACTCCTCGGCCAGAGGACCCTCCATGTGCTCCGTCAGCTTCGCGATCGCGCCGTCGAAGCCGAGGCCGGCCTCGACGCTGACCGCGAGCAGGTCGAGCGCGTCCGGGAGATCGGCGCGGATCTTCTCGCGGCGCCCCTTCGCCTTCAACGAGACGAAGTAGTCGGGTGCGATGAACCCTCCAACGCCAAGGGCGCCCATGAACAGGAGGCCCAGGCCGGAGCCGGTGGCCGACACGATCAAGACTCCCATGAGTGCGCCGCCGACGGCGAGGAAGCCCTTGGCGGCGAGGAACCCGGTCGGCGAGAGGCGCCGTCCCAGGCCTGCCCCGAGCAGCCGGAGCGAGATCGCCTCCATGCTCGTCCGTGGGTTCACCTTCAGTACCCACTTGGCGAAGGTCTCGCGCAGGGGCTCGAACGCCCTTTCCCGTAGCCGCTGCTTGTCGAGCGGCGAGGCAATTCGAACGAATCCGTACGTCGTCGCGCGCCGCATCGAACGCGAACGCTCGCGCGAGGGCAGCGTCGCAACCTCGCTGGCGAGGAACACGGCTCCGGCGAGACAGGCGACAGCGATGATCAGCAGCATCATTGGCGGCTCCTCCTAACCCTTGAAGGACACGATTCGCTTCAGGAGGAGGCTCCCGAAGGCCATCATCACCAGCATCGTGATGATGAGCTTGTGGCCGGTGGACGTGTGGTACAGCGGATCCATATACGAGCCGTTCATGAGCGTGATCACGGCTGCGATGAAGAACGGCAGGCCGACGAGCACGTAGGCGCCCGCCCGTCCCATCGCGGTCAGGCCCTTGATCTTCCGGATGAACTGCTGCCGCTGGCGAACGGTGTCGGCGACCATGTCGATCAGCCCGGCGAGGCTGCCGCCGACCTGTCGCTGAATGGTCACCGCGGTGATCACGAACTCGAAGTTCTTCGAGCCCAGGCGTTCGGCCATCTCGGCCAGCGATTCGTCCATCTGACGCCCGAGCTGCGCTTCGGTGAGCACTCGCTTCAGCTCCTTGCTCGCGGGCGGATGCCCCTCATCGACGATGGTCTGGAGGCCCGTCTTGAAGCTGTGACCGGCCTTGAGCGAGGCCGCAAGCGTGATCAGCAGGTCGGGGAGCTGGTTTTCGAATGCAGTGGTCCGCCTCTTGCCCTTGATGTAGACAACGAGCCACGGGACGACGGCCCCGCCGACCATCAACGCGAGGATCATCAGGGTGCCCTGGGCCAGGATGCCGGCGACCAGCCCGGCGGCCAGGCCCGTTCCGCAGCTGAGATAGACGAACTCAACCGTGCGGAGCGGCACGTCGCTGCGTTCGAGCAGTCGGCCGAGGGCCACCCAGTGGCGCCAGTGGCCGAAGGTTCGCTCGGTAGCCCGGAAGAGACCCGCGGCGGCCTGGAGCCGCTGTCGCTCCTGCTTCCGCTTCGTCGCCGTCGGCCCGATGTGCGGGGCGAGCCGCCTCTTGAGGCGAGAGCCTCGAACCGAGGTGAGCACGAAGGTGCCGGCGAGAAGCGCCAGAAGACCGACGAGCCCGCCCACGACCTGAGTGCCGAGGAAGCTCTCGTACGCCGTCTCCGGCAGGAGCCTAGACGGCGCCGACCCTTCGACGCGTGCTTCGCCGGGAATCGTGAGGCCGGCAGAGGCGGCTCCAAGCCTCGGCACGGAGGCGTCGAGCTTGAGGGCGTCGCCGCCCCGTGCGGAGGTGAGGTACTCGACGCGCCACGTGCGCCGGAGCTCTGCCGCAATTCCTGCGTAGACCCCGTGAAGCTCGCCGCTCGACCCGGCTCCGCGATAGCTACCGCCCGTGTCGTGCGCGAGTCGCTTCAGCGGCGCGGGATTGAACTGGCGGCTCTCGATCGCGACGACGTAGACGAGGACGCCTGCCTCGCGGGCGGCGTGGATCGCGCTCTCGAGCGTGGCGGTGCTTCGCGTCTCGTTGCCGTCGGTCACCACGATGACGACTCGGCCGCTGTTCGTCTCGCCGACGAACGACCTGGCGGACTTGACGATCCCGTCGTAGAGAGTCGTCCCTTCAACGGCGTCGACGTTCAGTGAGCCGAGCGCGCTGTGTGCGTCTGCCGGCTGCGCCGAGAAACCGGTGAGCATCACGGGACTGGTCGCGAACGTGGCGATGGCCACCCGGTCCTGACGGTACTTGGCCCGGACGAACGCCTGTGCAGCCGCGACCGCGTCGGCGAAGGGCTTGCCGCGCATCGACCGCGAGCGGTCGACGGCGAGCACCACGCTCTTTGCCGCGGCGAGGTTCTCGGCTCGGTAGCCGCTGCTGACGGCACGGCCGTTCTCCTTCAACGCCGGCGACTTTGCGGAGGGCTTCGAGGTGACGACGGTCACCCGGATCCGCGGAAAGGACGTCGCGTCGACGCCCGAGACCTTCACACCGGCGTGTGCTGCCGGCACCGCAGCGAGCGCTACTACGCCGAGGGCGATGCCGACCCGGATCCGCCTGCGCTTCCAGATCATCGGCCGTACCCGGCGGCGAAGGCTGGGCGTGCATGGACGACGTCCTCCCGCTCGAAGAACGTCGGCGGAAGAGCGACGCCAGAAGCGGCCATCTTCTCGAGGAAGTGGGGCTTGAGCCCCGTGCAGCCGAGTGGGGAAAGAAGCGCGAGCGTCCGTCCGGCTGCGGGTGAGTCCTCCTCCGGAGGCTTCGCGACGAAGATGTCCTGGAGGGTCACGACGTCGGACTCCATGCGGAGCACTTCGGTGATGTTCGTGACCCGGCGGGAGCCGTCGACCAGACGGGAGATCTGGATCAGCAGGTCGAATGCGCTCGAGATCTGCTCGCGGATCGCACGGAGGGGAAGGTCGACGCCTGCGGTCAGCACCAGGGTCTCGAGACGGGACAACGCGTCACGGGGTGAGTTCGCATGGATCGTCGTCAGCGAGCCCTCGTGGCCTGTGTTCATCGCCTGGAGCATGTCCAGGGTCTCGGCGCCCCGGACCTCGCCGACGATGATCCGGTCGGGGCGCATCCGCAGCGCGTTCCGGACGAGCTCGCGGATGCGGACCTCGCCCTGGCCCTCGATGTTGGGCGGGCGCGACTCGAGCGTGATCACGTGCTCCTGCTGGAGCTGAAGCTCGGCGGCGTCCTCGATTGTGACGATGCGCTCGTCACCGGGGATGAAGGCCGAGACTGCGTTCAGCGTCGTCGTCTTACCGGTACCTGTACCACCCGAGATCAGGACGTTGAGCTTTCCGCGGACGCACGCGGCGAGAAACTGGGCCGACTTCGCGGTCAGCGTGTCGAACGCGATCAGGTCGTCCATCGTGTACGGGTCGCGCGAGAACTTCCGGATCGTGAGCGTCGGGCCCTTGAGGGAGAGTGGCGGGATGACTGCGTTCACTCGGCTGCCGTCCGGCAGGCGCGCGTCGACCATCGGGGACGCCTCATCCACGCGGCGCCCGACCTGGGAGACGATCTTGTCGATGATCCGGAGGAGGTGAGCGTTGTCGGCGAAGGTCGCGTCGGTCCGCTCGATCTTGCCCGCCCGCTCGACGAAGATCCGGTCGAAGTTGTTGACCATCACCTCGGTCACGTCGTCGTCCCGGAGCAGGGGCTCGAGTGGCCCGTAACCGAGGATGTCGTCCGTCAGCTCACGGACGACCCGACGGCGTTCCTCGCGGGTGAGGGGCGTCCGGTCGAGGGCGAGCTGCTCGGTGACCGCTCGATGGACCTGCTCGTGCAGGTCCTCGTTCGTCTCGGTTGTGAAGAGCTGCGGGCCGAGCTTCGCGATGCACGCGTGGTGGACCCGCGTCTTCAGCTCTGCGTACGGATCGTTGTGCGGCCGCTGTGGCTCGGGGTCTCGCGCCGGCGCGCCGACGAGCTGGATCGGCGGTGCCTCGCCGTTCCCCTCGCCGGGCCCGGAGCCGTTCCCGCCTTTGATGCGATCGTGGAGTCCCATCGAGGTCCCTATGCCTTCGCGAGGGCGTGCTTGCGGCCCCAGCGCTTCTTGGACTTGGACGGCGACGCCGGCTGGAGGGCCTTCGCCATCTCGCGAACTGCGCGCGAGAAGTCGGCCTTCGGGTCGGAGACGACGGCGGGATTGCCCCGATTGACTGCGAGCGGCACCGCCCGGTCGCTGGGGATCTCGAAGCGCACGCCCTGCTCGAGCGCCGCTTCGACCTCCCCACGCTTCATCCCGACGTTGGTGTTCGCCCTGTTCAGGACGACGCGGATGCGCTCCGTCGGGAACGAGAGGAGCTCCAGTGTCTGCAGGCTCAGCCGGACGTTCTTGATCGTCGGCACGTCGAGCCCGCACAGGAGCAGCAGCTCGTCTGTGCGGTCGAGCGTCGCCAGCATCGGCCCGTGGAAGAACGGCGAGGTGTCGACGACGATCATCTCGTACGACTCCTTGGCCACCTCGAGCAGCCGGCTGAGCTTCGCCTCGGTGACGAGCTCGGCGTCCTCCGGCCGGACCGGCGCGGGAAGGACCTCGACGCCCGCCGCGTGCCGGGTCGTGTAGCCGGCGAGCTTCTCCGGGTCAAGCTCGCCCGGCGCGACGACCAAGTCGTAGATCGTCTTGTCGGGCTCGATCCCGAGCATGATCGCCGCGTCTCCGAACTGGAGGTCCAGGTCGAGGAGCAGAGTCTTCTTTCCGCCGTGCTTCGCGAACGCCGAGGCGAGGTTCGTCGACATGACGGTCTTGCCGGTCCCGCCCTTGGGCGAGAAGACGGTCACGACACGTCCGTCGGCGCCGGTCGTGGCCGAGCGCGCGGTGTGGCTCGCCTTGCGGATTGCGAAGACGACGTTGTCAGGGAGCTGCGGAAGCAACAGGACGTCGGCGACGTCCGCGTCCAGCGCGGCGTCGAGTAGCAGCGACGCCTCGCCGGAAGCGAGCAGGACGATCGGTGCCCGCGTGTACTCGCGGATTGCCGCGAGGTCGTCCTCGGGCAGCTCTGACGACCGCGTCGCGTGCAGCACGGCCTGAAGGTGGCCGCCGGCGAGTGCACCCGCGGCCTCACGCACCGTCGCGCTGCGGCCGACGAGCTCGATCTCCGGATGGCGCTCGAGCGCCTCCGCGACCTCGTTCAGCCCTTCACAGCTTCCGGTGATGTAGATCCGCGTTCCTTCGCGGAATGCGTAATCGCTCATTACCGACTCCTTCCTGACCTCGCGAGACCCATGACGGATGCCGACCCGTCGACGGTGCTTCGGCTGTCGGCCGAATCCGTGACGGGGCGGAGCTGGAGCGCCCAGTCGCCGTGCGTGACGACATGGAAGAGCTTCTGCGCCTGCGCGTCGGTCACCTGAAGCATCGCCGAGAAGCCTTCGTCCGGCTTCGCACCGAGCTTGCTTTCGACCGCACCTGAGTCGGGCGCCTTCAGGACGAGCAGGTCGCGGAGAACGACCTTCGTCAGGGTGACGCCGTTTCCGATCTCGAGCGAGCCGACGAAGTCGACGTGGTCGCCTTCTTCGAGCGTGCCCATCAGCAGCTGGTGTTCGCTGCCCGGCAAGTCGAAGGCGCGGAGCCTGCCCTTGAGCTGGGCCTTGATGCCCTGCTCACCCAGCGGCCTAAAACGGTTGAGCGTGACCTGCTCTCCCTCGTAGATCCGCTCGGTGGCGACGAGCGTCTCGATCTGCTGAGGCTCGGAGATCGCGCCGGGAACGACGTTCCGCTTGGCGACTTCGACCGCGCGCAGAAGGCGTCGGTCGCCCACCTCGGCGCCGGACGTACCGACGGCGACATCGCGGGCGGCGACCCAGACGGGTACGAGGTCCTCGCCCTGCTGGACGCTCTTCTTGTAGTTGGTGACATAGAAAATCGTCAGCAGCGCCGCCAGGACGGCTAGCGCCACTGCGATACCGATGTTTCGTAGCCTGTAGGACATGGCGGCTTTCTCTCTCCTTTTCCTCTCTGCTTTCGATGGGTTATTCGACGAGCTCGACCGAGCGAGCGCCAAAATGTGGTGATCCTGAGGATTGACTTCCGATTCCTTCCCAGATCATGTCCACGAACCAGCCGTAGAGCCGCGAGTTCTTCGAGCCCTGGATCTCGTAGCCGGTCACGTGGAAGACTGCCCAGCCGATCACGTAATACTCGAAGCTGGACCCCTGGGCTCGGACCGCGTTGTAGACCGGAAAGAGGAGCTCGGTCTCGTCGCGGATGTCGAACGCGCCCGAGATGTGCGACGAGTTCGGTTTGATGCCGGGGTCCGAGTAGTACCAGCGGTCCTTGTCCATCCACGCGTCGAGCCCGTGCTCGATCCAGTCCTCGAGATCCTGGGGCCCCGTGCCTCCGTACGAGCTGTCGATGTTCAGGAGGCGAAACGCGCCAGGGCCGGTCTTGTCGAAGTCGAGCGTCGTCGGATCGCCCCAGCAGGGTTCCGGCTTGCACTGAAGCTTCTCGTGCCGGTAATCGACCCCGATCGGGGCTGCCCACCTCGCGCGGCCGAGAACGCCGACACGTGCGACGGCCCTCGCTCGCACCTCGACCGAGTCGAAGCCGAAAAGCTTGGCGAAGAAACCCGGTGCCGGCCGCTCGGCCGTCACCTCGATCGTGTCGTTCGGGACGACGGTCGAGCGAAACCTGACGTTCTTGGCCTCGACGCCGCCGTCGTTCTTGTCTGCCCAGCTGAGCGCAGCCAGCTCGGCGGCCGCCTTGCTCTCAGGGAGCTCCTGGGCTCCGGCGAGTGCGGCGGCGTCCGCGTTCGCCTGAAGCTTCCGGTCTGCGCGGTACCACGACCCGACGTCGATGACGGCCGCGGCCATCCCGATCAAGACCGTCATGAAGAGGAGCACGATCACCAGGGACTGGCCGCGCTCGGACTTGGAATGTGAGGTCAAGCTCGTCAATTCACTCGCTCCGTGGTTTCACTCGTCATCCGCCCTGACTTCACGACGAGGCCGAGGAGGCTGATCGAGTAGGGATAGGAGGCGCTGACTCGGACGTCCTCCCCCGGCTCCCAGGTGGATTCGACCTCCACCCGGAGATCGGAGCTCTTGAGGTCAGTCGCCGCCGCACGCACCGCCGTGTCGACCTTTCCTTCTGGGTCCTGCAGGTGCCGCGCGACGGCACCCTTGCGTGCGCCGGCTCTGACTGCGTCGGTCAGCGTGATGTAGTTGTTGAAAGCGATTCCGAACTGGATCACGCCGAAAAGAAGCAGAGCGAGCAGGGGCAGGACGAGAGCGAACTCCGTCATCGACTGGCCGTGCTGCGCTCGAAATTGAATTCTCTTGCGGCGGTGATTCATTAGCGGCGAATTCCCTACGTTTAGTCACTCAGTGCGGTGGAGGTGCGGTCGAAAATGAGGAAGGCGGGCTCTTCGGGCGGCGAAGAGCCCGCCCGCCATGCCGAACTAGGTTTCTAGGTGATGTAGCCGGCGACGCGGCTGATGGCACCCTCGATGTTCCCGGACAGAAGGGTCAGAGCACCGAAAACAGCGATCGTAATTACGGCCAAAACGACGCCGTACTCGGCCATGGTCTGCCCCTCCTCGCGCGACTGCAGCGCGGCAAAGAGCTTCTGCACTTGCTTCACCTCCCTTCTCGTTCTCGGGCGGCAGGGCGGTGCCGCTGACGACAGCGCATCGACGGAGGAGAAGGAGTTCGTTCCTGCTTTCCTCGAGCCACTCAGTTGTTGGACAACGCGCAAATCGCTCACGCCGAACTTCCTCTCGTTCGTGCTTTGGCGTGGCCGCGCCGCCGATGGGCTCAACTGGCGGAAGTCATCGTTCGTGGAGGGTGCGACGCCTATCCCTCGGCCAAGTGATTGCGGGAAAGCGTTCCCCTATTCGGGGGAGCGGCCGTGCCTATTGCCCCCCGATGAGTGAGTCACATTCCGTGCGGCCGCGGAACTCAATGGAGATCCGCGCCGATGTGGCGGCCTCGGCGCTCAAAGAGAGATGGGAGCACCGCACATGCCACTACGGAAACACCGCCTGTCGAGCCTGGCGTTCCACTTCGTCCTGCTCTCGCTGGCCGCCGTTTGCCTCGCGGTCCTGCGACCGAGCGGGCGCGCGCGCGTCCATGGCCTACGGCCCCTAGAGTCGAGACGCCGCTCCGGCCTTCGCCGCGCGGCCGTAAGCCTGTCGTTCGCGACGTTGTTCTTCGCGGGCGCGGCGTTCTCGGCCGGCGCGGGCGATCTGCTCGTGGAGGCGGTCGAGAGCCAGCACGCCGCGGCCCTGGCGCCTGCTGCGCCGGATGCCGAGTGCAAGAGCTCGCGCCAGAGCGACTGGGACGCCGAGGACTCGACCGACGGCTGCGTAGAGGCCGGCGCGGAGGCTTCGGCCGAAGCGCCCGCAGATGCGCCCGCCGTCGAGGCGCCGGCGCCCGCAGCGGCCGAGGCCGCCCCCGAGGCCGCCCCGGAGGCCGCGCCGGAAACGGCGTCGCCCGAGAGCGCGTCGCCCAGCACGACCGCAGCGATCGCCGCGGCGGCCGGCAACGTGATCTCGAACGCCTCGCAGGCGAGCCAGAGCGAGTCGAGCTCGCATGAGTCATCGCTCAGCAACGCTGTCCGGAATCGCGCAAAGCGGGCTGCGCCGTTTCGCCAGGATCCGGCTCCCGCGGTGATCGAGGCACAGTCCGCCGACCGGACGCACAAGCACGAAGTCCATCCCGACCCGGAGGTCGAGCTGCCGGGGATGGCGGCGACGATCTGGCTCCACCGAGCGCTGCCCGATCCAACCCCACCCTCGAAGCGGCTCACGAAGCCCTTCGCCCGGAACCTTCGCTACGCGTCGGCCAGGCACAAGGTGCACTGGTCACTCGTGCTCGGCGTCCTCCGGGCACGCGGCGAGCGTGGGTCCACGCCAGCCACGAAGCGCGGCCTGAACCGGCTCGCGAAGAACCTCTCGCGGCTCAGCGCCCGCAAGGACGAGTGGAACGCTGTCCTGGCGCTCGAGGGCCGCACGGCCTTCTCCGACCGGACCGTCGCACTCGCCCGCTACCACCGCGCCGTCGGCCTGAACGCGCTCGTCCGCGGGCTCCAATGGGCACGCCCGATGCTGGCGAAGCGGCTGCTGAACGACATGCGCGTGTCGATCTATCGGGGCGGGCGCGAGGACATCCGCGCGGGCAAGACGGACGTCCGCGTGATCGTCCTGGTCCGGTACCTCGCGGAGGCGCATGGGCAGGTCACG
>DATFOC010000083.1:0-24939 GCA_035265935.1 Gaiellaceae bacterium
GAGGAGTTCGGCACCTACAGGCAGTTCGGCAGCCGGCTCGAGGGGCATCCGACGCCGTCGCTTCCGTGGGTCGACGTGGCAACGGGCTCGCTCGGCCAGGGCCTGCCGATCGGGGTCGGGATGGCACTCGCCGGGAAGCGGCTCGACCGCCTGCCCTTCCGGGTCTGGGTCATCTGCGGCGACAGCGAGATGGCCGAAGGCTCGATGTGGGAGGCCGCCGAGCACGCCGCTTTCTACGAGCTCGACAACCTGACGGCAATCGTCGACGTCAACCGGCTCGGCCAGCGCGGAGAGACCATGCACGGCTGGGATCTGTCCTCGTACTCGGACCGCCTGCGCGCCTTCGGTTGGGATGCGATCGAGATCGACGGCCACGACGTCGAGCAGATCGACGCCGCGTATCGCGAGGCCGAGTCCACGAGCGGGAAACCGACCGCGATCGTTGCCAAGACGCTGAAGGGCAAGGGGTACTCGAAGGTCGAGGACCAGGGCGGCTGGCACGGCAAGGCTGTGGCCGAGGAGGCCGTCGAGGAGCTCGGCGGCATCCGGAACATCACCGTGGACGTCCCGAAGCCGGAGCCGGCGAAGCGGCATCGATTCGGCGCGCCGGGCTCGCCGGAGTGGCCTCGCTACGAGGTGGGCTCCAAGGTTGCGACTCGCAAGGCGTACGGCGAGGCGCTGGCGGCGCTCGGCGGCACCGACCCCATGGTCGTCGCGCTCGACGGCGAGGTCTCGAACTCGACCTACGCCGAGATCTTCGCCGAGGCGCACCCCGACCGGTACCTCGAGATGTACATCGCCGAGCAGCAGATGGCCGCCGCCGCGGTGGGGATGCAGGTGCTCGGATGGAAGCCGTTCGCGTCGACGTTCGCCGCTTTCTGGAGCCGCGCCTACGACTTCGTCCGCATGGCCGCGATCAGCCGGGCGAACCTGAAGCTCTGCGGATCGCACGCCGGGGTCTCGATCGGCGAAGACGGCCCCTCCCAGATGGCGCTCGAGGATCTCGCCGAGTTCCGCGCGATCAACGGCTCGACCGTCCTTTACCCCTCAGATGGGAACCAGACGGCCAAGCTCGTCCGGGCCATGGCCGATCTCGACGGGATCTCGTTCCTCCGCACGACCCGCGCCGACACGCCGGTGATCTACGAGGCCGACGACGACTTCCCGGTGGGCGGCTCCAAGACCGTGCGCTCGACGGACGACGACGACGTCACGATCGTCGCCGCCGGGATCACGCTGCACGAGGCGCTGGCGGCGGCGGATCGCCTCGCCGAGGAAGACGTCGCCGCACGGGTCATCGATCTCTATTCGGTCAAGCCGATCGACGCGGAGACGATCCGCGCGATCCGGACGCCGATCGTCACCGCCGAGGACCATTGGGCGGAGGGAGGCCTGGGGGAAGCCGTGCTGGCGGCGCTTGCCGACGTCGAGGACCGGCCTCCCGTGCAGATCCTCGCGGTGCGCGAGCTTCCGCACTCGGGCAAGCCGGCCGAGCTCCTGGCCGCAGCCGGGATCGACGCCGATGCGATCGCCGCCGCCGCACGAGCCCTCGTCAGGGCTCGCGTGTCCGCCTGATCACTCCGGGTCGAGGTCGACCCGCACCGTCATCAGGTCGGTGCCCATCAGCCGGACGACACGCGCATTGAGGGCGGGAAGCGAGCGCTGCCGCTCCACGGGGTCGTCGTCCGGCAGCGCGTGTGCCGTCCCCGTGCGCCAGCGACCGTTGACGAAGACGCGCACCCGAGGATCGGCGGCGATGTTCCGGACGTAGCCCGCCTTCGACCCGTGCTCGGCGACGATCCAGAACGTGTCGTCGGCGAGCCCGTTCCCGACCGGCGTCTGCCGCGGCTCGCCGGTTCGCCGCCCTCGGGTCTCCAGGATCGCCCAGCCGCGCACGAGCCGCAGACGCACCGCAAGCTTCACCACCGGACTCACGACGTAGCGCGAGAGCGCCGTAGAGAGGCGTCGCCTGCTCACAGCACGGCGTCGAGGTTCTCGAGCGCGCCCCGGAAGGCGACCGCCCGCTCGACTACGATCAAGCGGCCGCGCGGCGGATCTGCTCGTCCAGGGGGACGACCGAGATGCCGAACGTGCGCACCGCGAGGTCGTTCGTGACGACATTGTCGCCCGTCTCGAGCATGGTGAGCAGGTCGCGCGTGAGCGGGATGTTCCCCGGCAGGCGTTCGGTCAGCGTCGCGGGGATCTTCATCAGCCCCGTCGGCAGGTGCATCGTCGGCCGCCGCCGAATTCCGAGCGCGCGTCGGATACGGCGCCAGAGCTCGTCCCAGTCGATGACGTCGGGCCCGCCGAGCTCGAACGTCTTTCCCGCGGCTTCCGGGTTGCCGACGGAGGCCGCGAAGTAGGCCGCCAGGTCGTCGATCCAGATCGGCTGGATCCGCTGCTTCCCGCTTCCGACGACGCCGGTGACGGGCGCCAGCTTCGCGAGCTTCAGGAAGGTGGGGAGGATGCCGCCGTCGCGCCCGAAGATGAAGCTCGGCCGGAAGATGACGTGCTCCAGACCGGACGCCTTCACGTCGAGCTCCTCTTGCCACTTCGCGCCGTAGTAGGGAACGAGATCCTTGGTCTCCTCGGTCGTCGCGAGCGCACTCATCAGGACGAAGCGCTTGGCCCCGGTACTCGCGGCGAGCAGGTTTCGCGTGCCCTCGACCATGATCCGCTGGAACTGCTCCGGCTTGCCCTGGCGGATCGCGACGAGGTGGACGACGACCTCCTGGTCCGCGGCCGCTCGGCGCAGACTGTCGCCGTCGGCCATGTCTCCCTGAACCGCCTCCTGGCAGCGGATCCCCGCCTTCCGCCAGGAGCCGGGCGTGCGCTCCAGCACCCGTACCTCGTGGCCCGCGTCGACGATCGCGTTCGCGACCGCCGGTCCGACGAACCCTGTCGCACCGGTGACGAGCACCTTCATCGGACGCGTTCGCGGAAGTTTTCGTAGTAGCGGGAAGGCGTCGGGCCCTGCTGGCCTTGGTACTTCGAGCCCAGGCCGCCCGAGCCGTACGGCGACTCGGCCGGCTCGGACAGCTGGACGAACGAGAGCTGCCCGATCTTCATGGCGTGGTAGATCGTGATCGGGAGGTTGGCGACGTTGGAGAGCTCCAGCGTGACGTGGCCGTCCCAGCCGGGGTCGATGAAGCCGGCGGTCGAGTGGATCAGCAGACCGAGCCGGCCGAGGCTCGACTTCCCCTCGAGGCGCGCAACGAGGTCGTCCGGCAGCCGGATCCGCTCGAGCGTCGAGGCGAGCACGAACTCGCCCGGGTGGAGGATGAACGGCCGCTCCTCGTCGATCTCGACGAGCTCTGTGAGCTCTTCCTGCGGCTCCTTGACGTCGATGTACGGGTAGCGCGCGTTGTGGAAGACGCGGAAGAAGCGGTCGACGCGCACGTCTACACTGGACGGCTGGAGCAGCGACGCGTCGTACGGCTCGATCTCGATGCGACCCTCGTCGAGCAGCCGTCGGATCGTCCGGTCGGAGAGGACCATCAGAGACTGGATTCGGCGGCCCGGCTGAGCTCGGCGAACTCGGCGTCGGTGAGCTGGAGCTCGGCTGCCGCCATGTCCTCCTCGAGATGCTCCAGCGACGAGGTTCCCGGGATGGGCGCCATCACCGGGGAGCGCCGCAGCAGCCAAGCGAGCGCGACCTGAGCGGGCGTTCTGCCGTGGCTTCGCGCGATCTCCGCCAACCGACCGGTCGCCGAGGCGAGTGCCCCCAACGCGAGCGGGAACCAGGGCAGGAATGCGATCCCCGCCCGCTCGCACGCGTCGAGCACGCGGTCCGAGTAGCGGTCGCCGACGTTGTAGCGGTTCTGAACCGAGACGACCGGGACGATCTCCTGCGCCGTCGCCAGCTGCCGGGCGTCGACGTTCGAGAGCCCGACGTGCCGGATCTTCCCCTGCCGCTGGAGCTCCTCGAGCGCACCGACGGACTCCTCCAGCGGCACCTGGGGGTCGACCGAGTGCAGCTGGTAGAGATCGATCCGCTCGAGCCGGAGCCGGCGGAGGCTGCCCTCGAGCGACTCGCGGAGCGTCTCCGGCCGGCCGTCCGGCTGCCAGCGGCCGGGACCGGGCCGCGTCAAGCCGCCCTTGGTCGCGACTACGAGGCCGTCCGGATACGGGTGAAGCGTCTCGGCGACCAGCTCCTCGTTCACTTCCGGCCCGTACGACGCCGCGGTGTCGATCAGCGTCACACCGAGGTCGACTGCCCGCCGAAGCACGGCCTTGGCGCCCTCACGGTCGGGCGGGTCGCCCCACACGCCGCTGCCGGTCAGCCGCATGGCACCGAAGCCCATCCGGTTCACGGTCAGGTCGCCGAGAGAAACGGTTCCGGAGGCCGCCGCGGGCTGGGTCGTCGGCTCGGCTGCCATCGGCCGGAACCTACTAGACGATGGTCAGCTGGCGGTGAGCCTCGAGACCCGAGAGGCCGACGCCGACCAGTCGCAGCGCCCCGGGCCGGTCGGCGAGGGCCCGGTCGAGGAGCGCACAGGCGAGCTCGGCGATTCGGTCGGCGTCGTCCGTGCCGACCTGAAGGCTGGTCGAGCGGCTCCGGATCGAGAAATCCGGATAACGCACCTTTGTCGTCACGGTGCGGGCCGTTTCACCCTTGCCGTGGAGGTGCTCGGCGAGCGACGCGGACATCCGGCGGAGCTCGGCGCGGAGCTGCTCCACGTCCGCGATGTCCCGCTCGAAGGTCTCCTCCGTGCTGATCGAGATCCGCTGCGTCTGCAGCTCGAGGCCTCGCGGATCGATTCCGCGAGCGCGGTCGCGGAGGAAGGCCCCGACCTTGCCGGGCAGGAGCCGCTTGAGGCGCTCGTCGGTGAGGGAGGCGAGCGCGCCGACCGTCTCGATCCCTGCGGCGCGGAGCCTGGCCTCGGATCTGGGCCCGACCCCCGGCAGTCGGCGAATCTCGAACGGCGCGAGGAACTTTCCCTCCCGGCCGGGCAGGACGACGACCAGGCCGGCGGGCTTCCGGTGGTCGCTCGCGACCTTGGCGACGACCTTGGTCGTCGCGACCCCGAGGGAGCAGCTGAGGCTCGTGGCGCCGCGCACCGCCGTCTGCACCGCCTCTGCGACGGCGCGGGCTTCGTTGAAGTGGGCGGCCACCTCGCCGACGTCCAGGTAGCCCTCGTCGAGACCGGTCCGTTCCACGGTCGGGACGACCTGGCGAACCGTGCTCCAGACCTCCTTCGAGTAGTCCGAGTACGTCCGGTGCCGCGGCCGGACGAAGACTGCGTGCGGGCAGCGGCGGAGCGCGTCGGCGCAGCTCATCGCGGAGTGGATGCCGAACTGGCGGGCGACGTAGTTCGCGGTCGCTACCACGCCGCGGCCGCGTGGGTCGCCGCCGACGACGAGCGGCTTGCGGCGGAGCTCCGGGTTCTCCAGCTCCTCCACGGCCGCGAAGAAGGCGTCCAGGTCGAGGTGCGCGAGGATCGGGGTTACGGGGCGAGGCGCTCGATCGTCCATCCCCCACCATCTTGGCGGGAGTAGCGGAAGCGATCGTGGAGGCGGCTGTCGCGGTGCTGCCAGAACTCCCAGGTCTCCGGCTCCAGGCGGTACCCGCCCCAGTGCGGCGGCAGCGGGACGTCCTTGCCCTCGAACTCGCGCTCGAACTCCCGGACCCGCGCGTCGAGCTCGTCCCGCGATCCGATCACCTCGCTCTGGCTGGAGGCCCAGGCGGCGATCTGGCCCCCGCGCGGCCGGGTGCGAAAGTACTGCTCGGACTCTCCGTCCGGCACCCGCTCGACCGGCCCTTCGACCCGCACCTGGCGGCCGAGCGGCGCCCAGTAGAAGAGGAGCGCCCCTCGGCCGGTCGCGGCGAGCTCGCGCGCCTTGCGGCTGCCGTGGCCGGTGTGGAACTTGAAGCCCCGGTCGTCGAGGCCCTTGGCGAGCACCATCCGGACCGACGGGAGACCCTCGGCGTCGGCAGTTGCGAGCGCGACCGCCTCGGGCATGTCGACCGCGGCTTCCGCGTCGCCGTACCAGCGCCGGAACTGGGCGGCCGGATCCGGGTCGAGGTCGACCCGTCGAAGCGTCCCGTCCCGCCCGCTCATGAATACGGATTATCCACTATGCACAGCGGCCGATCGCTGCGCTATCGTCGCGCTCATGGCGACGACCAAGACCATCGAGCTGCGCACCGACATCCCCGGCCCCCGCTCCCGCGAGATCCTCGAGCGCAAGGAGCGCGTGGTCGCGGACCCCCTCTCCATCTACATCCCCGTCGTGATCGAACGCGGTCAGGGCGCGACCCTGACCGACGTCGACGGGAACACCTTCATCGACTTCACGGGCGGTGTCGGTTGCCTGAACGTCGGGCACTCGCATCCACGGGTGGTCGAGGCGGCGCAGGAGCAGCTCGAGCGGTTCAGCCACACGGATTTCACCATCGTCCCGTACGAGACCTACGTCCGGCTCGCGGAGCGTCTCTGCGAGCTGGCGCCGATCTCGGACGCAAGGGCGGCGTTCTTCAACGCCGGAACCGAGGCGGTCGAGAACGCGATCAAGTTCGCCCGCTCGCACACCGGCCGGCCGGCGGTGATCGGCTTCGAGGGCGGGTTCCACGGGAGGACGCTGCTCAGCCTCTCGCTCACCTCGAAGACGCACCCGTACAAGGCTGGCCTCGGCCCGTTTGCGCCCGAGGTCTACCGCGTGCCGTTCCCGAATGACTACCGCGGGCCCGACTGGGAGACGGCGCTCGCCGCGCTCCAGCGCGCGCTCGTGACGCAGGTCGCCGCCGAGACGGTCGCAGCGATCGTGATCGAGCCCATCCAGGGCGAGGGCGGCTTCGTGGTCGCGGCGCGCGAGTTCATGGACGGTGTCCGAAGGATCTGCGACGAGCACGGGATCGTCATGGTCGTGGACGAGGTGCAGACCGGGTTCGGGCGCACGGGAAAGCTCTTCGCGATCGAGCACTACGGCGTCGAGCCCGACCTGATCACCGTCGCGAAGTCGATCGCGATGGGGCTGCCGCTCTCCGGCGTGATCGGGAAGGCGGAGATCATGGACGCGCCGGGCGACTCCGCGATCGGCGGAACCTACGTCGGGAATCCGGTCGCGCAGGCGGCCGCCCATGCGGTCCTCGACGTGATCGAAGAGGAGAACCTCTGTGCCCGGGCGACGGTCCTCGGCGACACGATGCGCACGCGAATGGACGGCTGGAAGGAGCGGTTCCCCCAGATCGGCGACGTTCGCGGCCTCGGCGCCATGCTCGCGATCGAGCTCGTGCGTGACCGCGGGACGCAGGAGCCGGACGCAGACACGGCGACGGCGATCGTCGAGGAAGCGGTCCGTAACGGCCTCCTGTTGCTGAAGTCGGGCATCTACTCGAACTGCATCCGGGTACTCGCGCCGCTGACGCTCACCGACGCGGAGCTCGACGAGGCGCTCGGCGTGTGGGAGCAAGCGTTGGAAGGAACGCTGTCCTCCGACTGAGTTAAGGTCGCCGTGGCGTGAGGAACCGTGCGGCCAGGTGGGTGAACCTCGTCTTCGCGTCGATCATCGTGATCGGCGTCTTCGTGCAGGCCTACCTCATCGCCTCGTACGCGATGGGCGCGGGCGAGGACGCGCTCGACATGCACGGCTTCGTCGGCGGCCTGGTCATCCACGGCTCCGAGCTGCTCGTCTTCCTCAGCGCGCTGGTCGCGTTCTGGAAGCTGTGGGGCTGGATCCTGGTCAACCTCGGGCTCTTCGTGCTCGGGACGGTGCAGATCTTCCTGCTACCGCCCGACGAAGATCCGGGGAGCCCCTGGGTGCACGGCCTGCACGGCCTCTTTGCCTTGTTCGTGCTCGTCTACGCGGCATACATCGCGCACCGCGACATGCGCTGGCTCGGGCTTCGCGGCGCGCCTCCCGGGGAGCCCGCGGTGGCGACCCGAACAGCAGACCCGGTTTAGTCCGCGAGTAACCTCCTTCCCATGCAGGGCGAGGTCATCGCCGGTCGCTACGAGCTGCTCGAACTGATCGGAAAAGGCGGCATGTCGAGCGTCTACAAGGCGCACGACCGGCTCCTGGACCGCCAGATCGCCGTCAAGATCCTGCACCCGCATTTCACGGAGGACGAGGAGTACGTGGAGCGCTTCCGTCGCGAGGCGCGCGCCGTCGCGCAGCTCAGCCACCCGAACATCGTCACCGTCATCGACCGCGGCGAAGACGAGGGGCGCCAGTTCATCGTCTTCGAGTACGTCGAGGGAGAAAACCTCAAGCAACGGCTCGAACGGACTGGCCCGATGCCGGCGCGGGACGCGCTCCTGCTGGCGCTGCAGATGGCACGAGCACTGGCCTTCGCACACGGGCGCGGCCTGATCCACCGCGACGTGAAGCCGCAGAACGTGCTGCTGAACGCAGACGGGCAGGCGAAGATGACCGACTTCGGGATCGCGCGCTCGGTCGACGTCGAGGGGGTGACGATCACCGGGACCGTCCTGGGAACGAGCGAGTACATCGCGCCCGAGCAGGCACGAGGCCAGCGGGTCGACGCCCAGACGGACGTGTACTCGCTGGGCGTCGTCCTCTACGAGCTGCTCGTCGGCGGCGTGCCGTATGAGGGCGAGACGTTCGTCACCGTCGCGCTGAAGCACGTGAACGAGCCTGTGCCGCCCGTGCTCGAGCGCCGGCCCGACCTTCCCCCCCGGGTGGCGATGGCGGTCGAGAGGGCGATGGCGAAGTCGCCGGACGACCGGTTCTCCTCAATGCAGGAGCTCGTCGACGAGCTCGAGACCTGCCTCGCCGAGCTCGACCCAGGCGACGAACAGGCGACGATGATCTCGCGACAGCCGGTTGCTGGGAAGCAGCCTCGGCAGCCTCGGCGGCGGAAGCGACGTTTGGGTGTCCTCTGGCCGATCGCCGCCGTGCTGGCCGTGCTCGCCGTCGCCGGACTGGCCGCGCTGGGGGCGATTGCGTTGCGCGACGGTGACGATGGTTCACCGTCGGCTGCGACAGGTCAGCCTCTCCGCCTGACCGGGGTGGATTCCTACGACCCCGAAGGCGACAACAACGAGGAGCACGACGAGGCCGTCGCCAGGGCAACCGACAGGGATTCCGAGACCTTCTGGCTCACGGAGGATTACGGCGATTTCGCCAAGTCAGGCGTTGGACTCGTTCTCGACGCGGGAAGAGAGGTCGAGCCCAGAACGATCACGGTCGACACAGACACACCGGGGTTCACGGCCGAGATCCACGCAGGCGACAGTGCCCAGGGTCCGTTCGTGCCGGTGTCCGGTTCAGGAGTTATCGAGAGCAGACGCCGCTACAACCTTCATGACGCCAAGGCACGGTACTTCGTTGTCTGGATCACCGACGTCTCGGGATCCGCACACATCAACGAAGTTACGGCCCGCTAGGCCCGGTCAGAACTGGAGCTTGCCGCGCCGTTTGTGGCGTTCCAGGGCGAGCTCGACGAGCCGGTCGAGGAGCTCCGGGTACGGAATCCCGGACGCCTCGAAGAGCTCCGCGTAGACGCTCGTTGCCGTGAAGCCCGGGATCGTGTTCAGCTCGTTGACGAGCACCTCGCCGTCGTCCCTCACGAAGCAGTCGGCGCGCGCCATCCCCTCGCAGTCGGTTGCGACGAACGCCTCTACTGCGAGCTGCTGCACGCGCTCGGACTTGTCCTCCGGGATCCGCGGCGGGATGACGAGGTCCATCCCGCCCTCGTCGTACTTGGCCGAGTAGTCGTACCAGTCGACTCCGGAGAACCCGTGGGCGACGATCTCGCCCGGCAGGGACGCGATCGGCTCCTTGTTGCCGAGCACGCCGACCTCGACCTCGACCCCCGAGACGAACTCCTCGATCAGCACCTTCTCGTCGTGGCGCCTCGCGAGGTCGACCGCCTCCTGCAGCTCGCCCTCCTCGCCGACCTTGCTGATCCCGACGGACGACCCGAGCCGCGCGGGCTTGACGAACACCGGGTAGCCGAACGGATTATCGGGCCGATCGCCGTTCCGCACGGTCACCGAGCGGGTGACCGGGATTCCCTTGTCGCGGCAGACGGCCTTGAAGAGATCCTTGTCCATGCAGAGCGCCGAGGCCGTCACTCCCGCGCCGACGTAGGGCACGCCCGCGAGCTCGAGCAGCCCCTGGACGGTGCCGTCCTCGCCGAACGGCCCGTGGAGGATCGGGAGCACGATGTCGACCTGGCCGAGCACCTCCGGCGGCGACCCGGTCGGCACCGGCAGGGTCTCCGCCACCGGCCGCCCCAGCTTCCGAGCCTCACCAGGCCCGAGCTCCCAGCGCCCGTCGCGGTGGATCTCGATCGCCTTGACGTCGTACCGGGCCGGGTCGAGCGCGCCGATCACGGACCGAGCCGACTCGACCGAGATCTCGTGCTCGCTCGAGCGCCCTCCGGCGATGACAGCGACGCGAAGGCGCTTGCTCATGGGGCGGGGGCGGGCGGGGGCGGCGGCTCTTCAGGCGGAGGCGGCGGCGGCTCGATCTCCTGGAAGCGGCCGACGTAGATGATCACCTGCGAGCCGGGCTCGGCCTGCTCGCCCGGCGGCGGCGTCTGCGTGATCACGAACCCGTCCGCGTCGGGATTCGTGGTCGGCGTGTCGCGGATGAGCACCCGCCAGCCCTCGTTCTGTAGCGTCGCCCGCGCACTCGCCTCCTCCTCGCCGACGACGTCAGGCACCGCGGTCGTCGACTGCCCCGTGGAGACATTGAGCGTTACCCGTGTTCCGGGCGGAACGAGCGTGCCGGCGCCGGGGCTCATCCCGACGACGGTCCCCTCCGGCTCCGGCGCCTCGACGTCGCGCCGCACGGGCGTGAAGCCCGACTCGCGCAGCGCCGCCGCCGCATCGTCAAACGACCGCCCGATCACGTTTGGGAGCCCTGTCCGCTGCGGTCCCTTCGACACGTTGAGGCGCACGTCGCTGCCCTCGACGATGCTCGTCCCGCCCTTGGGATCCTGGGCGATCACGGTTCCCTCGGGCTCGTCGGAGAAGATGTCCACGACTTTCGGGACGAGGCCGGCTGCTCGTAGCGTCGCCACGGCGTCCGACTCGCGAGCGCCGACCACCTCGGGGACCTGGACCCTCGGTTTCCCGGTCGAGACGAAGTAGCGAACCGCGTTTCCGCGCTGGATCCGCTCCCCGGCATCCGGCTCCTGGCGGATCACGATCCCCTGTGGAATGCTGTCGCTCGATTCCTGGCGTGGGACAGGCCGAAGCCCGGCGTCCTGGATCCGCCGGCGGGCGACGGGGGCGCGGACGCCCTCCACGAACGGCACGGCGACCGGCTTGGTCTCGTTGATCTCGCCCTGGATCTGCTGCCAGACGTAGAAGCCTGCTACGAGGGCGCCGACGAGTAGGAGCCCGGTCAGGAGCCACGGCCAGAACTTCCGGCTCCGTCGCGGCGGCTCGTACTCGTAGTACTCCTCGTGGCGCGTCGGCCGCGGGGCCACGACCGGCCGGCGGGACACCATCGTCGGCGCGGACTCCGCGAGGCCGGCACCCGCGAGGACCGCAGTGGCCGCATCGGCCGTCTCGGACGTCACGGCCGCCCCGGAGGCGACACGCGCGAGCTCGCGATCCATCTCCTCCGCGCTCTCGAACCGGTCCGCCGGGTCCTTGGCGAGCGCACGCAGGACGACCATGTCGAGGTCGGGCGAGACCTCCGGCCGAAGCGCCGACGGCGGCTTCGGAATCTCCGAGAGATGCTTCATCGCGATCTCCAGCGGTGTCTCGCCCGCGAACGGCAGCTTCCCGGTCAGCAGCTCGTACAGCACGATTCCGACGGAGTAGATGTCCGAGCGCTGGTCGACCGGTGCGCCGCGTGCCTGCTCCGGCGAGAGGTACTGCGCGGTCCCGACGATCGAGCCGGCCTCGGTCATCTGGCTCGCCGACGTGCGCGAGATGCCGAAGTCCGTCACCTTGTAGCGCCGCTCGGAGCCGTCCGGCGAGAGCAGCACGTTGTGCGGCTTCACGTCCCTATGGACGACCCCGCCGCGGTGCGCGAACCCGAGCGCATGGAGGATCTGACGGGTGGCGTCGACCGCCGCGGGGATCGGCAGCGGCCCTTCCGCGACGATCCGGTCCTTGAGCGACCGCCCCTCGAGGTACTCCATCGCGATGTAGTAGGTGCCCTCGGCCTCGCCCCGGTCGTAGATCGAGACGATGTTGGGATGGGACAGACCCGCCGCGTTCTTGGCCTCTCGGCGGAACCGCTCGACGAACGAGTCGTCGCTCGCGTGGCGGTCGTTCAGGATCTTGATCGCCACCATGCGGCCGAGCTCCTCGTCCTCGGCCAGATAGACGTTCGCCATCCCCCCCGAGCCGAGCCGCCGGACGATGCGGTAGCGCCCGTCGAAGAGCGTGTTGATCAGGGTGTCGGAAACGGCCACTCGCCTAACTCTCCGAGTTCGACGGCGTGCGTAGGAGCGCCTGCATGATCTGCTTCGCGACCGGGGCCGCGACGCTTCCGCCCGTTCCGCTCTGGTTCTGGAGGTAGACGGCGACAGCGACCCGCGGACGGTCTGCGGGAGCAAACGCAACGAAGCCTGCGACGTTCCTGCCCGCCCGGCCGGTCTCTGCCGTTCCGGTCTTGCCGGCGACCCGGACGCCGGCGATCTGGGCGGCAGTGCCGGTCCCGCCGGAGACGACGCCCTCCATCATCGCGGTCAACTCGCGGGCAGTCTCCTCCTTGATCGCGCGCCGCAGCTCGTCCGGCTTCATCCGCTGCACGATCGAACCGTCAGGCGCGCGCACCCGGTCGGTCAGGTACGGCTCCATCACGACGCCGCCGTTCGCCACAGCCGCCGCGACCATCGCCATCTGCATCGGCGTCACGAGCATCCGCTCCTGGCCGAAGGCGAGCCGGCCCGGGTCGGCCCGCCCCTCTTCGGACTCGGGGACGAGCCTTCCGTTCTGGTAGAGCCCGCTCGGCAGGCGCTCGTCCGCGGGCAGGTCGACCGGCGGGTCCTCGTAGAAGCCGAAGCGCCGGGCGTACTCGAGGACCACCTGCGGACCGAGCTCCTTGCCCATCTCGCAGAACGAGGAGTTGATCGAGTTCACGAGCGCCTGCGAGAAGCTGACGCGGCCGAAGGGACTAGACGTGTCGTAGTTGTTGACGCGCTGTCCGTACTCGATGCAGTACCCGGGATCGACGAAGGACGACTCGGGTGAGTAGCGGCCGGAGTCCAGCGCGGCCGCCGCGGTCACGACCTTGAAGGTCGAGCCCGGGATGAAGAGCCCCGCCGTGCCGCGGTTCAGGAGCGGCGCGATCGGACAGGGGCCGCGGCCGCGCTGCACAGCCGCGAAGTTCCGCTCGACGAGATTCGGATCGAAGCTCGGGCTCGAGGCGAGAACCAGCACCTTGCCCGTCGACGGCTCGAGCGCGACGGCGGCACCGCACTGGCCGCCGAGCGCGCGTAGCGCGAGCGCCTGGGCCCGCCACCGGATCGTGGTGATGATGTCGTTGCCCTCGATCGTCTTGCCGCGCAGCTCGTCCAGGGTCGTGTCCAGGACGGTGCTCAGGTTCCGGTTCGCGCCGGTCAGGAAATCGTTGCGCGACCGTTCGAGCCCGGTCCGCGACCTCGAGCGTGTCGAGTAGCCGACCGGATGCGCCGTCAGCTCTCCCTTGGGATAGCGGCGCAGGTAGAAGGTCTGGCCGGCGACGCGCCGCCGCCGGTTGACCGCAAGCCTGGTGACGCCGTCCCCCGCGTAGATCAGCCCGCGCTTGATCGTGAACTGTGCGACGACCTTGATCGCGTTGTCCTGGCGCTCGGCGAGGCTCGGCGCCGCCCAGGCTTGCCAGTACGTCGTGCCGACGATCAGCGAGGTCACGAGGACGAGCCCGGCGACCGCGAGCCGTGAGATCTGCGTGTTCACGCGCCCAGCCGTTCGTTCGCCCTGTTCGACACGAGCAACAGCCCGGCGAGCAGGACGAAGTTCGCGACGATGCTCGACCCGCCGTAGCTGACGAAAGGCAGCGTGATCCCGGTCAGCGGGATGATGCGGACGATCCCGCCGACGATGATGAACGTCTGGAGCGTGAAGCAGAACGTCAGCCCGACGGCGAGCAGCTTGGAGAAGCCGTCCTGGGCGAGCATCGCGATCCGGAAGCCCCGCGCGGCAAAGAGCATGTAGACGAGGAGGAACGCCGAGATCCCGACGAGACCGAGCTCCTGCGCGAGCGCCGAATAGATGAAGTCGGTGCTCACGTAGGGGATCAGCGTGGTCCCGTCGGCGTCCGTGAAGGTCCCCTGGCCGAAGCCGGTCCCGCCGAAGTGGCCGTTCGCGATCGCGTAGATCGACTGGATCGTCTGGTAGCCGCCGCCGTCAGCGTCGCTCCACGGATCGAGCCACATCCGTACCCGCTCCGCAACCCGGCCCACCTGGGTGTAGACGAGCGCGGCGCCGCCGACGAACATCGCCGCGCCGGCCACCACGAACCAGATCTGCGCCGTGGCGACGTAGAGCATCGCCAGGAAGATCCCGAAGTAGAGAAGGCCGCCGCCGAGGTCGTTCGTCAGGACGAGGACGGCCATCGCGCCGCCCCAGATGAAGAGCAGGGGGCCGAGGTCTTTGAGCCGCGCCTGCGCCAGCACCTCCCGCTTCTCGCGCAGGTAGCCGGCGAGGAAGACGATCAGGCAGATCTTCGCGAACTCCCCAGGCTGGAACCGCATCGGCCCGAGCTCGACCCACAGCCGGGCGCCGTTCACGGTTCTCCCGATGAAGGGCATGGCCGGAAGGGCGAGCAGCACGAGCGCGCCGAGGCCAAAGAGGTACTTGTAACTCTCGATCCGCCGGTAGTTGCGGCGCAGGGCGAGCAAGGTCGCGGCGAAGGCGACGAGGCCGATCACGATCCAGAGGCCCTGGCGGAAGGCCTCGTCCTCGTCGAGCCGGTAGATCTCGGTCAGGCCGATGCCTGTCAGCAGCCCGGCCATCGGCAGGAGATACGGGTCGGCGTGCGGCACCGTGATCCGGGTGACGACGTGGGCTGCCACGTAGAGGCCGAGGAAGAAGAGGGCGTAGGAGAGCGACTCGGTGCTGACGACCTCCTGTTGTGCGATGTAGACGCTCGCGAAGGCCGTCCCGACCAAGACGCCGACCAGGATCAGCGAGAACAGTTCGCGCGTCCGAGCGCTCATGCGTTCTCCAGGAGCCAGAGCAGGGCTGCCGCGGCGATCAGCAGCACCGCGAGCGCCGAGATGATCGGCAGCGTGCGGCCGCGGCGCTTCGGCGGCTCGGCCGCGGCGAGCGCCTCGGCCTCCTCGGGCGGCACCACGGCAGTGTCGACCGCGGGCACCTCCTCGAGGCCGGACAGCGTGTCCTCGTCGACCTCGACGGGCTCCGCGCGTTGCGTGTCCGACAGCTCGTCCGTGCCGACGCCGAGCTCGAAGAAGAGAACGGTGATGTTGTCCTCACCGCCGCCGCGGTTCGCGGCGCCGACCAGGGCCTTCGCAGCCTCGTCCAGATCGTCGCGATGGCGCCCGATCGCATCGATGATCGTGCCGTCGTCCACCATGTCCGTCAGGCCGTCCGAGCAGATCAGGAAGAGATCGCCGTCCTCAGGATCGATCGTGAACGTGTCGACGTCGACGTCGGGCTCGGTCCCCACCGCGCGGGTGATGACTGATCGCTGCGGGTGCGCCTCCGCCTCCTCGGGCGTGAGCCGTCCATTGCGCACCAGCTCGGCGACGAGGGAGTGGTCGTCCGTCAGCTGCTCGATCGACCCCTCGCGAATCAGGTAGGCGCGCGAGTCCCCGACATGGCCGAACACGACGCGGCCGTCCTCGACGAGGGCGACGGTCATCGTCGTCCCCATGCCTGAGGCGTCGCGATCCTCGTTCGCCCGCCGAAAGACCCGCCGGTTGGCCTCCTGGATGAGCTGCGTCACGCGCTCCTCGCCGCTCCTGCCGTCGGCGCCGGCCTCTTTGAGGGCGGCGGCGGCGAGCCCGGACGCGACCTCGCCCGCCTTCGCGCCGCCCATCCCGTCGGCGACCGCGAACATCGGGGGTTCGACGACGTAGGAATCCTCGTTGTGGCGCCGTTTCCGCCCGGGGTGGGTGGCGAACCCGATGTTCACGCCTCGAACCTCAGGTCGGTCTCGCCCACGCGGATCACGTCGCCCGGGGTCAGCTTCCTCGGGCCGTCGAGCTTCATCCCGTTCACGAAGGTCCCGTTCGTCGAGCCGACGTCCTCGACCCAGACGCCGTCGCGGCGTGGCTCGACCCGGGCATGGTGCGCCGACGCGAATTCGTCGTCGCCGAGCTCCATGTCGTTGTCGGATGAGCGGCCGAGCGTAACCGGCGCGGAGTCCAGCGTCCGTTCGCTGTCGACCTTCAGCGCAGGGCTCGAAAGGACGACCAGGCTGCCCGTCCGCGCACGCGGCCCCAGGCCGGCCGCAGCGGCCTGCTGCGGCGCGAGCACGAAGCTCTCCTGCGGCAGCCGGACGTCGCGCGCCACCGTACGGACAATCCGCCAGATGAAGAGGTAGAGCAAGATCAGGAAGCCGACCTTCAGCCCGAGGAGAACGGCTTCAACCTCGATCGCGGCCAGAGTCATCGTGGGCGCCTGAAGACGAGCTCGCTCGAGCCGAGAGTGATCCGGTCCTCGTCGTCGAGCTTCGCTCGTTTCAGCGCGCGGCCATTGACCGCGACGCCGTTCGTGGAGTCGAGGTCGACGATCCAGAAGGTGGAGCCCTCCTGGCGAATCTCCGCATGCCGTCGCGAGATGTTCGGATCGGCGACGCGGATGTCGCTTTCCTTCGACCGGCCGATGACCATGACCGGCTTCTCGAGCCTGTGCTGCGAGCCGTCGACCGTGACCGTCGCAGGCTCGGCCTCCATCCCGAGCTCCTCGGCGGAGACGGCCTCCGTCTCGGACGGTGCGGCCCGGTAGATGCGCGTCGCCCCGGGTTCGACGTCGGGCTCGGCGGGCTCCTCGGGCAGCTCGCGCTGGATCATCCGGTTCGAGATGCCGAAGAGGCCGACCTCGAGGTCCTCGTCCGTGCGGAAGGACACCTGTGGGCCAGACAGGAGCTGGTAGCCCTCTCGCCGTCCATGCTCCGCCAGATACTCCTCGAGCTCCTTGACGAGCGCGGGCTCATAGCTCTCGAACTGGTCGCGGTCCTTGGGTGACAGGTACACGACGTACTCGTTCGGGGCGTAGACCTGAGAGACGGAGACCATCTTGTAGTCGTCCATCTCCTTCGCCAGCTTCCGCGCAAGCTCGACCGGCTGCACGTTGCGACGGAAGGCGCGCCCGAAGGCGCCTTCGAAAAGCGATTCGATCTTTTGCTCGATCGTCCGGAGCACTGGTGGCGCCTCCTCGGCGGGGGTCGAGTTTAGCGGCGCAGCAGCTCGGCCCTGACCGACACTCCGACGCAGCAGAGCCAGATTCCGGCGATCACCGGCACCGCGTTCACCGCTTCCACGGGCAGGAGCACGAGGGCGATCGCGGCGGCGCCGAGCCCTGCGACCGACCAAACGCCGCGCTCCGCCGCCAGCGGCAGGAACGCCGCGAGCGCAGCGACCGCAGCGGCGGCGAGCAGGAGCTCGGGCCGGGCCGTGAGCGCGTCGCCGAATGCCCGGGCGACCGCGCCCGGAGCGTCGCTTCCCCGCACGGCGAGCGGCGACGGCTCGCGGCTGCTGAGTGGCAGCGCCGCGCCGCTGATCCCGGCCGCGATCCCTGCCAGGAGGACTCCGGTGGCGCCGAACACGGCGCGCCAGAGGGCGCGGCGGACGGGCAGCAGCGCCGCCGGCAGCATCAGAGCCATGCCCACCGGCGCGAGGAGCGCTCCAGCCAGCGGGTAGAGGCCCTCCTCGCTCCGATTCCAGGTCGCCGCGAGCCAGGCGGTTGCCACGACGGCGTAGACCACCGCGAGACCGAGCGAGACGTTGCCGAGCGGCAGGACAGCGAGGCCAAGTGCCGCGGCGAGCCCGAGCCGGGGCCTGAGCACCGCGAGGATTCCGGTAAGCGCGGCGAGTGCCCAACTCCAGCCCGCGGGATAGAACGGGAGCGTTGCGGCCGTCCAGCCGACGAAGGCGGCCGCAGCGGCTCCCGCGAGAACGCGCCGGACCGGAGGCACCGGGAGTGCGCGGGCGGCACGGCTCCGCTTCCGCTCCCGGGTTTCGAGCGCCGTTCGCAGCCGGTCTGCGAGTTGCACGGCGGACGGACGGCGGGCTGGATCGACGGCGGTGGCGCGTGCAACGGCCTCGGTCAGCTGCCGGGGAAGGTCGGGCCGAACGGTCTCCAGCGGCGGCGGGCCGGCCTCGATCCTGCGCGCCGTCTCGATCGGCGAGGAGGCCCAGAAGGGGTGGTAGCCCGCGAGCGCCTCCCACAGAACGACCCCAACCGCCCAGACGTCCGCAGCGAACGACGCTTCCTCGCCGGCGAGCCGCTCCGGCGAGATGTAGGCGAGCGTGCCGGGAACGTCTCCTGCGGCGGTCAGCGTCTCGGCCTCGGCGAACTGGGCGAGGCCGAAGTCCAGGAGCTTCACCGAGATCTCCGCAGTGTCGGCGACGAGGACGTTCGTCGGCTTCACATCGCGATGGACGATCCCGTGACGGTGCGCGTGCGCGAGCCCGTCGAGGATCTGCGCCGCGACCTCGAGCACGGCGGCGTCGTCCAGCTCCCCTGCCCGGAGCCGATCGCGCAGCGTTCGTCCGGGCACGTACTCGTAGGCGATGTAGACGTTCTGCTGGTCGCCGGCGAACGCGTAGGCGCGCAGGCAATGCGGGTGGCGCAGACGTGCGGCCGCCGACGCCTCCCGCTCGGCGCGCGTGTGCGCCTTCCCCTCGCGCGGGACGATCTTGAGCGCGACATCGAGGCCGTTCCGCTCGTCCCGGGCGACCCAGACGGAGCCTGACCCGCCGCTCCCCAGCGGGCGAAGGGGCCGATATCGGCCGAGGACCAGTTCACTGGCAGGGAAGGGCGCGACCGCGGTGGCCATGTGCGATTGGGGTTTGAGGTGGCGGGGTGAACTCCTTTGGCCGCCGATCGAGTCGTTAAGGTGGATCAGCCGGAACCCCGGCCTGGCGCCATGACCGAGCGCGATACCGAGATCGAGTTCGACTTCTTCGAGGAGCCGGCAACCCGGGAGGCCGTCGAGACCGAACGCGCGGCTCGGCGAACGCGCGGCCCGCGCCGTCCGCAGGGCCCGCCGTCGGGCTTGACCCCGCTTCTGCGGCTGATCGGGCTGATCAGCTTCGCGATCCTCGTCGTCGTCCTGCTCGTCTTCTGGATCTCGAGCTGCCGGGGCGAGGCGAAACAGGATCGATATGCCGGCTACATGCAGGACGTCGGGGAGATCGGTGACCGCTCCGAGCGGATCGGATCCCAGCTCGCGACGACGCTCACGCGGCCCGAGGTTCGGCAGGCCGCCCTCGTGCGGACCTTGGACGGGTACGCCCAGCAGCATGAGCAGCTCGTCGCGGCCGCCGAGGGGCTGGACCCGCCCGGCCCGCTGCGCGCGCAGCACGGCCATCTCATCGACGCGCTCCAGTTCCGGGTCAGCGGCCTCCGCGGCCTGGCCGACGCGTTCGGCACCCGCACGGGCAACGCCACCCGAGTCGGGGAGCTGATCGGGGCGCAGTACCGACGGCTGACCGCCAGCGACGTCAGCTGGGACGATCTCTTCTCCGCGCCCGCGACAGCGGAGCTGCGCCAGCAGGATCTCCGCGGCATCAACGTTCCGGACTCGAATTTCGTCGCCAACCCCGACCTCGGCACCTCTACGGCTATGACGAACATCTGGCAGCGCGTCCGCGGCCAGACGGGTACCGGTGGGACCGCTGCACGGCCCGGCACGCACGGCCACAACCTGATCTCGACGACGGTCGTCGGCGGCGCACGGCTGAACCCGAACGCGCTCAACAAGATCGTTGCGACCACCGACCTGTCCTTCCAGGTCGCCTTCGAGAACTCCGGGGACTCGACCGAGACCGGTGTCGAGGTCGAGCTCACGATCCAGAAGGAGACCGAGCCGCTGACCCGGACGCAGCGCGTCGACCTGACCGAACCGGGCGAGGAGACCACGGTTACGTTCAGGAACGTCGGCCCAGTGCCGTTCGTCCAGCGGACGACCCTTCAGGTCAGTGTCAAGCCGGTGCCCAGCGAGCAGAACGCCGACAACAACTCGGCCGAGTACCCGGTGATCTTCTCGTACCCCGGCGGCTAATCAGCTTCGTCCTAGGCTTAGTTACAAGTTGTTACTAAGTAGACCTGCCGCGTCACCGAGCGCGGTTTTAGGCTAGTAACAAGTTGTTACTAGCGCGCCATGGCGCGCTCGACCGCCTCTTGCTCCTCCGGAGAGAGGGCCACCGGCGCCTTGCCGTGGTCGAGCTCCTTCACGTAGATGCGCGCGTAGTCGCGGCCCTGGATGGCGCTGACGACGACACCCGAGCGGGCGGCGTCGAGGAAGGCGAGCGAGGCTGATTGGTGGCCGCCCGCGCCCTCGTAGGCGTCGTAGCGGATCACGGACGTGTTCGTGACGGCGCCGTCCACGCGCCGGTCGACACGGGCCAGGGCCCCGGCAACTTCGTCGACGGCGCGGTGCAGGTCGTCGATCCGTCCCTGGAGCGAGACGGCGAAATCGACGAGGTCCGCCTTACCCCCGCCGAGCAGCGTCATCTGCGCCCCGCGCATCCGGCGAAGCCTCGTGAAGAGCCACAGAGCCACGAGCAGGGCGAGCCCGGCGACCACGCAGGCGGCGATCGCAATCCAGGCCGCCGTCGAAGCTGAGACGTCCATTCCGGCGCAGATCCTAGAGTGAGGTGGCTATCTTTCTGGGCGGTTATGAAGCAGGTGCTGGTGCTCAATGCGAGCTACGAAGCGTTGAACGTGACGTCGGTTCGCCGTGCCCACGTACTTGTCTTCAAGGGCAAGGCAGAGGTCGTCGAGGCCCTGGAACAGCCGCTGCGCTCAGCGACCGACACCTATCAGTGGCCGCATGTGATCCGGCTCGTGACCTACGTCTCGGTGCCGCGCACCGTGCAGCGGAAGATCTCCCGGCGGGCTCTGTTCGCGCGCGACGGTTGGCGCTGCGGCTACTGCGGAACCTCCACCGGACGGCTGACGCTCGACCACATCGTCCCGAGGAGCCGAGGGGGCGATTCCGTCTGGGAGAACGTCGTCACCTCGTGCGCGCCTTGCAACCTGAAGAAGGGCAACCGGCTCCTGCACGAGATCGAGATGGTGCTGCGGACGAAGCCGAAGATCCCTCAGCCAGTGCTGTACATCCGGCTGGCGACGCCGAGGATCCCTGCCGGCTGGCGGCCCTACCTGCCGGATCTGGGCGAAGCCACAGCAGCCTAGTCCCGCTCGACCGGCAGGTCGAGTGTCTCCCACTGGCTCCATGAGCCCGGGTAGAGGAGCGCGTCGCGGCCCGCGAGCCAGAGGCGGTGGATGACGACCGACGCGGTGACGCCCGACCCGCAGTAAGCGACCACCTCACCTTCCGGTAGCTCGCGGAGCGGCTCGTTCCAGGGCGCGTTGAGAGCCCCGGGGATCCGGCCGGGCACCTTGTCGATCGGGTTCTCTTCGCCGCGCCAGCGGGAGGCGATGCGCGCGTCGACAAGGACGAAGTCGTCGAGCCTTCGGACGAGCTCCGGCCCGTCGATCGTGTCACCGCCGCGTTCGGTGGGGACGAACGCCGCGGGCTGGATCTCCTCCTCGCCGGCCCTGAGAGCGCCGAGCCACGCGTCGATACCCCCCGCCAGGACGGCGCACTCCTCGTGGCCGAAATGGCGCAGTAGCCACCAGAGCCGCTCGGCGCCGCCGCCGCTCCCGTACGCGACCACGTAGGCGCCCTGCTCGATTCCGGCGAGGCCCGCTACCTCGGCGAAGCGGCGCGCGGACGGTAGCGGATGCCGGCCCTGACCCTCGATGGACAGGTCCGAGAGGTCATCGTCGACGTCCAGAAAGGACGCACCGGGGATGTGCCCGGCGAGGTAGAGCTCGCGCCCGCGGCCGGGGTTTCCGAGCTCGAACCGGCAGTCCACGAACTGGTAGCGCACGCGGCGATTGTGACGGGCGGTCGCGCCGCGCCGTAGAGAGCATATGAAGACACTCAGAATCGTCATTGCAGTACTCGTCGTGCTCGCGATCGCGGCGCTGTCGGGAATCGGCCGCCCGGAGGCCGCGGAGAGCGCGGGCGAGGAAGCGCGCGAGGGAATCGCCGTCACCGGGGTCGGGCGAGTCAGCACAGTGCCCGACGAGGCCGAGTTCTCACTCGGGATCACGACGAAGGGCCGGAGGGGGGCTCAGCGCTCGCCGCCAACTCTGAGCGCATGCGGGAGCTGATCGAGGCGCTGAAGGCGGCCGGCATCGCCGAGCGCGACATCCAGACCCGAGACGTCAGCGTCGGGTCGGACTACTACGGGACGGGACGGTCGAACGACTTCGTCGCGAGCAACACCGTCTCCGTCCTGATTCGCGACCTCGACCGTGCGGGCGCAGTTCTCGACGCCGCCACCCGGGCAGGAACGAACAACGTCAACGGGCCGTCGCTCACCCGCTCGAACCGGGAGGGGCTCGAGGCGAAAGCGCTCGAGGACGCCGTCGCGAACGCGCGCAAACGCGCTGAGACGCTCGCCGAGGCAGCCGGCGTCGAGTTGGGCGCGGTGACCGCGATCACCGAGTCGGCACCGACCCACGAAGGCGGGTGGGCAATGCGCGCCGCAGACGTTGCCTCCTCACCACCAATCGAGAAGGGCGCTCAGGAGATCCAGGCGACTGTGACCGTGACCTTCCCCATCGACTAAGAGTCGGGCGCGACCCCGAGGATGGGACTTTTCTCCGGGTTTTCCTGGCCGCAGACGGCGCAGGTCATGACCACGTTTTCCGAGTGTGGGGGCGGGGCGGAGTGCTCTCTATGATCCAGCCGTGGTTCCCGAAGCCAAGCTCGAGGAGACCGACGCCGGGCTGGTGCCGGTCAGCGCAGGGTGGTTCGTCGTGAACGCGCGTGACGCGCGCTGGTTCCACCGCGAGGGGCGGCACAGCGTGTCGCTCACGGGCAAGACAGACTGGGAGGCCGACACGCTCTTCCCGATGCTCGGGGTCCAGCTTGCCGTCCTCGAGCCGGGCGAGCCGAACTCCATGTACCACTGGGAAACCGAGACGGAGGCGTTCCTCGTGCTCTCGGGCGAGGCGCTGCTGATCGTCGAGGGCCAGGAGCGGCCGCTGCGGCAGTGGGACTTCGCCCACTGCCCGCCGAAGACGGAGCATGTAATCGTCGGAGCGGGCGACGGCGCCTGCGTCGTCCTGGCGATGAGCTCGCGCGAGAACCAGGCGTTCGGGCCCTACGGCGAGTACACCGCGAACGAGGTCGCGCGTCGATTCGGAGCAAGTCCGGAAGAGACGACCCAGGACGGGGAAGAGGCCGATGCCGGCTGGCCGGAGTCGCAGCCGTCGCGCTATCGCGAAGGCTGGCTGCCCTTCTAGGCTGCGCTGAGGCAGGAACACATGGCCAAGCTGATCTACTCGGCCTTGACGTCCCTCGATGGCTACGTGGCGGACAAGAGCGGCAGCTTCGACTGGGCCGCGCCGGACGAGGAGGTGCACCGCTTCGTCAACGAGCTCGAGCGGGGGATCGGCACCTATCTCTACGGCCGCCGCATGTATCAGGTCATGGCCTACTGGGGGACGGCACACGCGCTGCCCGCCCAGCCGCCGTACATCAGGGACTACGCGGAGATCTGGCAGGCGGCCGACAAGATCGTCTATTCGAAGACGTTGGACTGGGTGTCAAGCGACAGAACGCGAATCGAGCCGGACTTCGACCCCGAGACCGTCGCTCGGATGAAAGCCGGAGCGGCGCGTGACATGAGCATTGGCGGCCCCGAGCTCGCGTCCCAGGCGATCGAGGCAGGCTTGGTCGACGAGTACCACTTCTTCGTTGCGCCGGTCACGGTCGGAGGGGGAAAGCGGTCCCTCCCACGCGATGCCCGCCTGGATCTGGAACTTCTCGACGAGCGACGGTTCGGCAACGGCACGGTTCACCTCCACTACCGCAACAGAGCGTGATCACGCCGCTGCCTCCGACTCGGCGAGCGGCAGGGGGCTCGGCTCGGGCGCGTGACGATGGCCGATCAGGTGTGAGTGCGCCTCGGTTCCGTAGCCGCCCGGCACCGGGATGTAGAACTCCGGATAGCCCCACATGCCGTGCTCGGAGACGTCCAGCCCGGCCGTTTCCACTTCCGGCTCGACCCTGATCCCCCACAGCGCCTTCATCGCCCAGAGCGACCCGAATGATGCGCTGAACGTGAACACGCCGACGGCGAGCAACCCGAGCGCTTGCGTGCCTAGCTGGTCGAAGCTGCCCGTGTACCAGAGGCCGCCAGTGCCGGTCGCGAGGTTCTCCGCGAGCGCAGGCACCGCGAAGATCCCGGTCGCGAGCGTCCCCCACACGCCCGCCATCCCGTGGACGGCGACGGCGCCGATCGGGTCGTCGATCCGAATGCGCTCGACGAGCAGGACACCCAGCACGGCGATCACGCCGGCGACGACCCCGATGACGATCGCCGCCCACGGCGCGACGAACCCGGCCGCCGCTGTCACGGCGACGAGGGCTGCAATCACGCCGTTGAGCATCATCGACAGGTCGGGCTTCCGCAGCACGATCCACGCAGCGGTGACGGCGCCGATCGCGCCGGCCGCGGCCGCGACATTCGTCGTCAGGGCGACGTAGGCGAAGTAGCCGACCCGGTCGCCGGTGACGACCCCGAGCGTCGAGCCGGGGTTGAAGCCGAACCAGCCGAACCAGAGGATCAGCACGCCAAGCGTGACGAACGCCATGTTGTGGCCCGGAATCGCGTTCGGCCTTCCGTCGGCGTCGAACTTGCCGATCCGCGGACCGAGCAGCAGCGCTCCGGCCAGTGCGGCGAGCGCTCCCTGGTAGTGGACGACCGTCGAGCCGGCGAAGTCCTGCATCCCCATCGCGAACAGCCAGCCGTCCGGGTGCCAGATCCAGTGCGAGACGACTGAGTAGACGAGC
>DATFOC010000084.1:0-15538 GCA_035265935.1 Gaiellaceae bacterium
CGTTCATCACCGAACTGTCCAGGGTCATTAGGAACTGACCCGAGGCCAGCGTGAGCAGGACGAGCGTCGCGCCCGTCGCACGTACCGACGGTGCCGTCTCGGTCGCAGCCGTCATGACGGTGCGGCGGAAGCCCCTCGCGCCTCTGGATTCGTAGGCAGCCGAAGCGCCGCGACGAGACCGATTACCGCCGCCAGCGCTAGCGACGCCATCGCAAGGGCGTACGTCCCCCTGGAGAGGTCGGCCACGAGGATCGTGCCCGCGATCGCGGTGCCGAAGGTCGAGCCCAAGTTGGACACACTTCGCGACAGGCCCGATATCTCTGCCTGCTGCTCCTCGGGGAAGCTCGACTGCACCACGTTGACCGAGGGAGTCAGCATCACTCCCAGGCCCAAGCCAATCAGCAGGAGCCCGGGCACGAACGCAACGACGCTCGACCAGGCAGCCACCAGCCCGATCAAGAGCCCGATGCCGGCCAAGGTGACGGCGAAGCCCGCAAGGATCAGAACCTTCTGCGTCCGCTTCCTGGCGAATCGCTCGGCGCCAAAGGATGAAACGAGGAGACCGAGCGTCGCCGCCGTGAAGATCGCGCCCGTCTCGATCGCGTTGTAGCCGCGAACCTCTTGGAGATAGACGGCGACGACGAACGACGTGCCCATGAGAATGAGCCACTGGGCGTTCTGCGTGGCCAGACCGAGATTGGACGTGCGGTTCTTGAACAGCCCGATCGAGAGCAGCGGCTCCTTGCCCGCTCGCTCTCGAGAGCGGATGTAAAGGAAGAACCCAGCGAGGAATGCGGCTCCCACCGCCAAGAAGACGACCATGAGCAAGCCGTTCCTGTCGGCCTGCAGGATCCCCAACACCACGAAGAACATGCCGACGGCGGACAGAATCGCCCCGACCACATCGAAGGGGCGCTCCGGTTCTGGCGGCACGGGATCGACGATCCGGCGGCTGAGGAGAATGATCGCGACGATGACCACGGCTTGGAAAATGAAGGCGGCCCGCCAGCTGATCGCGGTCGTGATGAGACCCCCGATCAGTGGGCCTGCCGCGGCGCCTATGCCTCCCAGCCCGCTGATCACCCCGAAGGCGTGGGCACGCGAGGTGATCTCGCTGAACGCCATCGTCGTGAGGATGTAGACCGGCGGGATGAGCAGCGCCGTGCCGACGCCTTCCAAGACCGAATTGCCGAGGATCAGCACCCCGAGACTGGGTGAAATCGCGCTGAGCAGGGCGCCGAGCCCATACAGCACGAGGCCGGCAGTAAAGCACCGTTTGCGGCCCCAGCGGTCGGTCAACTTGCTGGCGGGGATCATGAGGATCGCCATGATCAGCAGGAACAGGGTGATCGCCAACTGCACGCCCTGAACGTTCGTGTCCAGGTCCTCGCTGATGTCGTTGATCATCACGTTCATGTTCGAGCCGGCGAAACTGCAGATGAACTGGGCCAGAGCGAGCGGGAGGAGGAACCTCCGCCCGGCGGCGCCCGAAAGCTCCACTCTTGGCGTCTGGTTAGCCACTAGCTGATCTCCGTCACGCGTTAGGGCCTGATCAGAGAAGAGGAGAGATGGCCGCGAAGGCGGCGGCCGACGAGGCGCGGCTCTCGGCGAACGCGAGCCCGAGGTCTTGCCTGCTCACGGGCCCCGAGACAAGCTCTTCCTGGCGCGACGGCCGCGCGATCGTCGTCAGGGTGTGGAAATGGCGCCAGAACGCCTGCGGCTCGAGGCGTGCAAACGCCTCGTCAGAGAGTTCCGCGACAGTTGTCTCTGAAGGCACGTTCGTCACTAGGAGAGGCTCGCCACCCCGGACGCCTCGCTCATCATCCCGTCGGGATGAACTCGCGTCCGGCTACATGCCCCACGAGCGGGGAAAATACGCCAGCCGTCGGCTGGTTTGCAAATGGCCTTGATCACACATGCAAACCGGTAGCCCGAGCCCAGTCCGCCGGCACATCGCTGCCGCCCTCCTCGGAGAGTCGCGCGCCGATGCGGCCGAGCGTCGGGTGCGACACGAGCTTGCCCGCGACCAGCGCCTCCCCCTGCCTGAACGCGACTGCCCGCTCGACCAGTCCGCGCGGCGCATGGGAGAAGACCTCTCCGACGTAGTCGAGGTCCGCGAGTGAGTTCATCCGCATCAACGCCAGGTTGTCGCATTGCGAGACGACGTTCTCGTGCACCTTCTGCGGGCGCTGCGTGACGACGAGCAGATAGAGGCCGTACTTGCGGCCCTCCCCGGCGATCCGCACCGCGTGTTCGGTGGCGAGCTCGAGCAGCGCGCCCTCCGGGACCTGCGGGCAGACGTTGTGTGCCTCGTCAAGAACGACGAGCACGGGCTCGCGCTCGGCACGCCTCTCCCAGAGGTGTCCGAGAACCGCGGCGGCGACGAGCTGATGCTCCTCCCGCGTCGGCAGCGAGCCGAGGTCGACAACGAGGCAGCGCGGCCCCGAGGCAGCCAGCTCGTCGAGCAGGGAGCCCTCGTCCCCGGCGGCCCACACTTCCCAGCGGTCGACCCCGAGGTTCTGAATCCTCCGACTGAGAACCGGAGCCTCACGATCGAGCAGCTTCCGAAGGGCCTCGGGGGTGGGCGGCGGGGCTCCTGACTGCTTCTGCTCGAGGAGCTGGACGAGATCCGAGTACTCGTCTCGGTCGTGAATGGGGTCCAGCCGCAGGGCAGCCGCCTGCGTCTGCGGGTCGAGCTCGGGAAAGCGGAGTCGCAACCGCTCGGCGCCACGCTCCGCGGCGCGGCGCACGACGACCCCCGACGTGGCCTCTCGGTAGCGGTCCGCGAGCGCCTTTTCGACGCCCTCCCTCAGCTCGGTAAGGCGGACGAAGTCGGAGTTGGGGTCGAGCACGACGATTCGGAGCGTCGTCTCCAGCAGGAGCTGTTCGAGGATCGTCCCGAGCGCGTAGGTCTTCCCGGAGCCGGATTGCCCGCAGAGGAAGGTATGCCGATCGAAGCCGCCGGCCGCCAGTGAGAGCGGAACGCCCTCGACCAGCGCCAGCTCGCCGACGGTGAGCGTCGCACCGCCGGGCTGCATCCGCTCGATCCAGGCGGAGACCGCGTCGGGCGGTGCCGCGTGGACGCATGCGTCGTGAAACGGGCCTGACTGACCGTCGAGTACCACTCCGCTTCCCCGCGCGAGACGGAGGACGGTGCGGGAACGGACGTCGAAGGCGTCGGCAGTCTCGCCGATCTCCCTCCCGACCTCGGGCCCGTCCATGTGGGCGACCTCGACGTCGAGCACCTGGCCGAGCCGCCTGGAGCCGTCGTCCTCGATCGCCGCGTAGCCGCCGGGCTGGAGCTCGAGACCCCGCAGAGGAGCCTGGAAGGAGAAGCGGCGCCCGTCAACCGAGGTCGCCAGCGGGAGGACGGCGTCCTCCAGCTGCCGACGCACGTCTCGGAACTGCTCGACGTGAGCGTCTAACCCCCACCCGGGATCGCTCATGACCGCGACTCTACTGACGACGCTTTTGACCCCATCAGAGCAACGGCGAGAGGCCGGCGAACACCATTGCCTTGGCCCGCTCCCTCGTCCCGGTCAGCCGTTGCCCAGGAGCCGAGACTGCCTCGGCCGGCGAGCTGAACCGCTCGTCGAACTGAGACGCGACGGCCTCCGACCGAACCTGAAGGTCGAGCAGACGCGCTATTGCGTCGGTGATTGGCCGGTAGCGGCCCGGCGCGTTGTGACGGACGACGGCGGGAACGGCGTCCGGCCCTGCATCGAACGACGGGAAGAGCATCTCGATCTCCGCAGGGAGGAATCGCGCCTCCGAGCCAGCGGAAGCTGGCGAGGAACACGAGCTGGAGCTGTGCCACCACTGGGCCCGCAGCCCGCAGGAACAGGTCGTGGAAGCGGCCGTCCTGGAAGCGGTCCTCGATGCCCGCTCCGCCGATCCAGCCGATTCGGCCGTCGACGATCACGACCTTGCGGTGATCGATGTGGCCGAGCGCCGCCAGGTTCCAGCGAGTCGCGCCGTCGCGTCCAAGCGGCCCGACCGCCGCACGCGGCTTCGTCGCCCGGATGACGCAGACCTCGATGTCGGCGGCATTGAGCCGCTCATAGAGCGCTCGCGAATCCTCCTCGGGCTTCGATCCCTGCCGGTCGACGACAAGGCGGACCGGAATTCCCTCGGTCGCTTTCGCAACCAGAGCGTCGGCGAAGGCGTCGCCGACGGCGCCTGGCCGGAACCCGAACTGATTGATGTGGATCGAGGACGTCGCGGCGCGGATGTCCTCGAGCATTGGGCGGTAGAAGTTCCGCCCCTCGACGTGAACGTCGACGGACGTCGCGCGGCTCTCGGCGAACGCGAGTCCGAGGTCTTGCCTGCTCACGGGCTCCGAGACGAACCGGAGGGCGGCCTTGCGCTCGGAGTCCGAGGTCAGAGACACGCCGCAGAATGCCTGGAGCAGTCGCGGAGCGGCGCTCGGGTCTAGCTGCCGTCCTCGACGAGCTCGAGCGCGTCCGTGACGTCGTAGCCCATCGCGAGGCCGAGGTTGGGCGCCGCGGTCACGACACGGCCGACGCCGACGGTCGGAAGCACCGCGATGAGCGTTCCGACGATCTCCTCGTGGGATGCGCCGGCGCGCAATGCTGCGTTAACGGAGTCCATATACGCGGCAGGAGCCGCGTTCATGGCGATCAGCGCACCGATCCGGATCAGCGCGTGCGAGCGGCAGTCGATCCCGGCAAGGGTCGGACTGGCCGACTCGGCTTGGAGCAGTCCTTCGATGTACCGTTTGTCACGGACGGCGAGCTTGCGCAGCGTGACTTGGTAGTCCTGCATGTGCCCAAGCTCATTTCATGCCCATGAAGGTGGGGGCGCATCACCCCGCAGGGGTGAAACCTGCGCCGGAGGCGACGGGTGCATCCACGAGCCCGAGCTCGAGCGCGCGTTCGATCGCCTCGCTCCGGCTGGATGCGTCGAGCTTCCGGTACACGGAGATCGCCTGCGTCTTGACCGTGTTGCGCGAGACATAGAGGCGCTCGGCGATCTCCCGGAACGTGAGATGGGTCGTCAGCAGCGGGAGGAGCCGCAGCTCGGCCGCCGTCAGCGACGAGGCCCAGCCGTCGTCCAGGCTCGCGACGCCCACGAGCCGGTCGCGCAGCTCGTCCGCCTGCGCCCGCAGCGTCCCGAGCTCCGGCCGCTGGCTGATGACGTCGAAGGCCTCCCGGCACAGCGTCCGAGCGCCCTCGATGTCTCCGAGCGCGAAGTGCGTCCTGGCGAGCTCCAGCCTCGTGTGGACGCCGAACCATGGGACGGCGGCCGTCAGCTGCGGCCGCAACCGCATCGCGCGGACGAGCAACTCGCGCGCGGTGGCAGCCTGGCCACGGGCGAACGCGGCCTGCGCGGACGCGGCAAGGTAGATCGCCGCCAGGACGTACTCCTCGAGGGGCTGGTTCTCGAGGAGCGCCCGAGCGACGGCAAGATCGGCCTCCGCCTTCTCTCCGTCCCCCCGCTCGAGAGCGAGCAGTGCAAGCTCGGAATGCGCGAGCAAGCCCGGGTAGATCGCTCCGCTGCCGGCTGCCTCCTCCGCGGTCTGCTCGAGGACGTGCTCGGCCCGCTCCGGCTCTCCCTCGAAGAGCAGCGAGACGCCGAGCAACGCAAGGGCAGTCGGGTGCCAGATGCTGGCCGCCGGGAGGTCCCTGAGGGCGACGCGCGCGTCGGCTTCCATCTCCGCAGTGCCGTGGCGGCAGAGCGTCGCCCGGACGAGCGCGGCCCAGACCTGGGGCGAGGAGCTGCCGTCCGACATCGGACCGTCGTGCTCGGAGTGCTCGAGCGCGAACCAGTAGCGCTCTGCGTCGTCAGGCCGGCCGCGAAGCCCGTTCAGGAACGCGCCGAAGGCGGCAACCTCCGGGTAGCGCCTGAGGAGCTTCGGATCGTCGAGCTGCTTCAGCCAGCGCTCGACGGTGACCACGCGCCCGCTCCTGTAGTAAGGCAGCGCGAACATGCCGACCAGGCGTGCGACCTCATCCATGTCGCCGGCTGCGGCCATGTGCGCGATCGCGGCGTCCGGTTGGCCGTTCCCCTCGTACCAGGCAGCTGCGCGGCGGCGCAGCCCCTCGCCGGCCTCAGGCTCGAGACGATCGAGCTCACCGCGGAGGGTGTCACGGAAGAGGTGGCGGTAGCGGTACCACTCTCGGCGGTGATCGAGCGGAACGAGGAAGAGGTTGGCCTGCTCGAGTGCCTTCAGCCTGCGTGCTGAATCGCTGCGATCGAGCACCGCATCGCAAAGCGAAGCGCACATCCGGTCGAGAATCGACGTCCGCGTCAGAAACTCGAGCACCGAAGGCTTTAGCCGCGACAGATGCTCCGAGCGGAGGTAGTCGGCCACGAACCGATCGTCGCCGCTGAATCTGGTGAGCTCGTCCGAGCCGGCTTCCTGAGAGAACAGCGCCGCGAGGTAGAGACCCGCGACCCAGCCCTCCGTTCGCTCGTTCAGCGACGAAGCCTCCGCCGCGCTCACTTTGACGCCGGCCTCGGTTAGGACTCCCTTGGCCTCGGAGTCGCTCAGCGCGAGCTCCGCCGGGCCGAGCGCCAACAAGCGTCCCGCCGCGCGCAGCCGCGCGAGGGGAAGCCGCTCCTCACCCCGGCCCGAGAGCACGAGTTGCGCCCCATCCGGAAGATGCTTCGCGATCGGCTCGAGCGCATCGATGCAGTCACGATCTCGCAACTCGTGGACGTCGTCCAGGACCAGCACCATCGGCTTCCCGATCGCAGCCAGGGCGGCACCGAGGCGAGGAAGGCCCACGGTCCACAGCGAATCGGCGCCCGATGCTGCTCCACGGAAGACGCTCGGGTCCACCGGCCTGATCCCGTCCGCTGCGGCGGACAAATAGGTCAGAAAGGCGGCAGGGTCGTTGTCGCGGTCGTCCAGCGAGACCCAGGCGAATGGCCTCGGGTCGTCCGCTGCCCACTGTGCGAGGAGCGTCGTCTTGCCGTAGCCGGCAGGCGCCGTGACGCTGATGACCCGCGCGCTCGTCGGAGCGCGGAGGCGGCTGACCAGCGCGGAGCGGTTGACGAGCCCCTCACGGAGCTTGGGCACCTCGAGCTTCGACTGGAGGATCTCGAAGGCGGCCGCCTCCCGCCCCGGCTTCGAGGTCCGGCGAGATTTCCTCCGGGTGCGTGCAGGTGGCTCCACAGCTGGATTGCGCATTCCGCCCATCGGTCCTCCCGGTCCCGTGCGGTGAACGGAGGACGACCCCAATCCTTCCGTGTGAGCAGGTTGCCCCGACAGCCTACGCACAGAGGCGGTTTCGGCAGAGCGCTGTTAACCAGATGGCAACCAATGGGTGCTCATCCGGTTCGGGCGATGCTGCAGTCCGACGGCCTCGTCATCGTGGCATCGATGCGCGACAGTCGCGGCACGATCGACCCTCGCGAGCTGGGCCGCATGTTCTCGCCTCCTCGATGGCTCCACGACCTGGGTGTCGCCGCCTGGCTCGTGCTCGGCGTCGGGCTCGTCCTGTTCGGCGTGATCTGGCTGCTCGGAGAGACCGAGACGATCGTGCTCCCGGTCGTGACGGGCACGATCGTCGCGGCGGTCGCCGGTCCCGCCGTCTCGACGCTGGCGCTGCGCGGGGTTCCCCGAGCCGCCGGCGCCGCGCTCGTTCTGCTGGGCCTTCTGGCTCTGGCGATTGTCGTGCTTCTCCTCGTCTTGCACGGCATCGTGGCTTAGAGCGACCAGATCAAGTCGCTCGCCTCGGAGGCGGCCGACAAGGTCGGCGGCTGGGCGAACGATGCCGGCGCCGACGGCGGGCAGTCGGCAGCCAACGAGGCGAAGGACAACGTTCCCGCGATCGGCGAGACGTTGCTGAAGGGGGTGGCCGGCGGAATCGCCGGGTTGACCTCACTCGCGTTCTTCCTCTCGTTCACGCTCTTCAGCACCTTCTTCCTGCTCAAGGACGGTCACACGATTCGCCGGTTCGTCGACCGCAATCTGGGTATCCCGCAGCAGGTCGCCCGCGTCGTGACCGGCAACGTCCTGATCTCGCTCCGGCGCTACTTCCTCGGCGTGTCGATCGTCGCCGCCTTCAACGCCGTCGTGGTCGGGATCGGCGCCTGGGTGCTTGGCATACCGCTCGTGGCGACGATCGCGGTCGTCACGTTCGTCACGGCCTACGTGCCGTTCATCGGCGCTTTCGTCTCAGGTGCGTTCGCGGTGATGCTGGCCCTGGCGTCCGAGGGCACGGGCACTGCCACCGTCATGCTCGTGATCGTGCTGCTCGCGAACGGCCTGCTCCAGAACATCCTCCAGCCGGTCGCCTTCGGCGCGACGCTCGACCTGAATCCCCTCGCCGTTCTCGTCGTCACGATCGCCGCCGGCAGCCTCTTCGGGATGGTCGGGTTGGTGCTCGGAGCGCCGATCGCATCGGCCGCCGTGCACATCAGCCGTGACCTGGCTGCCGCGCGGGCGCCGGCTGCCTCCTCGCCGGTCGAGTCGGCAGCGCCGGCCTAGAGCCGGCGGAAGGTCTGGCGGGTCCCGATCACGATCCGGGGCCGCTTCGCGGGATGGAGCCAGCGCAACGTCGAGACGAGCCGCGGGACGGGCAGGCTGATGCAGCCGTTCGTCGAGCCCCCGGTCTTCGCGTGGAGGAAGATCCCGGAGCCGCGTCCGGGAACGACGGGGCGCATGTTGAACTCGATGACCGCGAAGTGGCGGTAGGCGGTCCGCTCCTGCCAGAGGCCGGGTGTGGTCGTCCGGAACGGTGGCCGCGTCCCGCACCGGACGTGTTGGAACGTGTTGTAGGTCGGCGAGCGTGGATCCTCGTTCCACCAGTCGCCGCAGACGAGCCGGCGGTAGCGGTAGCGGACGCCCGGGCTCCCGGCGTTGCCGTACATCGTCCTGCCGATCGAGTACACGCCCGTCGGCGTCGTCCCGTCTCCCTCGCGGCGCCGGTCGGCGAGGCCGTTCCAGCCCACGCGGGCTGTCCAGGGCCTGGCGACCGAACGCCAGCAGCGGTCGTTGCCGCGGGCCCACAGGCGGAGGGCGGCGCTCGTCGTCTTGTAGCGGGTGGCTTCGACCGTGATCAGTTGGTCGGCCGCGCCTACGGTCCTGAGCCGGTTCGCCAGGTTCGGCGCGCACGCCGCCGTCCCGCCGGAGCTCGAGCCGGCCGCGGCGAGCGCTGCGAGCGCGGCCAGGGCGACGACGAGCGATCTCACGCGGCTGAGACTACCCTCGGGCCATGGCGAAGCTCCTCGCCGCCGCCGTCCTCCTCCTGCTCGCGCCCGCCACCGGCGCCGCGCCTGCGCCGCCGTTCAGCTCGAGCGTCTCGCGCGTGACCGCTGAGGACCTGCGCTACTCATGGCGGCCGGGCTGTCCCGTCGGGCCTGCACGTCTTCGGGCGGTGCGGCTCAGGCACTGGGACTTCCGGGGTCGCTCTAGGATCGGCGTCCTCGTCGTCGACGCCGCAGAGACCAGGCGCGTGGTCTCGGTCTTCCGCGGGCTGTACGCGGCTCGCTTCCCAGTCCGGCGGATGCTGGGTGTCGAGGTCTTCCGTGGGAGCGACGACCGTTCGATGCGGGCCGACAACACGTCGGCGTTCAACTGCCGTTTCGTCGGCGGGACGAGACGCTGGTCGGAGCACGCGTACGGCAGGGCCATCGACCTCAACCCGGTCGAGAACCCGTACGTCCATGGCGGTCTCGTGGAGCCGCCCGCCGGCCGCGCGTACCTCGACCGCTCGAGTGGCCGGGCCGGGATGGCAACGCACTCGAGCGTCGTCGTGCGCGCGTTCGACTCCGTGGGCTGGCACTGGGGCGGCCGCTGGCGTTCGTCGAAGGACTACCAGCACTTCTCGACGAACGGTCGCTAGGGATCCCTCGATCCGTTGGCCCTGCTTCAAGAATGGGTTTACGCAGCCGATAAGACGGCTAGAGTGAGCGGAGGCCTCTGCGGCCAAACCGACCAGGAGGTTCCGAGGACATGAAAAACCGCACGAGGCGAGGCGCCACACTCGGCGTTGTCACGGGGCTCGCCGCCGGGCTCACCGTCGCCTGGATGGCGTCGGTCGGCGCTGCGATTTCCCCGGCCGGCGTCCCGGCGTCAGCCTCCCAGTACGAGAAGAAGGTGACGATCTGCCATCGGACGGGGTCGAAGAAAAACCCGTTCAGGACGATCCGGGTCTCGCGGAACGCTGTGAAGGCTCACCTGAAGCACGGAGATGCCCTCGGCCCGTGCGGATCGGCCGTCTTCACGATGTGCCACAAGACCAAGAACGGCAACAAGAAGACCGTGAAGGTCAAGGGCGCTCGGAAGGTACAGCGGGCGATGAAGCGCGGGGACAAGCTCGGGAAGTGCAAGGCCAAGAGTGGCAAGAAGGGCAATTCCGACAACGGCAAGAAGGGCAAGAAGAAGGGCAAGGGCAAAGGCCCGAAGAACTAGTCGAGGGAGCCCCGCCACGGCGGGGCTCTTTTCGTTCAGAGGTCGCGGACCGCGATCGTGACTCGGCTCATCGCGCAGAGCCGACCGGCGTCGTCGGTCATCTCCACGTCCCAAATCCAGGTGGTGCGGCCGCGACGTCGGCGGCGGGCGACGGCGTGAACCGTGCCCTCGCTGATCGGCCGGAGGAAGCTCGAGTTGTTCGACTGGCCGAGGCCGATCTTGCCGTCCTCGTTCACACCGACGTTTGTCCCGAGCGAGGCGAGCGCCTCCGCGATCGCCGCGTGCACTCCGCCGTGCACGAGACCGATCGGCTGGAGGACGTGCGGTCGTACCGGCACGCGGCCCTTGACGACCTCGTCGGTCGCCTCGTCGACGACGAGACCGTAGTGGCTGTCGAACGGGGACGGCTCCTGGTAGCTCACCTGGCCGGAAGTGTGAAGCTTCGGGTCGGATGAACGTCGGGGTAGGGCTCCCAACGACCACGCCAGGGACGACCGGCGAGCTGCTGCTCGACTGGGCGCGGCGAGCGGACGAGGGGCCGTTCTCGGCACTCGGCGTGCTCGACCGAATCGTCTACGACAGCCTCGAGCCGTTTGCCGCTCTCGCGGCCGCTGCCGGTGTCACATCGCGCGTTCGGCTGGCGACGATGATCGCGATCGGCCCGCTGCGCCCCACCGGGTTACTGGCGAAGCAGGCAGCATCGGTGCACGCGCTCTCGGGCGGGCGGTTGACCCTCGGCCTCGCCGTGGGAGCCCGGATGGAGGACTACGAGGCGGCGGGCGTGGATTCGCGCGGACGCGGCCGAAAGCTCGCCGAGCAGCTCGCGTACATCCGCGGCGACGTGGACGGGGACCGGATCGGGCCGGCGCGGGACGGGATGGAGCTCCTGGTGGGCGGGATGAGCGGACAGGCCTTCTCGCGGATGGCGCGCTACGCGGACGGCTACGCACACGGCGGCGGCCCGCCGCGGGCATTCGCGTCGGCGGCGGCGCGTGCCCAGGCAGCGTGGGCGGATCTCGGACGGCTGGGGCAGCCGCGCCTCTGGGGCCAGGGCTATTTCTGCTTGGGCGACGCCGGCCGCGGAGCCGAGTACCTCCGGGACTACTACGCCTTCACGGGCCCGTTCGCGGAGAGGATCGCCGCGGAGAACCTCACGAGCGCGCGGGCGGTCAAGGACTTCGTCCGCGGCTACGAGGAGGCGGGCTGCCACGAGCTCGTCCTCTTCCCCACCGTCGCCGACCCTGAGGAGCTGAACCGGCTCGCGGAGGCGATCGCATGAGGGTCGAGATCGTGGGCGGCGGGCCGTCAGGGCTCTATCTCGGGATCCTGCTCAGGAGGGCGGATCCGTCGGTCGAGGTGCGGGTCGCCGAACGGAATGCACCGGATGCGACGTTCGGCTGGGGCGTCGTCTTCAGCGAGGAGACGCTCGGCTCGCTGCGCGACGCCGATCCCGAGACGCACCTCGAGATCACGGACACCCTCGCGCGCTGGGATCGCGTCGACATTCGCTACCGCGGCCGGGAGCTGCGCTCGCGGGGGCATTCGTTCTCCGCGATCGCGCGCAAGCGGCTGCTGGAGATCCTGCAGCGACGGTGCCGCGCGGTCGGCGTCGAGCTCGAGTTCGGCGTCGAGGTCTCGGAGTTGCCGGAGGCGGACCTCGTCGTCGGCGCGGACGGCGCGAGCTCGCACGTCCGCCGCCTCGGCGAGTTCGGGACCAAGGTCGAGGCCGAGGGGTCGAAGTACGTCTGGTTCGGCACCGACCACGTCTTCGACGCCTTCACGTTCGTCTTCAGGGAGACGGAGCACGGGGTCTACAACGTGCACGCGTACCCGTACGACGAGGGCATGTCCACGTTCATCGTCGAGTGTCCCATCGAGACGTGGCTTGGCGCCGGGCACGACGACATGACGGAAGCGGAGAACCTGACGTACTGCGAGCAGCTGTTCGCGCGCGATCTCCGCGGCCGCGAGCTGTTCTCGAACCGCTCGGTCTGGCTCGACTTCCCGAAGGTGACGAACACCGTCTGGCACGACGGAGGCGTCGTGCTCCTCGGCGATGCGGCCCACACGGCGCACTTCTCGATCGGGTCGGGTACCAAGCTCGCGATGGAGGACTCGATTGCGCTCGCGAACGCGCTGGCGCGGCGGGGCTGGGACGTCGAGGCGACACTGCTCGACTACGAGCTGGAGCGCGGACCGGCCGTGGAGCGGACGCAGGCAGCTGCCAGCGAGAGCGCCGGCTACTTCCGGCGAGTCGGGAGCTACACGCATCTCGAGCCGATCCAGTTCGCGTTCAACCTCCTGACCCGTAGCGGCAGGATCACCCACGCGAGCCTCGGGATCCGCGACCCTCGGTTCACCCGCGCGCTCGACGCCCGGTTCGGCAGGTCTCCGGTCTCTCCGCCGCCGGCGTTTTCTCCGTTCGAGCTCCGCGGTGTCCGGTTCGAGAACCGGTTCGGCCTCGAGCCGAGCGGGCTCGTCGCCGTCTCCGCCGAGGGTCGAGTCACGCCGGAGACGCCGACGATCGACGAGTGGAGCCCGCCGTCGGGGCAGGTGCTTCTCCAGCTCGGCCACGCCGGCCGCCGCGCCGCAACGCAACCACGTTCGGTCGGGGTCGACCTGCCGCTCTCCGAGGGCTGGCCGGTCGTCGCTCCGACGCGCAGGCCGTATGGCCCGTTCAGCGCCGTCCCCGGCGAGCCGGACGAAGCGGCGATCCGCGAGCAGTTCGTCGCGGCGGCGCGGCGGGCCGGCGGGCTGGGCGTCGACGTGCTCGAGCTGGACATGGCGCACGGATATCTGCTCGGGAGCTACCTCTCGCCCCTCGTGAATCAGGAAGACGATCGGCTTCGCTTCCCGCTTTCGGTGCTCGACGCCGTCCGCGAGGTCTGGCCGCGCGTGCTCGCCGTGCGGCTCTCTATGGCCGATTGGCATCCCCGCGGCAACTCAGTGAGCGACGGCGTGGCGATCGCGCGGGCCATGGCCGAGGGCGGCGCCGACCTGATCCACGTCGAGGCGGGCCAGACCGTCCACGACGACCGGCCGGAGTACCGGCGCGGCTTCCTCACCGCGCTCAGCGACCGCGTCCGCAACGAGGCACGGGTGCCGACGCTGGTTGGCGGCCATCTGACCACGATCGACGACGCGAACACGGCGGTCGCCGCGGGGCGAGCCGACCTCGTCCTCCTCGACCTGCCGACGGCCGACATCGACCGCCCACTGGAGGCAAGTAACAGACTGTTACAAGCGGGGGTATCGCGCTGACCATGCGCCGTTCGGCGGCAAGTAACAGTCTGTTACTAGGCGAATTGGCCTACCCGGCGCTCGAGGGTCGCGAGGGCGCCGTGCACCTCCTGCCGCTCGGGGCAACCGAGCCTCACGGGCCGCACGCACCGCTCGCGACGGACACGCTGATCTCGGTCGGGATCTGCCGTCGCGCGGCCGAACGGCTGCACGGCGAGGTCGATGTGCTCGTCCTCCCGGAGGTCTCGTACGGCGTCACCCGTTACGGCAGCGACTTCCCCGGCGGGGTCTCGATCGGCGAAGAGACCCTGCGCTCGCTCGTGACCGATATCTGCTCGGGGCTGGAGCGGGTCGTGCTCGTCAACAGCCACCTCGAGCCGGAGCAGGTCTGGACGCTTCGCGAGCTCGCCCTCCCCCTGCTCGACGTCACGCGGCGTGCGAACGCCGAGCGCCTCACGGACGAGTTCCGAGCCGGCGCGGGACACGCGGGCCGATACGAGACCTCACTCGTGCTCGCCGATCGCCCTGACCTGGTCGACCAGGCGCGAATGGGCACGCTGGAAGCGAACATGGTCGACATGCCGGAGGCGATCCGGTCAGGGAAGACGAGCTTCGTCGCAATGGGCATGGACCAGGCGTACGCAGGTGCGCCGGCCGACGCCACGGCGGAAGAGGGCGAGCGGACGTTCGAGACCCTCGCCGAGATGCTCGTCGAGCTGATTCGCGAGGTCGCCGCTGCGTGATCGATTACGACGACCTCCCGCGCGAGCTCAACCTCGCCACGCACTTCGTCGACCGGAACGTCGAAGAAGGTCGCGGCGGTCGGAACGCCTTGATCGGCCCCCGTGGCCCGACGACGTACGCGGAGCTGGCCGAGCTCGTGAACCGCAGCGGCAACGTCCTCCACGAGCTCGGGGTCAGAGCCGAGGAACGCGTGCTGCTCGTGCTCGCCGACTCCGTCGAGTTCGTCGCACTCTGGTATGGCGCGCAGAAGATCGGGGCGGTCACCGCCGAGGCGTACACCTTTCTCCAGCCGAAGGACTACGCCTACTACCTCGACTACACGCGCGCCGGCGTCGTCGTCGCCGACGAGACGACCGAGGCGGCGATCCGGGAGGCGGCCGAAGGAAGCAGCTGGCTCAGAGAGATCCTCGTCGTGGACGGGTCGTTTACCGACCGGCTCTCGCGCGCCTCCCCGGAGCTCGAGCCGGCTCCGACGACCAAGGACGACATCGCGCTCTGGAAGTTCACGACAGGGTCGACGGGGCAGCCGAAGGCTGCGGTCCATCCCACCCACAGCCCGCTGCTCAGCTTCGAGTGGTACGCGCGCGGCGTCCTCGATCTCCGGCCGGACGACATCGTCCTCCCCGTCCCCAAGCTCTTCTTCGGGTACGCGCGAGACCTTGTCGCGCTGTTCCCGTTCGGGGTCGGCGCCGCCGGGATCGTCTTCCCTGAGCGCTCCACGCCCGAGCGAATCTTCGAGTTGATCGCCGAGCACAAGCCGACGATCCTTGTGAATGTCCCGACGATGATGGCGCAGATGGTCGCCAAGACTGTCCAGCCGGGACATGACGAGTGTCTGACACTCGACATGTCTCCTGTGCGCTTGTGTACGTCGGCCGGCGAGGCGCTGCCAAAGGAGCTCCACGACCGCTGGCTCGATGCCTTCGGCGTCGAGGTGCTCGACGGGATCGGCTCATCCGAGGCGTACCACATCTACATCTCGAATCGCCCCGGCCGCGCCAAGCCGGGAAGCACCGGTGAGCTCGTGCCCGGCTACGAGGCGCACATCGCCGAGAATGGGGAGCTCTGGATCGAGGGGGACACCGCCGCGCTCCTCTACTGGGGCGAGCACGAGAAGACGAAGGAGACCTTCCACGGCGACCGCGTTCGCACGGGTGACCTCTTCGAGCG
>DATFOC010000085.1:0-7143 GCA_035265935.1 Gaiellaceae bacterium
TATGGCATTCGGGATCCGAAGAAGCGGATAGTGGGAGGCGGCGGCGGTGCGAAGCTGGCAGGGATCGTCTACGACCCGAACCTGACGCTCGATCTGCCGCGGGAGGTGACGGCCGGCACGGCGCTGAACGCCCTCGCCCACGCCGCGGAGGCGCTCTACCACTCGGCGCGCAGCCCGGAGTCGAACCGGGCAGCGCATGAAGGCGCGGAGCTGATCAACGGCTCGTTACCCGCCGTCCTCGACGACCTTGGAGCGATCGGGCCGCGCAAGACCCTGCTCAAGGGAGCCGCGCGGGCGGGAGAGGCGCTCGGGCTCGCAGGCCTCTGTCTCGGCCATGCAATGGCCCAGGCGCTCGGCGGAAGGTACGGGCTCCCGCACGGCGCGATGAACGCGCTGTGCCTGCCGGCTGCGCTTCGGTTCAACGAGCCCGTTGTGCCCCAGGCGATCGACGACTTCGGCAAGTCGATTGGCGCCGATCGTCCGGCGGATCGTGTGGAGGAGCTGGCCCGCCTCGGCGGCTTCAACCGCCTGCGCGACTTCGGCGTTCCTGAGGAAGAGCTGGACGATGTTGCCGAGGCGACCGCCCAGCGCGCAGGGGCAAAGGCGAACCCGCGGCCCGCGTCACCGGCGGAGATCGCGGAGCTGTTCCGGGAGATCTACTAGCGCGGGCAGACGCCGGAGGTCGGCGTGCCGCCGGGACCGGCGATGTGCTGACCGCCGAACTCGATGCAGTACCGGAACTGGTCCGCCCAGGCGAGCGTCACCGGCTCGGGCGCTGCTCCGGCATACGTCCCGGTTCGCCGGTGGCTGAACTCGAGCGTGGTTGCGGCGGCCTGAAGGACTGCCGTGGGCGCTTTCTCCGTCCTCTGGAAGTTCTGGCGCGCCCAGGTCATCCCGAAGATGGCCGCAGCGCAGAGGATCCCGACGAGGCCGATCGTCTTGATCATGGGACATGTATCGGCCGAGGCGATGAGAATAATGAGTGCTAATGCGTGCGATTAGCGTACGGGTGGTAGCATCGCAGGCATGGGCGGCAGGCTCTCGTTCGACGTGCTCGTGATCGGATCGGGGGCCTCCGGGCTCGCCGCCGCCGTCTCCGCCGAGAGGGCCGGCGCGCGCGTCGCCCTGGCGACAAAGGGCGCCCTTCAGTCCTGCAACTCCGCCAAGGCACAGGGCGGGATCCAGGCCGCGTTCGGCGAGGACGACTCGCCTGAGATCCACGCTGAGGACGTCTGGCGAAGCTCGCATGAAACCGCCGATCGCCGCCTTGTCGAGATCCTCACCTCGGAGGCGCCGTCGGCGATCCACTGGCTCGAGGAGCTCGGCGTCCAGTTCACGCGCGAGAACGGCGGCTACCGGCTCGCACGCTGCGGCGGCGCGGCTCGCAAGCGTCTCCTCCAGGTCGGCGACCGGACCGGCCTCGCGATCACGTCAGCGCTGAAGGAGGCGTTCGAGGCAGGCTCCGGGACAGCATTTCCGAAGTCGCCGCTCACCGAGCTCAAGGAGATCGAGAACGGCTGGCTCGCGCGGTGCGGACAGCACGACATCGAGGCCGGGACCGTGGTTCTCGCCGCCGGCGGCCGCTGCTTCCGCGAGGCGAAGGAGCGCGGAGAGCTCTCGACGAACCATCCGGGTGCGACCGGCGAAGTGACCCAGTTCGCGCTCGCCCTGGGCGCCGACTCGCGCGACCTCGACGCGCTCCAGTACCACCCGAACGGCGGCGCCTGGCCGGCAACCATGCAGGGCTACTCGATCCCGGAGACCACGCGCGCCTACGGCGCTGTCCTTCTCAACGCCGACGGCGAGGAGTTCACGGACTCCCTCGGGCCGCGCGACGAGGTCTCCCAGGCGATCTTCGACGAGGTCGAGAAGGGGAAGGGCGTCGAGACCGAGGACGGCCGTCCGGCGGTCTATCTGGACACGACGCGGATTGCGGAGGCGGACGCCGAGGTCTCGCTTCCGTACATGCTCCGCCGCTACCGGGCGGGCGGGATCGACCCGCTGAAGGAGCGGATCCTGACGTACCCGGTGCTCCACTACCAGAACGGCGGCCTCGTGATCGACGAACAGGGAGAGACGACGTTGGAAGGGGTCTACGCGGCCGGCGAGATCGCCGGCGGCACGCATGGAAGGAACCGCATGATGGGCAACTCGCTCCTCGAGTGCACGGTCTTCGGTCGGCGCGCGGGCAAGGCCGCGGCCGAGAAGGCGGCGGCATGAGCACGGTCGAGACGGACGTCCAGCAAGCAGTCGAGGATGCCGCGGCGCACCTCTATGTCTGGGCGCTGAAGGACATCCCGCAGGATCTGCGCGACGCGCTCGCGGACGCGTCCGGCAAGGAGACGTCGGTCCCCGGCCAGCGCGTCCTTCAGACGATCCTGAAGAACGTCCAGGTGGCGGAGCGCGAGAACAACCTTGTCTGTCAGGACACCGGTATCGCCGTCTACTACTGCCGCGTCGGCGAGCACTTCCCGCTCCACCCGGCGCGGATCTACCAGGCCCTCTACGACGGGACGATGCGCGCGACGCTCGACCACCCGCTGCGGTCGAACACGGTCCACACCTTGACGCGCGAGAACACAGGGCCGAACGTCGGCTACCGCGTCCCGATCGTCCACTGGGACTTCGTTGCCGACTGGGACGGGCTGGACGTCAAGTGCGTCCCGAAGGGATCCGGCTCGGAGAACATGAGCTTCCTGAAGATGTGCGTCCCCGCCGACGGCGTGAAGGGGATCAAGCAGTTCGTGCTCGAGTCGATCGTCGGTGCCGGCGGGAAGCCCTGCCCGCCCGGGATCGTCGGCGTCGGGATCGGCGGCTCGGCGGACTACGCGATGCATCTCGCCAAGGAGGCGATCGCGCGGCCCGTCGGAACGCGCAACCCGGATCCCGAGGTCGCGAAGCTCGAAGACGAGCTTTTCCAGCTCCTGAACGAGACGGGGATCGGACCGATGGGGCTCGGCGGCGACGTGACCGTCCTCCAGTGCCACATCGAGCACGCGGACACGCACATGACCCTGAACCCGGTAGCCGTGAACTACCAGTGCTGGGCGGCGCGCCGGGCGACCGCACACGTCGCCGCCGACGGCACGGTCGAGATGGACAGGGAAGCCTGATGGCCGAGCATCGCGTCAGCTTCCCAGCCTCGGAAGAGGACATCCGCAAGCTTCGCGCCGGCGACCTCGTGACCGTCGACGGTCACATCATCGGGATCCGCGACCGCTCGCACATCCGGATCTTCGACGACGGTGTCGAGCCGCCTCTGGATCTCTCCGGGGCCTTCCTCCTGCACACGGCACCGAACGTCCGAAAACGCGACGACGGCGGCTACGACCCGATGTGCATCGGGACGACGACGAGTGCGCGCATGGTCCGGTTCACCGAGGGTCTCGGCCGCGACCACGGCGTCCGCGCGATCGCCGGAAAGGGCGGGCTTCCCGACGAGGCGATCGAGCCGATGCGCGAGCACGGGATGGTCTACTTCGCGATCGTCGGCGGGGCGGCGGCGCTCGAGACGACCCAGATCGAGGAGATCGAGGAGGTCTACTGGGAGGAGCTCATGCCCGAGTGCCTTTGGAAGTTCCGCGTTAAGGACTTCGGGCCGCTCTGGGTCGGGATCGACTCGCACGGCAACTCGATGTTCCACGACGTGAACGAGGCCGCGAACAAGCGCCTGGAGAAGATCCTTGCTGAGCTTTGAGGCGCCCGAGGGCGGGCTGACGCACGTCCTCGACAAGGGCCTTGGGCCGCGAGCGTGGGAGGACGTGCTCGAGACGAGCGGCCTCTACATCGACGTCGTCAAGCTCGGCTGGGGGACAGCGTTCGTGACCGCAAACCTCCGGAAGAAGCTCGATGTCCTCCGTGAGAAGCGCGTCGTCGTAGGTGGGACGTTCTTCGAGGCGGTGTGGGCGACCGGCCAACTCGACCGGTACAAGCAGTGGCTTGCCGACCTCGGGCTCGACCACGTCGAGATCTCCGACGGCGCAGTCGAGATCCCGCGGGAGGAGAAGCTCTCGCTGATCGCAGAGCTCGCGCGCGACTTCACCGTCCTCTCCGAGGTCGGCTCGAAGGACCCGTCCGTCGAGTTCTCCTCCGACGAGTGGACGCAGTGGCTGCGCGAGGAGTTCGACGCCGGCGCCTGGAAGGTGATCACCGAGGCGCGCGAGGGTGCCAGCTCCGGGATCTTCACGTCGGACGGCTCGATGCGCACCGACCTGGTCGAAGAGATCGGCTCGGCGGTCGACATGGACGATGTCATCTTCGAGGCGCCGACAAAGGCGGCACAGGCCTGGTTCGTGAAGCGCTTCGGGCCGACGGTGAACCTCGGCAACATCCCGCCCGAGGAGGTCATCCCGCTCGAGACGCTCCGGCGCGGGCTCCGCGCCGACACGCTGAAGGAGGTGCTCCTTGGCGACCGCGCCCCCGCTTCCTGAGCAGGACGTCGAGGCCATGTCCGCGGAGGATCTGCTCCGCTGGGCCCACGAGGAGTACGGCGACAAGCTCTGCCTGACCTGCTCCTGGCAGAAGCAGTCGTCGGTGCTCGTCCACATGGTCTCGGAGCTCGGCCTCGACGTCCCGATCGTCGAGCTCGACACACACCTCTTCTTCCGCGAGACGTACGAGACGCGCGACCGGCTCGTCGAGCGCTACGGCCTGAAGTTGCTCCCGCCGCCGCCCGTGATCACCGTCGCCGAGCAGCACAAGCAGGAAGGCCCGAATCTGTGGGAGCGCGATCCGGACCGCTGCTGCCACATCCGCAAGGTCGAGCCGCTGCTCGACGCGCTGAAGCCGTACGACGCCTGGATCTCCGGGATCAGGCGAGACCAGTCCCCGAGCCGCGCGCAGACGCCGAAGCTGCAGTGGTCCGAGCGCTACGGCGTCTGGAAGGTGCACCCGCTCGCGGACTGGGACGAGCGCAAGGTCTGGCTCTACATCCACGTCAACGAGATTCCGTTCAACCCGCTCCACGACGCGGGCTACCGGTCGATCGGCTGCATGCCCTGCACCCGGCCGACTGCGCCCGACGAGGAGGAGCGCGCCGGACGCTGGGCGGGCTCGGACAAGCTCGAGTGCGGCATCCACCTGGACACACCCATCGATGCAAAGGAGACGAATGCCTGACGAAACGAACGGCGCCGGGGAAACCTCCCGGTCTCCCCAGACCCCTTCCACGGCGCCGCTTCGCGGCGCAGAGCTCCAAGCCCAGTCGGGCTTTACGCTCTGGTTCACAGGCCTGTCGGGAGCCGGGAAGACGACGATCGCGGAGATCGTCGGCCCGGAGCTCGAGCGCCGCGGCCACCTCGTCGAGTACCTCGACGGCGACGTCGTCCGCACGCACCTCTCCAAGGGCCTCGGCTTCTCGAAGGAGGACCGCGACACGAACATCGAGCGCATCGGCTGGGTCGCCTCGCGGCTGACGCGACACGGCGCCGCGGTGCTCGTCTCCGCGATCTCGCCCTACGAGAAGACGCGGCGGCACGCCCGCGAGATGGTCGAGGGGCACGGACGCTTCGTCGAGGTCTTCATCGCGACCTCGGTGGAGGAGTGCGCCCGGCGCGACGTCAAGGGTCTCTACGAGAAGGCGTTCAGCGGCGAGATCAAGGGGTTCACGGGTGTGTCGGATCCGTACGAGGAGCCGGAGAGCCCGGAGCTTCGGATCGACACCGAGGAGCACGAGCCGGAGGAGTCCGCCCAGATCGTCCTCGGCAAGCTGGAAGAGCTGGGTCTCGTCCGCGCCGAGGTGGCCGCATGAGCCAGGTCTCGGTGCCAGGCACGAGGACAGGTCTGATCGAGCCACACGGCGGGGAGCTCGTGGACCGCACCGGCGAACGGCCGGACGATGTCGAGCAGCTCGAAGTTGTGACGCTGACCTCCCGAGAGCTGTCCGACCTGGACATGCTCGCCTCCGGCGCTCTCAGCCCGCTGGACGGGTTCATGGGCCGGGAGGACTACGAGCGGGTGGTCGAGGAGATGCGCCTCGCGAGCGGCCTGCCGTGGGCGCTGCCGGTCTGCCTCGCCGTGGACAAGGCGCCGGAGGGCGACCGCGTGGCGCTCGCCGACGAATCGGGCCGCCTCGTCGCGGTGCTCGACGTCGAAGAGACGTACGAGTACGACAAGGAGCGCGAGGCCGAGCGGTGCTTCCGCACGACCGAAGACGCGCATCCGGGAGTGGCGCGCCTCTACGCGCAGAAGCCGCTCTACCTCGCAGGCCGCGTCACCGTCTTCGAGCGGGCCGAGCCGCCCTTCCCCGAGCTCGCGCTCGACCCCGCGGAGACCCGCGCCGAGCTCGAGAAGCGCCGCTGGAAGCGCATCGTCGGCTTTCAGACCCGCAACCCGATCCACCGGGCGCACGAGTACCTGACGAAGACGGCGCTCGAGACTGTCGACGGTCTCTTGATCCACCCGCTCGTCGGCGACACGAAGCAGGACGACGTTCCGGCCAAGACGCGCGTCGAGTGCTACCGAGTGCTCGTCGACAACTACTACCCGGCCGACCGTGTCGTGGTCTCCGCTTTCCCGGCGGCGATGCGCTACGCGGGGCCCCGGGAGGCGATCTGGCACGCGATCTGCCGGAAGAACTACGGCTGCTCGCACTTCATCGTCGGCCGCGACCACGCCGGCGTCGGCGACTACTACGGCTCGTACGACGCGCAGAAGATCTTCGACGAGTTTGAGCCGCACGAGCTCGACATCGAGCCGATGTTCTTCGAGCACGCCGTCTACTGCAAGCGCTGCGAGGCGATGGTCTCGCCGAAGACCTGCCCGCACGGCGGCGACGACCAGGTCTTCCTCTCGGGGACGAAGGTCAGGGAGATGCTCACGGCGGGCGAGATCCCGCCGGTCGAGTTCTCGAGGCCCGAGGTCGCCGAGGTGCTGATCGAGGCTTACCGGACTGATGGGACTTGACACCGCAGGAGCCCCCCGGATAGAAGCGCCTAATCGGTGAGATTAATGTTTCCTATCCAAGGAGGCTCCATGCGTTTCCTCATTCTGGCGGCTCTGGCGCTGACCCTGGTCGGCTGCGGCGGGGTTTCGGAGGCCGGGTCGGGCGGCGACAAGCTGACCCTCGTCGCCTACTCGACGCCTCGCGAGGCCTACGCGCAGCTGACGAAGGACTTCGCGAAGACGGATGCCGGCGAGGGCGTC
>DATFOC010000086.1:0-11598 GCA_035265935.1 Gaiellaceae bacterium
TCAGCGCGACACCGACCGCACCGCCGAGCTGCTGCGAGGTGTTGAGCAGGCCCGAGGCGACACCGGCGATCCGATCCTCGATGCGGGAGAGCGCTGCGAGGGACATGGGGATGAAGATGAACGCCAGGCCGAAGCCGCTGAGCACGAACGGGACGAACAGGTTCGCCCAGAACGTTCCGTCGACCGGCAGCTGCGTATACCAGAGGTAGGCGAAAGCGAGGAACGCCGTCCCGGTCATCATCACCGGCTTCACGCCGGCGCGCGTGACGACGGCTTGCGCGACCGCCGCGCCGGGGATCGTCATCCCCGCTGTGGCCAGGAAGGCGAATCCGGCCTCGAGCGGGGAGTAGCCGAGCACGGTCTGCATGTAGAGGGTGAGCAGGAAGAAGCCGCCGAAGATCGTCGCGCCGAGGAGCACGCCGACGGTGTTCGCGACAAAGACCGGACGGATCCGGAAGAGCCTGAGCGGCACGATCGGCGTCGGCGTGCGTGCCTCCCACCAGAAGAAGGCGGCGACCAGCGCGACCGAGAGCGCGGTGAGCCCGAGCGTCTGAGCGCTCGCCCAGCCGGCGTCGGGCGCCTCTGACATCGCATAGACGAAGAGCACGAGGCCGGACGTGACGAGCGCCGCACCGAGGACGTCCACTCGCCGGTCTGCGTCCTCGATGCGGCGCTCGGAGATCAGCGTGGGGGCCAGGGCGAAGATCGCGATCCCGACCGGGACGTTCACGAAGAAGATCCACTCCCAGCCGAGGTACTCGACCAGGATGCCGCCGAGCAGGACGCCGGCCGCGGCGCCGCTGCCTGCAACGCCACCCCAGATCCCGAACGCCTTGTTGCGCTCTGCCTGGTCGTGGCGGAACGAGTCGCTGATGATCGCCAGCGTCGCCGGCGAGACGATCGCGCCGCCGAGGCCCTGAATCGCACGGAAGATGATCAGCTGCGTTCCGCTGTCGGCGAGCCCGCAGGCGAGGGAGCCGCCGGTGAACAGCACCATCCCGAACATGAACACCTTGCGCCGGCCGAGGAGGTCCGCGGCGCGTCCTCCGAGGAGCAGGAAGCCGCCGAACGCAAGCGAGTAGGCAGTGACGATCCACTGGAGCGTGTCGCGGGAGATCCCGAGGTCCTCCTGGATCGACGGCAGCGCCACGTTCACGATCGCCACGTCGAGGATCACCATGAAGAACGCGACGCAGACGAGCGCAAGCGCTCGCCAACGCCTGGGGTCCGGGGCGGCGCCAGGCTCCATGCGGCGAGAACGCTACTGATCCGAGCGAGGACTGGCAAAACAGAACAGTCCTCGCGAGTGCGACCCCCCGGTCTTCGCGGCGCCTAGGGAAACGCCGAAACGAGGCATACACTGCGGCGGGGCCGTCTTTTTTCTTTTGTCACCAGGAGGTTTTTCGTGAAAACGGGTCTCTTCACAACCCTCGTTGCGCTGGCCGTTGCCTGCGTGCTCGCAGCTCCCGCCGCCGCGGCGACGCCGACGGAGCGAAAGCTCGCGAGTCAGATCAAGGTCATGCAGCGACAGGTCAAGGTCCTTCAGGGCCAGGTCAAGAAGCTCCGCGCGGACATGCGCGAGGTGCAGGGCATCTCCGCCAGTGCGCTCGTCTTCTCGGCCTGCTCCACGGCTGCCACCGCGGACGCCTTTCAGGGCACCTGGGAGACGATCGACGGCCTCAACTCTGCTACCGCGAGGCCCGACCAGTATCCGGCGCCGACGCCCATCGCCGACCCGCTGAACTCGTGCCAGCTGCTCGAGGTCCAGCGTCAGCCGGCCGCCGTCCCGCCGACCACGAACGTGTTTGCGGCGCTGCTCAACATCTTCCGCTGACGTCAATGGCTGCAGGGGTCGATCGACTCCTGAGCGCGGCGAAAGGCCTGCTCCGGAAACGTCACACCATCCCTGAGGAGGGTGGTGTGGCGGAGAACCGCCTCCTGCGCCTCGAGGCGATCACCGAGACGGCGCTCTCGCACCTCGATCTCGAGGAGCTTCTCGACGAGCTGCTCGAGCGCATCCGAGACCTCCTCGACGCCGACACGGCGGTGATGCTGCTCGTGGACGAGGAGCGCGACGTGCTCATCCCGAGAGCGACGAAGGGTCTGGAGGCAGAGCTCGAGTTCCCGGTGGCGATTCCGATTGGCCGGGGGTTCGCGGGCCGCGTGGCCGCCGAGCGCTCTACGGTCGTCATCGACGAGGTGGCGAAGGCTGAGATCGTGAACCCGGTTCTCCGCGAGGCGGGGGTCCGCTCGCTGATCGGCGTTCCGTTACTCCACCTCGGGAGCCTGATCGGCGTCGTGCATGCGGGGGCTTACCGTCCGGGTTACTTCAGCCAGGACGACGGTCTGCTGCTCCAGCTGGTCGCGGATCGCGTCGCTTTGGCGATCACGCAGTCAAGCCTCTACGAGGCGGAACGTGAGGCGCGCCGAGACGCCGAGTCCGCCTATGCGCAGGTGTCGTTCCTGGCCCGGGCCAGTGAGCTCCTCGGCTCGTCCCTCGAGTACGAGTCGACGTTGGAGCGGCTCGCCCAGCTGGCTGTTCCGGCGCTTGCCGACGAGGTGCTGATCGACATGGTCGCGGAGGAGGGCGGCCTGAAACGCCTCGCAACCGCTCACGCCGACCCCGACATGCTGGACTTGATCCGGTCGCTCGACCAGCGGTACCCGCCGGACGAGGAGGCGCCGTATGGAGCCGGCTCCGTCGTCCGCTCCGGCGAGGCGCAGCTCGTCCCCGAGATGACGGACGAGATCGTTGGCCAGATCGCGCGGGACGAAGCGCACCGGCGTCTGATCGAGGAGCTGGGCGTCCGATCGTTCATGACGGTGCCGCTCGTAGCGAGACGCGGCATTCTCGGCGCAATCACCTTCATCGCGTCATCCTCCGACCGCCGGTTCGCGCCGGGGGACCTCGCGTTTGCAGAGGAGCTCGCAAGGCGGGCGGCGACGGCGATCGAGAACGCCCAGCTGCATGCGGAGACGGAGGAGCGGGCCCAGGCGTCGCTTGTCCTCGATCACGTCGGAGAGGGCGTGTTCCTGGTGGACAGCCTCGGGTTCGTGCGGCTCTGGAACCCGGCCGCAGAGGCGATCACGGGCATCCCGACGGCGGAGATTGTCGGCCAGCCCGCGAGCCGAAGCATCCCCGGCTGGGCCGCGATCGACGATCTGGTTCCGGTCGCCGACTCCGCCAGCCATGCGGGCGTCAGGCCCGAGACGCTGCCGCTCGACATCGGCGGCCGCGAGATCTGGATCCTGATCTCGGGCGTGAGCTTCCCGGACGGGACGGTCTACGCGTTTCGCGACGTGACCGAGGAGCGCCGTCTGAGCGACCTCCAAAGCGACTTCGTCGCGACGATCTCCCACGAGCTTCGAACTCCGCTCGCCGCGGTGTACGGCGCGGCGATGACGCTTCAGCAGCGCTCGGAGCGACTGGCCGAGGAGCAGCGGGAGCGCCTACTCGCCGTGGTCTACGACGAGGCGGCCCGCCTCGGCCGGATCATCGACGGCGTGCTCTGGGTGAGCCGCCTCGACTCCGGGCAAGCTGCCTTCGCGATCGAGGAATGCAATCCGAGGTCGATCGCCGAGTCCGTCGTCGAGGCCGCGAGCGTCTCGCTGCCGGCCGCCCTCTCGCTCGAGCTGGAGTCGACACCGGACCTCACCTCGATCGCCATCGATCCCGACAAGATGCGCCAGGTCTTGAGCAACCTCGTGGACAACGCCGTCAAGTACTCGCCGGACGGCGGTCGCATCCGGGTGACGATCGTCCCGAACGGCCGCTACCTCCGCTTCGGCGTCGAAGACGAAGGGCTCGGGATCCCGGCGGCCGAGCAACAGCGGATCTTCGAGAAGTTCTACCGGTTGGACCCGAACCAGACGCGCGGCGTGGGCGGCACGGGTCTCGGTCTGTACGTGTCCAGTGAGCTCGTCCGGCGCATGAACGGGCGACTCTGGGTCGAGTCGCGTGAAGGGGAGGGCTCCAGGTTCTACGTGGACCTACCACTCGACGAGAGCGGCGGGCCCGTCGAGGTGCTGGCGCATCTGTCCTAGATGTGGCGTCGAGGCACGACGCCGAGCTCCTCGACCATCGTGAAGAAGGCCTTGGCGTAGGGCGAGTCGCGCGTCCGCCGGCGAACGGCGAGCCAGTCGATGCGCTCGCGGAGCGAGCGCGCGAACTCGAGCGAGCGCTCGTAGTCGAGCTCGTGCTCGTCCAGCGCGAGCAGCTTCGTGACCATGATGTCTTCGAGGGACATGACCTTCATCGGCACAGCGTTCACCTCGAGGTCTTCCGCGCGCTCGAACAACCCGTCGTCGACGTCATGGCCGACGGCGCGGAAGATGATGTCCACGAGCACGTCGCCGTCCCACGCCTTGTAGAGCCAGCCCTCGGGGGGCTTCTCGGTGCGCATCCCCGCGTCGGCGAGCGCCTGAAGCGCGCGATCGGCATGGGCGGGGCGCACCATCACGTCCAGGTCGTGTCCGGTTCCCGGCCCTCCGTACGCCCACGCCGCGAGCCCGCCGCCGAGCAGGAACGGCACCTCCGCCTCCCGGAGTGCTCCCGCGACGCGCTTGACGCTCTCCTTGATGTCTCCGAAGGGTTGTTCTTCCAGCACGATTCACTCGTTACCCGAGCGACTTGAGGGGGAATCACGGGAGCATGACGGTTCGAGTCGCAGCGGCAGGCGACATCCACTGCTCCGAGGAGGAGCGGGCGCGGCTCGAGACCGCGTTCATGGACGCCGAGCGCGAGAGCGACCTGATCCTGCTTGCAGGCGACCTAACGACCTACGGCGAGCCAGATCAGGCCGCTGTGCTCGCGGACGTGGCGCGCGGGATCGGCGTCCCGGTCTTCGCGGTGCTGGGGAACCACGACTGGCACGCGAACCGGCACGAGGAGCTCGTGTCGGCGCTGCGCGGTGGCGGCATCCACGTCCTCGAGCGGGCGTCGGAGGTGGTCTCCGTGGGCGGCGTCGACCTGGGGATCGTTGGGACGAAGGGCTTCATCGGCGGCTTCACCGGCTCGCTGCTGCCCGACTTCGGGGAGCCGCTCCTTCGCCGTGTCTACGCCGAGACGAGCGCCGAAGTTTCCGCTCTCGACCGCGGCCTGCGCCGAGTCTGCGATTGCGCAGTCCGCATCGTCCTCCTCCACTACGCGCCGACGAAGGCGACGATCGAGGGCGAGCCTGAGACGATCTGGACCTATCTCGGCAGCGAGCGCCTGGCGGAGCCGATCGCCGAGCACAGGCCTGACCTCGTCCTCCACGGCCACGGTCACGGCGGAACCTTCGCCGGCGCAATCGACGGCATCCCGGTGTTCAACGTCGGCATCCCGGTCATCGGCCGCGATTTCTGGATCTTCGAGTTCGACGAGAGCGGGCTGGTTCGGGAGCCCGAGGCGGTCGAGTCGACCGGCTAGCTCCCGACGACCTGGACGAGCCAGCGGCGGTCGCGCTCGCGGTCGAGCTCGAGGAAGAGCACGCGCTGCCAGGTGCCGAGGCAGAGCTCGCCGTCCCGGATCGGAATGGACTCGCCGGCGCTCCCGAGGAGCATCGAGATGCAGTGGGCGTGTCCGTTGCCGCGCTCCATGTCCTCCTCGCAAATGTTCTCTGTGCGCCGCTCCCAGTCGTCGTGCGCGTAGTAGCCGTCGCTCGGGACGAGACGGCGGAGCAGGGCGGCGAAGTCCTCCAGAAAGCCGTTCTCGAGCTCGTTCACCCGGACGCAGCAGGTCGTGTGAGGCGAGTACACGCACGCGATCCCGTCCCTGACGCCGCTCTCGCGAACGGCCTCGGTGACTTCGTCCGTGATGTCCCGAACGGCCAGCCAGCCCTCCGTGCGCAGCCTCTGCTCGCCCTGGAACGCCTTCATCGGCGGCCATCCTATCCACGGCTGCTTGGGAGTACGCTGGCCCTCGAAATGGAGAGCGTCGTCGTACGCCGACCGACCCTGGACGACGCCTCAGGCGTCGCTATGTTGCTCGCTGCACGGGATCGCGCCGACTTCGGCGAGGAGGACCCGATCGGGTTCACGGGCGACGAGCTCCGCGATTGGTGGGCGATGGACGAGCCCGGGCTCGCGAGGGACGCGTGGCTCGCGCTCCAGGGCGACGAGATCGTCGCGTACGCGCGGGCCAGCCGAGAGGGGGACGTCGCAAATCTGGTCGACGAGTCGTGTGTCCATCCGCAGGCGCGCGGCCTGGGCATCGGCTCCCGCCTGCTCGACGAGGCGGAGCAGTGGGCCTGCGAGAACGACTTTCCCCGTTTCCACGTTCACGTGGTCAACGAGGGCGGCCGGACGCTGGCCACGGCGCGGGGGCACAGACTCGTACGGTTCTTCTGGCGGATGGAGATCGACCTGGCGGAGGAGCCGCCCATGCGCGAGGCGCCTGCCGAGATGGCGATCCGCGGCTACCGGCCCGGCGATGACGACGCTGCACTCCATGCGATGCACCAGGAAGCCTTCGCGGAGCACTGGGAGTTCACGCCGAGCCCACTCGACGAGTGGTTGAACTGGCGTCGAACCCGCCGCGACTACCACCCGGCGCTCTGGCAGATCGCCGAGGAGAACGGGGAGATCGCCGGTGCCGCACTGTGCTTCGGCGAAGACCGCTTCGGCTGGGTGCTCGACCTTGCGGTCAGGCCGACCTCGCGGCGGGCGGGGCTGGGGCTCGTGTTGCTCCAGTCCGGCTTCGTCGCTTTGTGGCGGCGCGGCCACACTCGCGTGGGGCTCGAGGTGGACTCCGAGAACGAGACGGGCGCGACGCGCCTCTACGAGCGCGCCGGCATTAAGGTCACGCGTCGCTATGCGACCTACGAGAAGGTCATCGCATAGCGCGGTTACCCTGTCCCGAGAGGGCCCGTAGCTCAGCTGGTTAGAGCAGCCGACTCATAATCGGTTGGTCCCTGGTTCGAGTCCAGGCGGGCCCAATTCCACCCTTGTGGTTGAGCGGAAACCGCATGGTTGAGCGGGACGTGTGCCGCAAAGGTCACCGATGCCAAATCGAGCGTACCTATGAGCGTACCTCAAGCCGTTTAGCATCCGAGACGTAGATGGCCGGCCGTAATGCTCGTTGTGACGGCGCTCGCGGCCATCGGCGTAATCACCATCGATCATGGTGGCTCGCTGCGGACGAGCGTGGCGGCGAGACGCGTCCGTCGACCTCCGTGACGCCAGGCGAAGCAGACAAACCGCGTCCGTCAGAAGCCATTACGCCGGCTAAGGCGGCCCGAACGTGGATGAACCTTCGCAGTGCCCAGGGCCTCAGCGTCGAGCGGCTCGTCGACGGCGGATCCTTCTACGCGGTGGGTGGATCAGGCCTTCTGCGGGTGCCCTGAAGCCGAACCGCTCGTCGGCGGGTAGACGGGTTTCCATGGCAGCGCGGTCGATGGCGCGGTGCCGAGAAGTAAGAGCGCAAGCGCTGCGGGCGCGCGCCACCCCCGGCCCACCGTCGCCTGCTTCGCGCTGTCCCCGGGTGGGCCGTGGCCCCGGGCGGCAGCCGACCGTCACGCCACGGATAGCGGCTCCGGCACCATCAGAGCCTGGTTTGCGCAATGTCCGGTTTCGCCCTTTCACGGCGCGCTTGCCGAGCGGAAGCCGCACGGTTGAGCCAAGCGGCTCGCGCGATTCGTGCAGATCGTGCGTGGTGGTGCTCCCCTCGGTGCTCCGCCTGGGAATCTCGCCGGCGACGCACCGCGTCATAGACTCGGCGTCGTCCTTCCGGCAGCCGGCGGCCTCAAAGCTCGCGTCGCCGGCGGACGCCAGCGAAGTTGGCCTGCTTGAACTGCGCGGTCATCTCGCCGACAATGGCGGCCTGCGGGCCTGCTTTGCCTCCGACGTTCTGAGTTGCCGAGCCCTTCTGGGAGGCTTTGCCGCCGGATACGTCCGCTTGCAAGCTGGACATAGGTTGTCTCTCCTTCTGCGGACCGTGCCGCGTGGTCGGTTCGTGGTCAGTAGCACCCCGCGAGCCGGGAATCTGAGTGCCTAAAGGTCGGTGCGCATCTCCGAGCGATGCCGGTTAGCGCCGGTTGCTGTCGCTCCGCTCCGGCTTCACACGCGGGAGGTCACTGGTTCGATGCCAGTCACGCCCAACACTGAGGCGTGGCAGGACGGTGACACCGTTAGGTGCGGCGCTCAGTGCGCCACGTTCCTGCCCAGTGTTCGGAAAGCCGATGCGGGAGCCCGCTCGCTCGGGTTCAGGCCCGTGAAGTCGTTCACGATGCCCGATCGGAGGAAGCTCCGAATCAGGTGGAAAGGCGCCTGAAGCGAGGCTGTGTCGGAGATCGACGTCGAACAGCAAGCTCTGCGGTCCCGGTCCGGTCCCGTCCATGCAGAAGTAGCGCTCGCTGGAGCCGCGCTCGCGGGCGTTGCCTTGCTCGTCTTTGCACCGCACGTACGACACGGAGGCTTCTACTCGGACGATTGGTCGAACGCCTCGTTCTATCGCGACCTCGGATATGGCGACATGGCGGTGCATTTCTGGCGCGAGCTGATCCCGTGGCGGCCGGTGCTCGCGTTCCTGCTCCCCCTTCCGCACGCGCTCTTCGGGCTCGACCCGACCTACCACCTTGCCCTGGCGGGCGTACTCGCCACGCTCGCCTCGTTCAGCTTTTTCGTCTTACTCCGCGCGCTGAGGCTCGAGCTCCCCCATGCGCTGGCCCTCGCCGTTCTCTCGCTCGTCTTTCCGTGGTCCGACGCACTTCGGCTCTGGGCAACGGGGTCGCTGAACAACGTTGCCCTGATTGCGTACTTCCTCGGATCGGCGGCCGCGGTGCGCGCGCTCGGCCTCCAGCGGGCCGATCGATACCGTCGGGTCGCGCTCCATGGACTGGCCGCCGTCCTCTACCTCGTGAGCGTGCTCACGTACGAGGTCGCGGCTCCGGCGATTCTGCTCTCGGGACTGCTCTACCGCATGCGGTTCCCGTGGCGGACCTTGCGCACGCGTTGGCTCGTCGATGCGGCCCTCGTGCTCGTCCCGCTTGCACTACTGATCGTCCCGACGTCGAAGGCGCGAGCGGTCGGATCGCCGACGGAGCGGGCGACAGACCTCCCGGAGTTCGTCGCCCAGGGCTCCTCCGTCTTTGCGTCGACGTTTCTGCCACCAGGTGCCTCTTCGTCGCTGCTGAAGCTGCTAGCACTCGCTGCGGTAGGGGGCGTAGTCGGAGCGGCAATCTGGCGGGCGCGTCGAGACCGCGAGCGCGAGGTCCGGAAGTGGTTGTTAGGTGCCGCGGCCGGCACCTCTGCAGTCGCCCTCGGGCACCTGATGTTTCTGGGCTACGGGCTCTATCCCCTCTCGCAGGGGCTTGACGATCGCGTGAACGCGTTCGCTGCCTTCGGGTTTGTCGTTGCGACGTATTCCGTCCTCGCACTTCTGAGTCTTCTCGTTGCGGGCCGCCCGGGGCACTGGGCGGCCGCGGTCCTCGCCGCTGGGACTCTGCTCGTCGGCCTCGGCTTCGTTCAACGGGTGAGGGATGACATCGCACGCTACAACAGCGCAACCGCGCAGCAGCGCGACGAGCTAGCGGCGCTTCGACGTCTACTGCCCCGCGCGCGGCCCGGGTCGACGATCTTCGCTTTCGGCTATCCGACCGCCAGCGCTCCAGGCGTGCCCATCTTCGGCAATCCCTGGGACCTCACATTTGCGGTGAGTCTCTTCTGGAACGATCCGTTGCTGACGGTGGTACCAGTCGGAAACGAGGTCGTCTCGTGTGGCCGCACTGAGGCTCGCCCGGGCCGCTACGGCACCGAGTACGCTGCTGCGTACGGCCGCGCAGAATTCGTCGACCTCTCGATGGGGAGCGTGCGGTACGTGGCATCTCGCCACGAATGTCTCGCCGCGCGAGCGATGTTCGCGCCGGACTAGCGCATTGCTGGTCAGTTCAGGGTCGAGCTGCCCGACGTGCTCGCCGAGGCAGTCGAGGCGACGCTACCGCCCAGGCTCGTGGTCGCTGGCAGCGAGCCACGCGACGCCGATGCGCCGCTGTTCCCTGACGTCACCGCCGACGCCCTGCGCACGGCGCTTGCTCGCGCCTGTCGAGCAGTCGGCGTGCCTGTGTTCAGCCCGCACGACTGCGCCACCGGCGCATCAGTGTCCTGCACCAGTAGGGTCGCTCGTGGGCAGAAATCGCCCGGTTCGTCGGCCAGCGCAAGCTCTCGCTGACGGCCGACACGTACACCCACGTCCTCCTGGACGACGGCCGCGAGATCGACCTGGCCGCGCTGCTCGCTCCCTAGCCGTTGCTCAGGAGCACGAAGGTCCGCTCGCCCCGGTGGACGTTGTGGTCTCGGCGAATCCGTGAGGTGCCTACGGCCCTGCGATCTCGTAATGGGTAACGAACGTCTCCCGGTCGACGAGGAAGCGATCGTCGTCCGGGAAGAAGGCGACCTCGATGTTGTCGCCCGCGAACGCGCGGATCGCGTCCTGCGACTCCCAGAGGCTCATCGTCACGAACTCGGTGCGGTCGCCGTCCTCCCGGCGCAGGATGTAGTAGCCGCGGTTGCCGGGCGTCTCGCGAGCCGCGCGCCCGCCGGTGCGCTCCACGTAGTCCAGGTATGCGTCCGAGTCCTCCGGCCGAGTCCACCCGCGCCACGTTCGGGCGATCATGCCGATGCCAACGCGCAGTCCCGCCTGGCTATTCCGCCTGAGCGACGGCTGCCTGCGGCTGATCCACACGGGAGATCCGCGCACGACCCGATGCGTTCAGCGGCGGTTGCGGCTTGCCGGTCTGCCGCCAGCCTTCGCCCGCCGCGTACGCATCCAGATGGGCGGCGATGCCCGCGGGGTGCGTGCCCCGGTGGGTGCCTCGCGGGTGGGAAAATGCCGATTAGCAGGGGCGTTCGAGACCAGGCGGACCCAATTCCACCCTCATGGCTGAGCGGAAACCGCTTGGTTGAGGGGACAGGCGTGACCGAGGACGGAACTGACGTTTGCTCGCGAGATCCGCTGCCGGGAACTGGGGTGAGCGGCGCGTTTCTATGCGGCGGCGAAGCGGGATGAGGCCCTGTTTTCCACCCATTCCCCCTGAAGAGCCGTTGGCGTCTTAGTCGGGCCGGTTCGAGCGTCCCATGCGTTGATCGGGTCTCCACTGGTTGACAATTGCGACTGTTCGTAGTACGACCCTTCCAGCAACGAAGGGGGCCCGCGACGTTGCGATCGCGGAGGCAAAACATCGTTGCTGCGGCCGATCATCGAGCCCGAGCCAGGCGCGGAGGACCAACGCCTGGGCCGCCTCGCTTAGCCAGCGCGCGCTCTCGTCAGGTTCGGAACCCCTTCAGGAAGCCACTGTGACTAGAAGAGGAGGACCCGTGGTTATGAACCCCGTTCCAACGCGACGTCCTGCGACGAGAGCCGCCCAGTTGCTCGCCGTCGCCATCGCCCTGGCGGCGATTTGGGTATGGATCCTGTCCCCCGCCGCCCCCGCGGCCACACGTCACGTCAGCAAAGGCCAGCTTTCCGCGGCCCGCTACGCAGTCGAGCAGTCAGGGGTCCGAGGCATCGCGTGGTACGTGGACGGCGCCTCCGACCGAGTGGTGGTGACCGCTGACAGCACCGTCTCGGCCGCGGAGGTGGCCACCATCAAAGATAGCGCCGGCGCCAATGCCGGGGCCATC
>DATFOC010000087.1:0-12889 GCA_035265935.1 Gaiellaceae bacterium
GACCCCAAAATGGTAAGGAGGGGGTCGACGGTTCGAGTCCGTCAGAGGGCTCTGCAAAAGCCCCGCAAATCAACGCTTTCTGGTTCACGAGAACTTTCACGATTTCCAGCATGCGTAGGTATTGGAGCCCTCAGGTTCAGAACGCGCGCTGGAAGCGTCCGAAATGGACGTTTCCAGGATCGAAACGCCGCGTCGCCTTCGCCGCGGAAGGCTCCCTAAATCTGACCCGCCAGCCTCAACGCCGCAACGCAGCGCATACGGTGCGAACCTGCGGCGCGGCTCGCGCGCGGCGACCGCTCGAAGTAACTTGAGATTCTTGTGATGCGCCACGCGTTGTCGATCCGATTAAGAAATCCCGATTCCTATTTTCTTGGCGACAAGAGGCCCCGCTGCCGGCGGGGTCCTTGATTTCTCGGCGCGAGCAAACCGCGGGAAGACCCTTGGCGCACGTCTCGACCTTCGCGCCGCAAGGCGGCCCGGCCTCAACAAACGCCACGGGAGGACCGGCGCCACCCCTGAGGTGAGGCCGGTCCTCCCAATCCCTAGGTTTTCGTCACGGGAGCGGAACGACGCTGACGGTCTCGCCCTCCGAAGCTGCAACTTCGAGGATCCACTCGAGCACGTCGTGCTGGTCGATGCGGAACGCGAAGTCGACCCCTGTGCAGTACGGCGTGATCCCGAACGACGTGATTGCAACGATCACGTTTGAGCCGTCGTAAAAGATCGGTCCGCCCGAGTCGCCGAAGCACGTCCCGCCGCGACCGCCGCCCGGATTGGCAGCCGTCTGGAGGTTGAAGCCCGCGGTCAGCGCATTGCGCAAGTTCACGAGCTGTGTCGTCGCCTCCAGCCTGATCCGCTCGGCAACATCACCGGTCGGGCGCGTCCTCTGAAGCCCGTACCCGACGACGGTGAAGCTGATGTCCTGGCGCCCGCGCTCGGTCGCGAAGACGTCGAGAGCACCCTCCTCGGCAAGCGATGCGAAGCCGCTTTCCGGATAGATCGGCGTATCGAGAATCACGAGGCCAACGTCACCGGTGGCCGGGAACGAGGCATCTTCCGGCGGAACGATGCCGGGGAACGCGAAGCCGGGGTAGGTCAAGGGCTCACCCGTTGCGTCCTCACCGGTGCATGGCCAGCCGACATAGCCCTCGCACGGTGGCCGATCTTCGACCGGCGACAGTGGGTAGCCACCCTCCTCGACCGGCGTTTCGACATATGGGCCCTGGTCGGTCCAGACCCGTGCCTCCGCGGTTCCGTAAGTGCAGTGGCCGGCGGTCAGCACAATCGTCGGCGCGATCAGGGTGCCGCTGCAGCGCCACAGGTAGACGCCGTCTTCGTCGTAAAAGGTCAGCAGAACGACGTTGTCCCGATCGCTGAGAACTGCGTTCCCAGTGATCGCGTCGGCCGACGGTGAGACCGTCGCCACGATCGCCGCTAGGGCGAGGACCGCAAGCGCAAGTGTTTTCCTCATCTTCCCCTCACTTTGTCGAATCGCGATGCCTTGATCGCGAAGACGTCGAACAGCCGCCGACTTCCCGCACAGCGAGCGATCTAAACGACGGATGTAGCGCGCAGGCGATCGACGCAAGACTGTGACCGCCGTCCCGAGCTTCGCGACTAGTACAGGTAGACGTCGACTAGGAAGACGCCGAGCCCGATCAGCAACGAAGCAAGACCAACGCGATGCGCAGGCTCATCGCGGCTCGGACCGAACCCCAAGACGAGCGCAGCGACGGCAACAGCGAAGACGCCTGAGCCCGTGTCCTGCCAGCTCGCTGGCATTACGGCGATCGGCGCGTCGACGAAGAACTCGCGTGCCTCGACTCGATGCAAGATCGCGTTCCAGAGGAACGGCCCAATGAACCCGCTTACGGCGGCTGCCGCGAGAACATCGAGTCGCCGGTCGCGCCGGGACACGAACACAAGGACGACGGCGGCGACCGCGGACAAAACCGCCCCGTAGACGATGGTGCTCCAGGAGATCATTCACGCTCCGTTCGTGCGGATGACAGGAATCGAGTGATGCGCTAGATCGACGCCGAGCCTATGCCGCAGCCTCGAATCGACAGTGAGCCGACTAAGCCAATCGTTGCGGATTGTTCTGCTCGCCCCCGATCGTCTACAACGCCGGGATGGCGACGGCGGACTCATCCGTAAACACGAAGCCGTGAATTTGCGAACCCTACGAGTTCAACTCGAGGGAACCTGAGGGAACACCAGCCCGGGCCAGCCCGTCCACGCGCGGGCCCTCGTTCTAGGCAAAACCATTGGTTTACGCCGTTTTCGTGGTCGCCGTGACCCGCGCTTCCTCGCTTCCCAGGTCGCAGCTGAATCGTAAGGAGGGGGTCGACGCTTCGAGTCCGTCAGAGGGCTCTCTAAAGGGCTCTGCTAGCCAGCGCTCCTTTTCGTTCCTTGGCCAGGTGGTCGAACCGATCCAAACTGGTGGGAGGCACCTTGGAGACAAACGCAAGGTGGCTTAGCCCGATCTGACTGCGCGGGGATCGTCCGCAGCGCGGACCAACGGTCGCCCTCGGCTCCTCTAGACCAATTAGGCACCGTTCCAGTTTCCCAAATTAGCCCGGAAGGGCCCGGATTCCCGGACCCTCCCGAGCGATCGGTTTGCGAGCCTGTCGAGGTCAGCCGCCCGGCTGGGTGACTCCGTTGGCCTTTAGCTCGTATGGGGCGTAACGCACGATCGACTCCGTCGGCTCGTTATACGTAACTATCGCACCGAGGAGGTCGACTTCGTCACCGATCAGCCGCCGGAGCGACGCGCCCGAGACCGACGCGGAGAAATCGCTGTCGAGCGGGATCGGTGCCAGGATGGACGCGTACTGCCCGCTCGTCGAGATGCCGACGAGCTGTAGCGTGAATCCGTGTACGGCAGGCGCTGCGACTTCTGCACGCCAGCCGTCCAGCGAGCCTCCGTCGGAGATGAGCGTGCCGCCGACTCGGACGTCGTCGACCCACCACCCCGGTCCAATGAGACCGCCGTTTCCGAGTGTGTTGGTGTCGGTCATGTTCCGGAACGCGAGCAGAATGGTCTGACCGGCATACGCGGACAGGTCGAACGTCTCTGTGTGCCAGTCCGCGTCGCCGGTGAAACCAGGAAGCTGCGCGACGATTGTCGCACTGGCTCCCGGGTCATGGTTACTAGTCGTGTTCGCGTTCGAGAGACTCGTCCACGTCTGGCCGTTATTGGTCGAGACCTGGACGAAGGCGAAGTCCCATGTGGCTTCGAGCCCAAAGCGGGTCTCGAACGTCAGCGTCGGGCTCGCTGCCGGCACGTTCACCTCTCGGAGGATTACCCGGTCAAGGTTGTCCTGGGCCGCGGACAGGAACGCCGGATTGCCTGCGTGAGTCGGCGGGTTTGCGTCGACCTGCCAGGTGACCGGGCGCAGGTTGTGTGTCTTCGCTCCCTTGAACGAGATCGAGTTCACCTGTGCTGCTGAGAGGAACGTTCCGGCACCGTCGCGGAGCGCGGTGTAGTCGGAGCCGTTCGGCGGTGCTCCAGCCGAATTATGCGTCTGCGGGTTCTGCCAGAAGATCGCCGAGTGCAGCGAGTCGACCTGGTAATCAGCCTTCCTCGTGGGGCCGCGGAGGTTGGCGCCGTTGTCGAGCGAGCGGTCGAGCGCGTTCATTGCCGCCCACTCGTGGAACAGCTGCTGCGCCGTCTTGCCGGTTAGGTACTTGTCGAGCACCTTCTGAAGACCCGGGATTCCGTTTATGTCCTCGTTGTGCAAGTCGCTCATGAACGAGGCGCCGTACCGGGAAGCGAGCAACTCGTGGAACGTGTATGTCGCTCCGTAGTCCGCGAGCGTCTCCAGGTTGCCCTGGTCATCCCAGGCGGTCAGCGAGTTTTCGGGGCCGCCGAGCGGCTGCGGGATCAGATTGAACGGCGTCTGCAGCAATCGCCAGCCAAGGAAGGTCTGCACATGGCTGTCGAAGCCGAGCTCCTCGACGGTCTTCGCCGGGAACGAGTACCCAGTCAACGACATCGCGAAGTCGGACAGGCCTTCGTTTACCCACGTTCGCTCGCCAGGACTCGCCCAGAACTCGAGCAGGTGCTGATACTCGTGCGCGAACGTCGACTCGTACAGAAACGGCCGCGCCGTCTTGTTCTGACAAAGGTCGGTCGACGGCTCGTGCGGCGGGTTCGCGCCCGTCCGGTGCGCCCAGTCGAACGAGTCGATCGTCATCACGTTCCGGTCGACGAAGTTGTTGATCCCCGACGAGTGGTAACCGGCGACGTAGGACGGGAAGTTGATGTCGAAGTAGTTCTCGTCCCGGATATTCGCGACGAGCGTCACCGTCTTGTCGCCTGGTCCTGCGAAGTAGCCCTGCGGGAACGTTGCCGGAAGGATGGTGTACAGGGTCGCGTTCGCTCCCTCACGCGATGGCGGCGTGCTGAAGAACTCCGATTCCTTCGGATAGATGTTGTTGTCGAACTCGCCGCCGAGGTAGTCGGTGCGCGACGTTTCGACGACGTTGCGAACGCCGTCATTACGGCAGTCGTTCGTCGGCGTCGTCGGGAAGTTGAGCGTGTTCGAGACCCAGATCTCGATCTTCGCCCCAACTGTGCGAAGGGTGAACGTCTCCAGCCGCGCCCCACCCGTGATGAAGTTGACCACCGGCCAGATCCGCTGCGTACCGACCGGCGGACTCTCCTGCGCCACCGCGGCCGCTGCCGAGCTCGCAGTTATGGTCGCCGCTACCTTGCTCGCACTCGGCACCGTCTGCTTCTCAAGGCCAAGCTTCTTTCCGCGGCCGACGTCGTCGCCGACGTCGATGATGTCGCCGCCCTTTACGGCGTGACCGTAAGCGTGTCCGTTGCCTGCCGTAGCCACTGCCGGGCCCGCGAGCGCGAACAGCGCTGCGGCGAGCACTACGTGCCGTAGTCTCACGTGTTCTCTCCCCTGGGTGCGTGCGCCGGACCCCTTCCAGCGCAATCCGGCGCGATAGTAGTCGAGGACCCGGTAAATGCAAACTCTCCTCTTGTGGAGCGCGAACCGCGCATGTACGCGCACGCTTCGCGGCGGTTGTGCACGCCGCCGGAGCACGATCATTAGCCGGGGCTATAACCGGCGCGAGCCCAGGCCGTCCGAGTGGCGGCGTTCCGCCATTCACGCGATGATCACGAGCGGATCGCAGACCTAGCCGAGGGGCCCGGTCGGCGCCGTTAGGGTGGAGCGCGTTCCCCCTCGCGGCGGCCCGCACGCTTTGTACGGTCTGCCCAGGATCCGTAGCGCAGTTTTGACGCACGTGAACCGATCGCGATCACCGCCGAGAGAGCCAGTTTCGGGGAAAGCGAACAGCAAGACGGGCACCCGCAGCTAGCCGTATTCAAGTCACTGCTCTGCACGGCCGGGACCCATTTCGGCCCGCCCCACGACAGGTCGAAGGCAAACGAGCGGACGACGTGCGCCCAGATCAGCCAGGCAATCCACCGACAGGTGCCGTAGAAGAACGACACGCGGTAGATCGCGAGCAGCGCTACCTCTGGGACGTACTGTCCGGCTTTGCGCCAGAACGGATCAGCCGGGTAAACCGTCTCACGGAAGTACGCTCGTGTGAGCACCTGCCAGCTGAGAATGCCCCACACAAGCCAAACACCATCCCAGACGAAGCCGAGGCCACTGAAGTACGCCCCGGCATCGGTGTAGCGGCCGGCCTGGCCGGCATATGCCCAGGCGCCGGCTGCGAAGAGATGTGTCGTGAACGGGAATGCAAGCATCGTTCCGACCGTGTCCAGGGCGTCGGTCAATGCGTGCGCCCACTGTCCGATGAGGAAGCTGACCGACCAAATTCGACTGCGCCAGATTCCGTAGATGAGCAACCCGACGACGACCCCGAAGGTCAGCGAATGCGTGAAACCGACGCCCGGAAATCCGCGGTGGAACTGTGCGGGGTGCTCGGCCTTCAGGGAGATGCCGAAGGCGCCGACCCCGTAGACGAACCACTTGGTGAAGAGGTCGGGCGCGTAGGAGCCGATCAGCAGCGGAACGAACGCGATCCGGCGACCGAGGTGCTTCTGGATGATGTAGGGCTCGATGTCGTGGGCGACCCAGCTCACCGCAGCCGCCTGACGAAGGCCGGGAGGAGCCAGACGGCGAACAGAAGGAACGCTGCACCCTCGACCCACGAGAACAGCAACTCGGGAACCGCGACGCCGAGGGCGACGTAAACGGCGGCGGCACCGAGGTACACCGCGAGCTCACCGCGGAGACGCACTCGAGGAACGTTAGACGCGGCGTCTCGTCAGGCTCATCGCCCTCGGACTGTGCGCCACGAGTCCGACGCGGCCGGCAAGCCGGTCGTCGCCTACACAGTGGGGCGCGCCGGCCCACCCATGGACGGTCTACGTCGCGGCCCGGCTGTGCGCCGATCTCGAGGAGGCCGTGGCCGCGCTGCATTCGGTGTAGCTCTTCAGCGCATGGCGTATCGGTCGTAAAACCGGTTGCCGCCGGGCGGCGTAGGACCGAACGGGTGAAGGCTCGGCACAGTGGTGCGACACTGACTCGGCTTCTCGTGTTGGCAGCCGTCCTCGTCGCGATCCTCATTTCCGTTAGTGGCACGAGCGCTGCGACGAACGCGCCGACCTTTCTCCGAGCGGACTATCCCCTCTTCGGGAATAACTACGTCGCCGGTGACTTCAACGGCGACGGCAGCCTCGACCTGGCTGGGGTAGGGACGGCCGCCAAGGTGCGTTTGAACAACGGCGCGGGGGCGTTCGGCGCGGTCGTCGATTACGCGATCGGAGGTCAGGGCCAGGACCTCGCGGCCGGCGACTTCAACGGCGACGGAAGACTCGACCTCGTCGTCACCATCAACGACCCGCAGATCGGCCTCTCGCTGCTCACGGGCAACGGCAACGGCACGTTCGCTGCGCCTGTGAACTTCCCCAACACCTCTGGCTCCGGCTCGCCTGCAGTCGCCGCCGTCGACCTCAACAACGACGCCAAGCTCGATGTCGTCATCGCCCACGACATCGCGTGCTTCACGGCGCCGTGCGTCAACACGGACCTGATCTCCGTCATGATCGGTAACGGCGACGGCAGCTTCCAGTCCTCGCGTGAGATCCCGGTCGGCCGAGGCATGTCCGAGATCGCCGTCGGCGACTACAACCGCGACGGGTTCAAGGATCTGGCCATCGGCGGCACCCAAGGGCAGGTCTACCTCCTCCACGGCGTCGGCGACGGGACGTTCGTCCAGCAGCCGACGCTGGTGGCCGTCGTGGATCAGTCCTTCATCCCCGTGACGGACATCGACGCCGCCGACTTCAACGGCGACTCGATCCAGGACCTCGTGGTGTCGGTCCCGCACAACGGGAGCCGGACGGCGATCCTGATCGGCAACGGCGACGGCACGTTCCGCACACCGCTGGTTCTCACCTCCCCCCAGCTCAACCTTCCTCAGCAGGCGGCCGTGGCCGATTACAACGGTGACGGCTTCCAGGACCTCGCGCTCAGCCTGGGAGACGGCAGCTTCGGCGTGATGCAGATCCGGAACGGCAACGGCGACGGCACGTTCCAGGCTGCGGTGCACTATCTCCAGCCGCCGCCTACGTCGAGCGTCGGCGGCATCTTTATCGTTTCAGCCAATCTCAACGGCGACACGAAGCCGGACATCGTCCTGAACATCGGGGGCGCATTCCCCAGCTTCGCCGTCTTGCTGAACTCGACGGGGGCTACTCCCCCTCCAACACCGTCGGCGCCGACGCTCCTCAGCCCGGCGCAGGACGCGACGCCCGCGCAGCCGGTGGCCTTCGACTGGACGGACGTGGCCGCGGCGACGGCGTATCGCATCCAGATCGACGATTCGAACAACTTCTCCGCTCCGCTCGTCGTCGATCGGATCGTGAGCGCTTCGCAGTTCACCGCTTCGACGCTCAACGCGGGGCGGCGGCACTGGTGGCGCGTCCGCGGCATCAACGCCGCGGGCACCGCGGGTGCCTGGTCCTCGGTTCGGCGCTTCACTCCGGGGGCCTTCACCGAGGCCCCTTCGCTCGCCGGGATCGCGCTCAACCCGGCAAGCGTCGTCGGCGGCAACACCTCGCAGGGAACGGCGAGCCTGACGAGCGCAGCCCCTTCCGGCGGTGCGGTCCTAACGCTGTCGAGCAACACGAGCGTGGCCACCGTTCCGGCGAGCGTCACCGTTCCCGCCGGGGCCTTTAGCGCAACGTTCAGCGTGAGCACGGCGTCGGTCACGGCGTCGACATCCGCGACGATTACGGGCGCGTTCGGCGGGGACACGCGTAGCGCGACGCTGACCGTCACGCCGCCACCTCCGCCCATCGGGCCAGCGTCCCTGAGCGTCTCCCCGGCGACGGTCGAGGGCGGGAACCCCGTGACCGGCACTGTCTTCCTCTCGGGCGGGGCTCCCGCCGGTGGGCTGGTCGTTTCGTTGTCGAGCTCGAACACCGCCGCGGCGACCGTGCCGGCGACGATGATCGTCCACGGCGGGCTGTCCAGCGGCACCTTCCCTGTCTCGACCCTGGCCGGCCCGGTGACCCGGACCACGACCATCACCGCCTCGGCCAACGGCGTCTCGCGGACGGCCGACCTGACAGTGACGCCCTCGGCGGCGGCGGCGCTCTCGACCGTGGCGGTGAACCCGGCGAGCGTGACTGGCGGCGCCGCGTCGCAGGGGACAGTCACGCTCACATCACCCGCGCCGGCAGGCGGCTTCGCCGTCTCCCTATCCAGCGGTAACACGGCGGCGACGGTACCCGCGGGCGTGTCGGTGGCACAGGGCGCGACGAGCGCGACCTTCGCGATCGCGACCAGCGCGGTCATGGCGTCGACACCCGTGACGATCACGGCGAGCGCCGGAGGCGTCACGCGAACGGCCACCCTGACCGTGAATCCTCAGGCGCAAACCGCAACGCTGACGGTGACCGCCACCGGCCGCAGCGGTGAGCGCGTGACGTCCACTCCCACCGGGATCGACGTCGCCGTCGGCAGCACCGGCTCTGCCTCGTTCCCCATCGGAACCGCGATCACGCTGCGCGCCACCAACGAGCGCGACGTGATCTGGTCAGGCGCCTGCTCGAGCGGCGGCAGCAAAACCAAGACCTGCACGTTCACGCTCAGCGCAAACGCCGCGGCGACGGCCAACGTGCAGTGACACGTACACCACCGTCAGTCCGAGAGGAGGAGCGGGGTTGAAAGCACGGCTGCCGGCGTTGCTGGTTCTCTGCGGCCTCGCGCTCTTCGTTGGCAGCGCACCGGCGCTGGCGGCGCCGACCGCGCCCCGCCCGCTGGGTCCGGCCGACTCGGCCTCGGTCACGCTGCCGTTCACGATCTCGTGGTCGGCGGTCTCCGACCCGAGCGGCATCCTCGCCTACAACTGGCAGGTCAGCGCCAGCTCGACATTCGCGAAGGTCTTGCGGCAGGACTCGGTCACGGCGCCTGCGACCAGCGATGTCGTCAGCGGCCTCGCGGTAGGTACGTACTTCTGGCGCGTCCAAGCCGTGAGCAACTACTTCGTCCAGGGCCCGTGGTCGACCGCGCGCCGGGTCAAGGTCACGGGCGCGAGCGCCGGGCTCCCGGCGACTCCGACGCTGAATCCCCCGCGAGGCGGAAGCAGCTTCCATCCCTGGGAGTCGTTCGGCATGAGCTGGAGCGGCGTCGCCGGCGCGACGAAGTACGTGCTCGAGGCGTCCAAGGACCCGACGTTCCCGGCCAACGGCGTCGTCTTCCGTTGGGAGAGCCCGACGCCCTCGACGGAGATCCTGATCACCACCGTCGACCGCGGCACCTACAGCGCGCGCGTCTTCGCCGTCGACGCCAACGACAACTACAGCATGCCGTCGAACGTGGTCGGCTTCACGATCGCGTTCAACGCGCCGATTGCAGCGGCGCCGACGCTGGTGTCACCGACAGGCGGAGCATCGGCCCCGCTGCCGATCGAGTTCCGCTGGAACCACGTCGTCAATCCGCAGTCGTCGGGCTACCAGCTGCAGATCGCGCGCGACTCCGGCTTCACACAGATCGAGCAGGACATCCCGTTCCTCAATGGGCCCACGTACACCGTCGTCCAGCTGCCGACGGCCGGGACGAAGTTCTGGCGCGTGCGCTCGTTCCAGGGGGTGATCGACACCGCGGACACCGCGGCCGTCACCGCCTGGTCGCCGGTCGGAACATTCTTTGTCCCGGACGGGCCGCTCCAGGTCAACTCCATCAGCCTGAGCAGAGCTGCACCCGCCAGCGGCCAGGAGGTCTACGTCGAGCTGCAGCTGAACAGAGGCGCGCCCGCGGGCGGGGCGACGATCAATCTCGCGAGCTCGAACCCGCAGGCGGCGCCGCTGCCCGCCTCGGTCGCCGTCCCGGGCGGTGTCTCCTTCGTGACGTTCCGCTTCGTCACCGGGCAGGTCGACACGCCGACCACGGTGACGATGACGGCGACGATCGGCTCGGTGTCGACGACGAAGAGCTTCACCGTCAGCCCGTCGTCGTTACGCAGCCTCGACGGCATGCCCTTCCGCCAGAACGGCGGCGTCCCGCTTGGAGGGATAGTGATGCTGAACGGACAGGCGCCTGCCGGCGGAGCCGTCGTCAGCCTCTCGAGCTCCAGTCCGGCCGCCCAGCCGCCGGCGAGCGTGACGGTGCCCGCGGGCGTAGAGTCCGTCTCATTCACGGTGCCGACCAGCCAGGTCTCCGCCGACACGCCGGTGACGATCACAGCGAGCTGGCGGGGAGCGAGCGTGCAGGCAACGACGACGCTGACGCCGCAGCCTGCGCCCACCTCGATCACGCTCGACCCCGCGACCACCTCCGGCTCGGCCGGCTCGTTCGGACGCGTCACGGCCGCCGACCCGAGAGAAGCCGACGTCACCTTCTCGCTCTCGACCTCGCGTCCCGACCTCGTGACGATCCCGACTTCGGTCACCGTTCCCCAGTTCGCCGCCGCCGGCGGATTCAACATCGGGACCTCCCCCGTCAGCACGAAGACGCTCGTCACCATTTCGGTGTCCGGAGGCGGAGTGACATTGTCGGCGACGCTGACCCTCGATCCGGTAGCGGTGGGACCGAGCGCGACCGCGCTCACACTCAGCCCATCCACGGTCACCTCCGGCGCGAGCTCGACCGGCACGGTCGCGCTTTCCGGGGCCGCTCCGACAGGTGGGCTCGCGGTGTCGCTCTCGAGCTCGAGTGCGGTAGCGAGCGTGCCAGCGTCCGTCACGGTACCGGCCGGAGCGACGAGTGCCTCCTTCAACATCTCGACGTCGGGCTCCGGAAACGCGACGATCACAGCCACCGGCGGCGGCGCCAGCCGAAGCGCGGTGCTGACGGTGAGCTCCGCCCCGCCGCCGGCGACCGACACCGTCACGATCACGCGCGCCGAGTGGAACGGCGGTCGTCTCCGCGTCGAAGCGACGAGCTCGAACTCGACTGCGACGTTGAAGGTGTACGTCACCTCGACCGGAGTCCTGCTCGGGACGATGTCCGGAGGCCGCTTCGAGATCAACATCGCCTCGAACCCAGGCAGCGTCACCGTCAAGAGCAGCCTCGGCGGGGAAGCGACTCGGACGGTGACCGGCTAGTCGAATACGGCGATGTCTGTTCCGAGCGAGCGCGACTAGCTCGCAGAGACTTGGGCGGCGCCATAGACCCGGGAGAGCGAGTTCGGTGAAAGCGTTGCCCTCGTAGGCACCATCGAGCGCACACAAAACGGACACATCAGAAACGACACGCGCGACGTCGCGCGACGCATCGTCAGCCTCATTTGGGCTGACATGCAGGCCAAATGGCGCCGCGCGTGATCGCGCGTGTACGCGCGTGACGCCCCGAAGCCTCCATGGTAAGGAGGGGGGTCGACGGTTCGATTCCGTCAAGAGGGCTCTGCAAAGCTGCTGCAAATAGGGCTTTCTTATCAGCTCGATTTGCATCATTTCCAGCATGCATTAGGTATGGAGCCGATTATGGAGCTCCCAGATCAGCGACGCTGCTCGCCCTCGCCCTCCCACGGGCCGAAGTTCGGCGCTGATGGGCCGCCCTGGTCCGATCACGCGGCGCGCGAAGATAACGGCGTAGCGCTGCTCGCCTTGCGGGCGTCGCCATCGCTACGGCCGCGCTGCGGCGACCGGCGGCTGCCACGTCCCGCGAACAGCGTTGACTTCGCGATGGTATTGCGAGAGCCGGGACGGCCTCTGCGTATCGAGCACGACCACCACCGCTTCGGCGTCTTTTCCGGACGCCACGTGGCGCCGCCCGGTCGACGACTCCGGTCTCGAGCTCGTCCACGTCGACGACCCCCCGATGCAGACGAGCACGTGGTGTTCGTTGGTCGACGTCCCGTCGGCCGACAAATTCCGGCGGCAGATCGAGGCCGGCTAGTTCGGCTTGGCCGGGACGAACCGCTTGACGAAGTCGAGCGCGGTCTGCGCGACCTCTTGCCAGCCGTGGTCGATGGTCAGCGAGTGGCCGCGGTTGGGCATCTTCTTGATCTCGGTGACGCCCGGGTTGCGCTTCTGCCGCTTGTAGGCGGCGTTGGCGATCGCCCAGGGAACCGTGTGGTCCTTCTCACCCTCGAGGATCAGCAGCGGGCCCCGATCGGGGTTCTTCGTGTCGACCTTCGACTCGGTCCAGGGGTTGAGGTTGGCGTTGGCCATCTGGGCCAGGGCGATCCCCGACCCGGCCACGTGGTAGGTGTCGTAAAGGCGCTTCGCCTCGTCCTCATCGAGATTGTTCGTCCAGCCGTATTTGAACTGGTCGAAGGTGAACGTGATCGCGCGGCCTCGATACCGGGGGTTCAACAGGAAAGGTCCGGTCGCCTTGAGCGTGGAGAGGGGCAGCGGCAGGACGCCGCGAAACACGCCCGGGTCGATGGCAACCGTGGCTGCCGAGAGCCCACGGCCGGCGAGCATCTGGGCGAACAATCCGCCGGT
>DATFOC010000088.1:0-11174 GCA_035265935.1 Gaiellaceae bacterium
CGGCTCGGGGAGGTACCAGTTCCACTGTCCGAGCAGCTTCATCGTCGCCGGCACGAGGATCGCGCGGACGATGGTGGCGTCGAGCAGGATCGCGGCCGCCAGCCCGAGGCCGAACTCCTGCAGGCCGACGAAGCTGCCCGCCAGGAAGCCGGAGAACGCCGCGATCATGATGATCGCCGCGGCGGTGATGATCCGGCCCGTGTGCTCGAGCCCGTACGCGATCGCGTGCTCGTTGTCGTGGCGGTTCTCCCACTCCTCCCGGATGCGCGAGAGCAGGAACACCTCGTAGTCCATCGAGAGGCCGAACAGCATCGCGAAGAGGAAGACCGGGATCCAGCCCTCGATCTGGTCGAACTGTGTGAGACCGAACGGCTCGCCCGCACCGAGCTTGAAGGCCAAGACGAGGATGCCGTACGCGGCTGCGATCGAGAGGAGGTTCAGGACGATCGCCTTGAGCGGCAGCAGCAGCGAGCGGAAGGCGCGCACGAGCAGCACGTAGGTCAGCAGCAGCACCGCCAGTACGAGCCACGGGAAAGCGCCGTAGGTGATGTCGAGGAAGTCCACGCCGAACGCTGGCCCGCCGCCGGCGAGCACCTCGGTGTCGGCCGGGAATGCGGCAGCAGGGACGATCTCGTCGCGCAGACGGTCGACGAACTCCTGCGAGTCGGGGAGCCCATACTCGTGCTTCCCGATCGCTTGAACGTGGAGGTACCGGGCCGTCTCGTCGACGGTCTGCGGCCCTGCCGCGATCACGTCCGCGACCTCGGAGTCGCCTCGCAGGAGGCTCGCGAGTCGGTCGACGCCGGCGCGCACGTCGCCGTCAGCCGCGCCGCCGGCCCGCCCGGTGTCGATCACGATGTCTGTGGGAGCCAGCGCGCCCTCGCCGACCGCCTCGGCCAGGACGTTGAGCCCCTGGACCGCCTCGAGGTCCCTCGGAATGCCCTCGTTGGACCCCGGACCGAGCTGGAGGGTGAGCAGCGGTGCGGCGAGCAGCAGCAGGGCCGCAGTCGTGCCGGCGGCGAACGCATACGGGCGCTTCATGATCCGATCCGCCAGCCGCGCCCAGAAGTTGCTCTCGGAGTCCTCACGCCGCTCGATCACCCGCTTGGGGATCAGGCGCACGCGATCCATGCGGTCCTCGAGCCAGTACATGAGCACGGGCAGGAGCGTGATCGCCGCGGCGACGGAGACGAGCGGGATCAGCAGGCCAGCCAGGCCGAAGCCGCGCATGAAGGGCAGCGGCATGAACAGCATCAGCGCCAGCCCGATCGCGACCGCAGTGCCGCTGAAGACGACGGCGCGCCCAGCAGTGGACATCGTCACCGCGACAGCGTCCTCTTTCGATCGTCCGACCTTCCGCTCCTCGCGGTACCGATGGACCATCAGGAGCGAGTAGTCGACGGCGATCCCGAGCCCGATCAGCGTGACCATGTTGGTCAGATAGGTCGAGAGCGTCATGAAGTTCGCGAAGATCCAGACGAAGGCGAGCGTGGTCGGGATCGCGACGGCGGCGAGCATGAACGGGAGCAGGAACGCGAGCGTCCCGAAGACGAAGACCAGGATTACGAGCGCGATCGGGATCGCGATCAGCACCTCGCCGACGAAGAGGTCGCGGTTCTGAACCGGCTCGAGATCGCTCTCGATCGCCGACTGGCCGGTCACGAAGAGCGTGGCGCCGGGGATGTCGCCGGCGGCCTCGCGCATGGCGCCGGTGTAGCCCTTTGCCTCTGCGGGCTGGAGCTGGGAGACGATGCGGGCCGTGACGACGTCGCCGGCGACGGGCCGGACCTCTTCGAGCTTGCCTGTCTCGAGCGCGGCGGCAGCCTTTGTGGCCGCGACGCGCGTCGGCTCGACGAGCGACGACGCGGAGCCGGGCTTCCCCTCGACGACGACCGAGAACGAGCCCTCGGGCTGCTGCCCGAAGCTGTCCTTCAGGATGTCGCCAGCCTTCTCGCTCTCGGAGCCGGGAAGGACGAAGCGGTTAGTCAGGAGGTCGTTGAGCCCGGCCGACGCCATTCCGGAGACGACGACGACGACCAGCCACGTCGCGAGAACGAGCCAGCGAAGCCGAATCATCGTGCGCGCGAGCTGCTCCATCAGCACGACCTCCTTGTTCCCAGAACGTGAGGAACGACCTCTTTGTTCCCAGAACGTTAGTAACCACTAAGCTAGTGACCGCTAAGTTAAGGAAGATCGGGGAGGCTGTCAAGGCTACGATGAGGCACACGATGGCGCGGAGAAAAGACCTCAGAGAGGAGATCGACGAGCTGTTTGCAGACCTGTGGCAGGTCTCGCGGCTCGGCGGGCTGCGACGGGGTTTTCGGCCACAGCTCGACTGCTTTCTCACCCAGGATCCCCCGGCCTTCACCGTGATCGTCGACATCGCCGGAGTCGACCCTGAGCGCGTCAGCGTCTCCACCGCAGAGGGCGCCCTCGTCATCGCCGGCGAGCGCGGCCGCGCCGACTGCCGCGGAGGCACGTACCAGCAGATGGAGATCGAGTACGGCTCGTTCCAGCGGGTCGTCCAGCTCCCGAAGGACGCCGACGCGTCCCAGGCAGAGGCGACGTACGAGAAAGGACTGTTGCGCATCGTGATCCCGATCGCGCAACGCGAAGCCCGCCCGCGGCCGGTGCCGATCCAGGTCAGGCGAGACCCATGACCGACATCGAGTTCGAGCCGACCGAGGCCACGGCGCCGGACGATCTGGAGCTGCCGCCGGCGCTCCCCGTCCTGCCGCTGAAGGAGACGGTCGTCTTCCCGGATTCCGCGACCCCCCTCGCGATCGGCCAGGAGCGCTCGATCAAGCTGATCGACGACGTCGTGGCCCGCGACCGTCTACTCGCGCTCGTCACCGTCAAGAGCGAGGACGTCGAGCAGCCTGGGTGGGACGACCTCTACGGCGTGGGCACCGCCGCAATCGTCCACAAGCTGATCAAGGTCCCGGACGGGACGCTCCGCATCCTCGTCCAGGGCGTCGAGCGCATCCAGCTCGAGGGCCGGGTCCAGGACGATCCATACCTCGTCGGTGAGTTCGAGCAGATGCCCGACGTCGCCGAAGAGACGCCTGAGCTCGAGGCGCTGACGCGGAACGTCCAGATGCTGTACGGGCGCATCGTCTCGCTCGTCCCGTACCTTCCGGCCGAGCTCGAGCTCGCCGCCGCGAACGTGGACGATCCGAGCGCGCTTTCCTACCTCGTCGCCTCCACGCTGCGGCTGAAGACCGAGGAAAAGCAGCAGCTCCTCGAGCAGGCGCACGTCGAGGCGCGACTGCGCGAGCTCTCGAGGATCCTGAACCGGGAGCTCGAGGTCTTCGAGCTCGGCACCAAGATCCAGTCGCAGGTTCAGTCGGAGATGGAGAAGGGCCAGCGTGAGTTCTTCCTCCGCCAGCAGATGAAAGCGATCCAGGACGAGCTCGGCGAGGGCGATCCCGAGCAGGCGGAGATCCGCGAGCTGCGCGAGCGAATCGAGACGACCGACCTGCCGGAGGAGACGCGCAAGGCCGTCGACCGCGAACTGGCTCGGCTCGAGCGCCTCCCGGCTGCCGCAGCCGAGTACGGCGTGATCCGCACCTACATCGACTGGATCCTGTCACTCCCCTGGTCGCAGACCACGGAGGACAACCTCGACCTACCGCATGCACGTCAGGTGCTGGACGAAGACCACTTCGACCTGGAGAAGGTCAAGGACCGGATCATCGAGTACCTCGCCGTCGCGAAGCTGCGCGGCGACGTTTCCGGCTCGATCCTCTGCTTCGTCGGCCCGCCCGGCGTGGGGAAGACGTCGCTCGGCCAGTCGATCGCGCGAGCGCTGGAGCGCAAGTACACGCGGATCTCCGTCGGCGGCGTCCGCGACGAGTCGGAGATCCGCGGGCACCGCCGCACGTACATCGGCGCCATGCCGGGGACGATCATTCGCGCGCTACGGGACGCCGAGTCGCGCAACCCGGTCTTCCTGATCGACGAGATCGACAAGATGGGCTCGGACTTCCGAGGGGATCCCGCGAGCGCGATGCTCGAGGTGCTCGACCCCGAGCAGCACTCGACCTTCCGCGACCACTACCTCGACCTGCCGTTCGACCTCTCGAAGGTGCTCTTCATCTGCACCGCTAATCAGCTCGAGACGATTCCGGGGCCGCTTCTCGACCGGATGGACGTCATCCATCTCTCGGGCTACACCGAGGACGAGAAGCTCGGCATCGCCAAGCGCTACCTCGTCCCGAAGCAGCTCGAGGCGCACGGACTGCCGGCCGACCAGGTGAGCTTCACCGAGGGGGCGCTTCGCACGGTGATCCGTGAGTACACACGGGAGGCAGGCGTCAGGAACCTCGAGCGCCAGATCGCCGCGCTCTGCCGGAAGGCGGCGAGGCGCGTGGCCGAGGGGAAGGCGAAAGGATCGACCCGGATCGACGAGCGCCGGACGCGGTCGTGGCTCGGGCCGCGGCGGTTCTCCGGCGAGGTCCGGAAGCGGACGGAGGATCCCGGAGTCGCGACCGGCCTGGCGGTTACCGCGGTCGGCGGCGATGTCCTTTTCATCGAGGCGACGGCGTTCCCAGGCCGCGGCCGGCTCAAGGTCACGGGCCAGCTCGGCGAGGTCATGCAGGAGTCGGCTGAGGCCGCTCTCTCCTGGGTGCGGTCCCATTCGGAGCAGGTGGGCATCGATCCCGAGTGGTTCAGCGAGCACGACATCCACGTCCACGTGCCTGCTGGCGCCGTGCCGAAGGACGGGCCGTCTGCGGGCATCACGATGGTCACCGCGATCGTCTCCCTAGTGACCGGCCGCCCCGTCTCCGACGATGTCGCGATGACCGGCGAGGTCACGCTGACGGGACAGGTGCTTCCGATCGGCGGGGTGCGCGAGAAGGTGCTGGCGGCCCAGCGCGCGGGCGTGCACACGGTCGTCCTCCCGAGCGAGAACGAGCCTGATCTCGAAGACCTCCCCGCGGAAACGCGCAAGGGCCTCGAGTTCGTCCTCGCCGAGCACGTCGACGAGGTTCTCGAAGCTGCGCTCGACGGCGCGATTCCCTCGCGCAGGCCGAGCGGAGTAGGATCGCCGGAGCGAAAAGCCGCGCTCCCGGCGGAGTTTTAGCCGCCGATGGCGGGGGTACCTGGCTTGAAAACGCGAAACGAAAGGACGGCCGCCGCATGGCCAAGGCAAAAGATCGAGTGTCCGACATGAAGCCCTACGTCACCCGGGCGCTGCAGGACGAGGAGGTCCGCGAGAACGTGAAGCACGCGATCGCAACCGCGCGCGACATCTACGACGAGCTCCTGGGCGGACGCTCGACGGCGGCGATCGCCACGAGGGTCGCCACCGACGAGGACATCCAGGAGAACCTCAAAAGCGCCATCGATGACCTGCGCAAGGTCGCCAACCGCGTGCAGGGGAAGAAGGAGCACAGCTCGCGAAACGCGACTCTGCTCATCGCCGGCATCGCACTCGGCATCCTCTTCAACCCGGTCACTGGGCCCGCAACTCGCCAGTGGATCTCGGACAAGCTGCTTGGCGGGGACGAGGGCTCCAGGGGCCCCTCCGGCTCATCGGGCGGCAATAGCAAAGCCGCCTAGAGCCTCAGCTCAGGGACCGCTCAGCCGCGCGAGAACGCGCAGACCTGCGCGTGCGCGCGTGTCCGCTCCAGCGCCGTCGGCGCCGGACTCGCCTTCCGCCCGCATCGCGCGCTCGAGCGAGCCGGGGTCGAGGCCGGTCCCGGTCGAGATGTCGCGGGACTGGAGCAGGATCGCGCCGGGCCTTGGCGCTCGGCTCGAGTCGGAGAGCGGGCCGGCCCAGCCGGACACGGCGGCGAACGGCAAGTCGGTGAGCCGCTTCCACGCGGTCAGGTACGGGTACGGCGGGACTGCGCTTCCGTCGTAGCCGCGGTAGAGCAGCGACACGGGGTGGATCTCGAAATGGAGGTGGTACGGCGTGTGCTCGGCGTCACCCGTGTTCCCCATGAAGCCGATCACGTCTCCCGCTCGCACCTGAGCGCCGTTGATCGCGAGGGGTGAGAACGCCGAGAGGTGCGCGTAGTAGAACTCGTTGCCGGCAGAGTCCTGGAGCCAGAAGCGAAGCCCGCCGACGTCGTTCCACCCCACCGAGTACACGATCCCGTTGGCGACGGCGAGAATCGGCGCGCCGAGCGGAGCGAAGATGTCCTCGCCGTGGTGCCAGCCGGTCGTGGAGCGGGGCGCGTTGAAGGTATTCGAGAACGACGCCGGCCCATAGACCGGGAAGACGTAACCGCTTTGCGTGAGGCGCGGGATGACGTCCGTCGGGACACTCCGCACCGGTGGAGTCGCCGGCCGGTCACTCTTTTTCGGCTTCGCGGCCTCCCTGGTCGCCTTTGGCCTGATCGGACGTTGCGTGTCGTCTCGGCTGCCGCCCACCGGCTGCGGCTCGAGCGCCTCTGCGGCGACGTCGGCGTAGCCGACGACGATGTCCGTGCCGGCGGGCACGCCGGCATGCTCGACGTTCACGTGAACCTGCAGCGCCGTGACGCCCGCGTTGAATCCGCGCGCCTTCCGCGAGCCGTACGGCGACGACGACTGCTGGAGGATCGTCGCCGTCCCCCAGTCCCCGAGGGGTACCGAGCTGCCCGAGCCGGAGGCGACGGGAGCTCCGGCCACCGCCATCCCTGTGACGGAGGAGCCTGCCGTCCCGCCAGACGCGGCCTTCGACGAGGCGCGCGCATTCGCCTTGACCGTGATCGAGGCGACGGTCACCTCTCCGCCGAACAGTGAGAGGCCCGAGACGGAGACCTCTGCCTCCGAGTTCGAGCCTGAGGCGGAGACGCTGGAGGAGATCGAGGCCGCCTGGGCGACCGAGCCGTCGGCGGGGAAGGCGAAGGCTCCGCCGACCCCGACCGCGTCGGGCGGCCCGGAGACCGCGCCGCCGGTCGAGCCACCCTGGCCGGGGACAGAAACCTGGATCGCGAACGCCTCCGCGCTGGAGGTCCCGCTGCCGACAGCGGACGAAACGCCGCCGGATCCAGAGAGCACCAGGACCACAGCGGCGCCGCAGAGGATTGTCGCGCGGCGCAGCACCCCACCGACATTATTGGCAATTACTCGGCCATTCGGCGATATGCGAGCAGAACCGCATCGTTCCGGTGCCGCCAGACTTCCGTGACCTCGTCGAAGCCAGCTTGCCGAAGCGCCGCCCGGTGGACGCCGACGTCCTGGGTCATGCTGTGGCCTTTGTCATGCGGCCCGAACCGCCTCGCGCGGAGCTCGGAGGCGGCGCGAAGCTCGGGAGCCGCGGCTGCCGCCTCGTGGAAGCCGTCGTGCGTTTCCTCCCCGTGGGCGAAGTTCGCGTCCTGCCAGGCCTCCGTCAACTCCTCGCCGAGCCGGGTGATTGTCGGCTCCTCCGGCGGGAGGTGGTCGGCGTTCACGAAGACGCCGCCGGGAGCAACCAGGATGGCGAGGCGCGCATAGAGGTCCTCGAGCGCTGCGCGTTCGAGCCAATGCAACGCAGTCGCGCTCACCACGAGGTCGACCGAGTCCGCGTCATGCGCATCGGTCCAGTGCCGCGTCGTGACGTCGGCCTCGACGATCTCCACCTCGTCGGGCAACACCTGGCGGGCGATCTCGAGATGGACGGGATCCCAGTCCACGGCCTTCACGCGCGCACCAGGAAGGCGCGCGAGAACGCGGCGACTGAGCGCCCCGTTCCCGCAACACAGGTCGAGGACGCGCGGCGTCTTGGAGGGGAGCAACGCTTGCGCGTAGTCGAGCATCAACGCGAAGCGCTCCTCGCGGCCGGCGAGGTACCGCTCCTGCTGCCGTTCCCAGCGCTCGACCCAGTCGGCCCAGGTCAAGCGCAAGCTTCGCAGCGGCCGCGGAGCACCACGTCGTGCTCGTCGATCCGGAACGCTGACGCCTCCGACACCGTGTGGATCGCCCGCTCGAGCCAATCGTCGCTGAACGCCTCCACCTTCCCGCAATCGCCGCAGACGAGGTGGTGATGGTGGTCGCCGCTCGGTTCGGCCGGCTCGTAGCGGGCACCGCTGGAGCGAAGATCGAAGCGATGGACGAGGCCGAGCGCGGTGAGCGTCTCCAGCGCGCGGTAGACGCTCGCGACGCCGATCCCGGGGCGCCGCTGCCGGACGACGTCGTGGATCTCCTGCGCCGAGACGCAGCAGCTCTCGCGGGCGAGGGCGTCGATCACCGCTGCCCGTGCGCCGCCCGGCCGGTAGCCCGATTCGCGCAGCCGCTCGTTCGTATGCTCTGCCCAGGTCATTGCGCCGATGATAGCGATTCTCATTCCGTGCTAAGGTCGGGCGCGAAATGGCGAGAACCATTCTCGTTCTCATTCTCTTGACTGCGGCTCTCGCCGGGTGCGGCAGCGACGACGAATCGGCGTCGGACGAGCGACGCGACGTGATCGCAGCGTTCTATCCGCTCGCCTGGGCCGCGGAGCGAGTCGGCGGCGACACGGTCGACGTAAGGAACCTGACACCTCCGGGCACCGAGCCGCACGATCTCGAACTGTCTCCCCGGGACGTGGAGGCGATCCGCTCGGCCGACGTCGTGCTTTACATCGGCAAGGGCTTCCAGCCGACCGTCGAAGACGCGCTTGAGGGGACGGGCGGCGAAGCAGTCGATCTCCTCGCCGGCCAGCAGCTTCTTAGCGGCGAGGCGCACGCGGGCGAGGAGGGCGAGAGCGAGGAAGCGCACGAGACCGAGAGCGATCCCCACGTCTGGCTCGACCCGATTCGGATGCGCGAGATCGCTGACCGGATCGGCACGGCGCTCGGGCGACCTGGCGAGGCTGCGGCTCTTGACCGCGAGCTCCGCACGCTGGACGGCGATTTCCAGCGCGGGCTCGCGAACTGCGAGCGCCGCGAGGTGGTCACCAGCCACGCCGCCTTCGGCTATCTCGCCGAGCGGTACGGGCTCGAGCAGGTCCCGATCACGGGCCTCTCCCCCGAGGCGGAGCCCACCCCACGCGATCTCGAGAAGGTCGTCGAGCACGTGCGCGAGACAAAGGCGACGACGATCTTCTTCGAGACGCTCGTCTCGCCGCGGCTCGCCGAGACCGTGGCCCGCGAGACCGAGGCCGAGACCGCGGTCCTCGATCCCATCGAGGGAATCGCGCAGGACGACCTCGACCGTGGGGCCGACTACCTTTCGGTCATGCGGGAAGACCTGGCGTCGCTCCGGCGAGGCCTCGGGTGTCGCTAGCAGTCGAGCTCAAGGACGTCTCGTTCGCGTACGCCCAAGGGCCGCCGGTCCTCAGGGACGTCGACCTGCGAATCTCACCGGGCGAGCTGGTGGCGATCGCCGGACCGAACGGCGGCGGCAAGACGACGCTCGTCCGACTGGTACTCGGCCTGCTTCGACCCACCCATGGGGAGGTGCGCCTGTTTGGTCACCGGGCGCAGCGGCTCTCCCGCCGGGCACCGCTCGGCTACCTGCCACAGCGGGCGCAGCTGGGGATCAACGCGCCCGTCTCGGTGGAGGAGGTCGTCGCTGCCGGACGGGTCGGCTCCGGTCCGCTGCTCGGTCCGCTTCGGCGAGCCGACCGCGAGGTTGTGGCGGCCGCGGTCGAGCGGGTGGGACTGTCCGATGTCGCGCACCGGCCGCTCCAGACGCTTTCCGGCGGGCAACAGCAACGCGCGTTCATCGCGAAGGCACTCGCCGGACGCCCCTCGCTGCTCGTGCTGGACGAGCCCACGACCGGCGTCGACACGGAGTCACAAGAGGCGCTCGCGGAGCTCCTGGATCGCCTCCACCGCGAGCTGAACGTCACGGTCCTCTACGTGTCCCATGAGTTCGGCGCGATCGAGCGCTACGTCGACCGCCTCGTGCTTGTGCGCGGAACCATCGTCTTCGACGGGCCGCCCTCGGGCCTTCCGGACATGTGGCACGACCCGTCCCACGTCCATGTTTGAGTCGGAGTTCATGCGGCTCGCGTTCGCCGCGGGTGCGATTGTCGGGCTGCTCGCCCCAGCGGTCGGGTTCTTCCTCGTGCAGCGGGGGATGAGCCTGATCGGCGACGGGATCGGCCATGTGGCCTTCGCCGGAGTCGCCGCCGGGTACCTGCTCGGCCTTTCGCCAGTGCTGACCGCGCTGGTCGCCGCGGTCGCCGGCGGACTCGCGATCGAGTGGCTGCGCGCGAACCGGCGGACCGCGGGAGACCAGGCGCTCGCGTTCGTCTTCTACACCGGAATCGCGGGCGGCGTCGTCCTCGTGTCGGCGGCCGGTGCGTTCGACGTCGACCTCTTCAGCTTTCTCTTTGGGTCGATCCTGACGGTGACGCCGGAAGACGTGGTCATTGCCGCGGTCCTCGGTGCCGCCGGGCTCGTCGCGATCTTGCTCCTCTATCGATCGCTCGCGGCCATCGTGCTGGACGAGGAGGCTGCGGTCGTCGCAGGCGTCCCAGTGAGAGTCTTGAACCTCGTGCTCGTCGTGGTGTCCGCACTAACTATCGCGATCTCGATGCGGATCGTCGGGATCCTGCTGATCGCAGCGCTGATGGTGCTCCCGGTCATGGCCGCGAGCCGCATCGCGTGGAGCATGCGCTCAACGCTCGGGCTCGCGATGGCGGTCGGACTGGCGTCCGTCTTCGGCGGGCTCTCGATCGCGTACTACGCCGATGCGCCGCCCGGCGGGACGATCGTTCTCTTGGCAGCGGCCTCCTTTCTGCTCGCAAGCGGCGTCGCAGCCGTACGAGCCCGGTGAGCGCCACGCCGACCCCTACCCGCGCACTACCCAGCGAGGTGTTCCGACCTTCACGGCCTGCTGGCGCTCGTTTCAGCCGTCGCCTTGCGGCGGTCGGCAGGCCGCTGGCCTCGGAGAGGCCGACGAGATCGAGACTTCGTCCTGATCTTCTCGTCGATCGTCGTGGAGGCACTGCCGTTCCGGTGTTCGTAGAGCTCGACACCGGAGGAAAGCCGATACCGCCCGACAACGCTGGGCTGCAGATCACCGGTCAGCTCGAACGCCAGGACGGCAAGTTCGTCGCCGCCGCTCGGTCGATGACGCCGGTCGAGGCGCAGGATCCCTACCTGACGTCCTGGGACTACTAGGAGGCTTCGAGGCGCTTCTTCGCGAATTCGCGGAAGCGGCGGCGCGCTTCCTCGTCCGGGCCCAGCTGATCCTCGTTTGCGTACGCCGGATCGGCGGCGATCTCGTCCGCGACTGCCCTCACCTCCCGTGCCACGGCCTCTTGGTGCGTC
>DATFOC010000089.1:0-14952 GCA_035265935.1 Gaiellaceae bacterium
CTGACGCCGGACACGTATCTCGAGGGGCTGGGCTCGCATGCGCCGCCGATCGCGGGGGAACTCATGCAGAGCGTCTTCCGGCGCTACGAACAGCAGAAGGAGCGCCAGGGGCGGATTGACTTCGAGGATCTGCTCGAGCTCGCGATCCGGCTCTACGACGAGGACGCCGAGGCCGCACGGATATTCCGCCAGCGCTACCGGGCGTTCACGGTGGACGAGTACCAGGACGTGAACCTGCTCCAGCAGACGCTGCTGGAGCGCTGGCTGGGCGACCGGGACGAGCTGTGCGTCGTCGGCGACGACTACCAGTCGATCTACTCGTTCACGGGCGCGACGCCGGAGTACCTGCTGCGCGCGCAGGGCCAGGTGTTCCGGTTGGAGGAGAACTACCGCTCGACGCCGGAGCTCCTCGAGCTCGCGAACCGGCTGGTGCCGAAGCTCGGCGGCGCGGAGAAGGTCTTGCGGGCGACGTGCCCGTCAGGCGAGCCGCCAGTGCTGCGGGCGTGCGAGGACGCGGGGGCGGAAGTCGCCTCGATCGTCGGAAACATCCGAACGTTCCACCGAGAGGGCGTGCCGTTCGAGGAAATGGCGGTGCTGTACCGGATCAACTCGCGGTCGGAGGACTTCGAGGAGGCGCTCTCGGAGGCGCAGATCCCGTACCAGGTGCGCGGCGGCGCGTTCCTGGCGAGGCCGGCGGCGCGGGGGATGCTGCGGGCGCTGCGCGGATCGGGTGATCGTCGTGTCGGAATCGTCGCGGAGCTCGCACGAACGCAGGGCCTGGCGGAGGTCGTGCCGGACGGCGTCGGCGAGGAGGAGCAGACGCGCCAGGGCGACCTCGCGCGCTTTGTCCGCCTGGCGGAAGAGTTCGGCGAGGGCACAGTGGCGGAATTCCAGGCCGATCTCCAGAGCCGCTTCGGCGAGGAGGCATCGGGCCGGGGCGTCAATCTCCTGACGTACCACCGAGCAAAGGGTCTGGAGTTCGAGGTCGTCTTCCTCCCGCGCCTGGAAGAGGGCGAGCTGCCGTTCAAGCGAGCGAAGTTCGTCGAGGCGCTTGCGGAGGAGCGTCGTCTGCTCTACGTCGGCATCACAAGAGCTAAGCGCTTCGTGGAGCTGACGTGGTCAGGCGAGCCGAGCAGGTTCCTGGCCGAGCTGGGGATCGAGTCGCCGCAGCGGGTCACGAAGGATGATCCGGTGATGGTGGCGCTCAAGGCCTGGCGCCTGGAGCGAGCTCGAAAGGACGAAGTGCCAGCGTTCGTCGTTTTCCACGACAAGACGTTGGAAGAGATCGCGCGGCAGAGACCGCGCGAGCTCTGGCAACTCGCCAAGGTTTCGGGTGTCGGCCCGGCCAAGCTCGAGCGCTACGGACACGAACTTCTCGTTGCCCTCGAGCCACCTGGATAAGCGCATCGAGCTTGGGTGAGGACTGCTAGCGCCGGGCATTGCCCTGGTTTGCAAACTGCCTTCGTTAGAAGTTCGTTAGATCACCGAACCAACGCGGGTCGCGAACGTCGAAGAAGTCTGGTGTTCGGCGTCTCCCCTGAATCACGTTTCACGCCCTGCGTCGAGTGCGGCGCCTGGGTTCCGCACGGCACAACCGAGGAGCACGTCTGCGACGGCGAGCGTGTCCTCGACTTTCGCATCTTCCAGCTTCGCGGCGAGATCGCCGCGTTCGACGCTCAGCTCGCCGCCTGGCTCTCGACCGCCCGCGGACGCTTCGCGGCCTGGATTGCCGAACGCGACCGGCTCGCCGGCGAAGCCTCCGCGTAGCCCGGCTCAGTCGGGCAGCAGTCCTCCAAGCCCCTACGCATCTCGCTCGCATCCATCGCCCGGAAGTTGGCCGTGAGGCTCGCTTGACAGACTCTCCAGCCGGGAGGAAGATCGACGTCGGCTCAGGGGAGCGATCCCGAGGAGGTAAGCAATGAGCCGATCGAATGCGGCGCGGCTTGCGGGCATTGCCGGCGCGCTCGCATCGCTCGCCGGCGCGGCCGCGGTCGTGCGCAGACGGCGGCTCCGGAGAGGAGGCCCTATGGACGTCAAGGAGATCGCCCGCCGCCTGGCGGAGGATCCATGGCGGGGGAAGCTCGACGAGGTGCTCGAGTTTGTCGGAGACGACTACATCGCCCACATTCCCGGAGCACCCGAGCCGATCCGCGGCAAGGAGGGATTCCGGGCGTTCATCACCTCGTACCAGACCGCATTCCCGGAAGCCACGATCACCATCGACGACCAAATCGCCGAGGGCGAGCAGGTCGTCACGCGGTGGACCGGGCGTGGAACGAACACCGGTGAGCTGTTGGGCATGCCGCCCACCGGCAAAGAGATCACGATTCGTGGGATCACCTACGGCCGGATCGTGGACGGCAAAGCCCGCGAGGCCTGGATCATCTGGGACACGCTCGCGATGATGCAGCAGCTCGGCGTCATCCCGGAGACGATCCCCGCAGGAACTACCTGAGGCGCACGCACGAGGGGTCGCCGCGGCCAGCGACCCCTCGTTCGAGGGATGTGGTGAGGCTCCCGATCAGCCAATCATGGTTGCACCCATCTACGTCGGAGCTATGTTCGAAACGTTCCCTCAGTCCAGCCACATGCCTTGCGCCGAGTGCGGGGCATCGGTCGAGCGCGCTGCGGCCAACGCTCACGTCTGCGACCGCGAGCGATTGCTCGATTTCCGCCTCTTTCAGCTTCGCGACGAGATCGGTGCGTTCGACATTCAGCTCACCGCCTGGCTCGCGACGGCGCGCGGACGCTTCTCGGCGTGGATCGCCGAGCGGGACCGGCGCTCAGGCGAAGCAGCTCCGTAGGCCCGGGGTGCTCTCAGTCGGGTAGCAGCGGCGGCGAAAAGCCGTCTTCCCGGCCGAGCAGCACGGCCCGGGTAATCGCCTTCGATCCGTACCTTTCCCGCACCGCGTCGAGCGCGGCGTCGAGGGCGCTGCTGTGAGCCTCGACCGGGAGTCTGAGCTGGACGCTGTCCGCGTTCTCGAGCTCGGAGACGGTCACTCCGACAAGCGTGAGGCCGCGCCGCTCGATCAGCGGTAGCGCCGTCGTCAGGAGCCAACGGGCGGTCACAAGGACCGCCCACGTTTCGTCGGTGGGGCGGGCCAGCGTGTGCGAGCGCGTGGCCCGCGAGAAGTCGTCGAAGCGCAGCCGCAATACGACGGTGCGGCCGACTCGGCCGGCCTTCCGCATCCGCCCCGTGACTCGGTCGACGAGGCCGTGAAGGACGGCGTCGATCTCGCGCGGCGACCTCGGCGTGCGTGAGCGGCCGAGCGCGCGCTGTGATCCGATCGAGCCTCGGCGGCGGCCTACCCTGACGCGCCGCGGATCTCGGTTGTGCGCCAGCGCGTGAAGCTGGCGGCCCGCTGCGCGTCCCAGCAGCCCGACAAGCTCCTTCTCGTCGAGCCAGGCGACCTGGCCTACGGTCTCGATCCCGCGCTCGCGGAGCTTCGCGGCGGTCACGCGCCCGACGCCCCAGAGCCGCTCGACCGGAAGCGGGTGCAGGAACGCCAGCTCGCCTTCCGCCGGCACGACGAGCAGGCCGTCCGGCTTCGCCACGCCGCTCGCCACCTTCGCGAGGAACTTCGTCCGGGCGACGCCGACCGTCAGCGGGAGCCCGACCTCCTCGAGGACCCTCCGTCGCAGACGGGCGGCGATCTCCACCGGCGTGCCGGCGATCCGTTCCATTCCTCGCACGTCGAGGAAGGCTTCGTCGATCGACAGCCCTTCGACGAGCGGCGACATGTCGTCGAACACTCGGTACACGGCCTTGCTCGCTTCGGCGTACGCCGAGAAACGCGACGGGACCACGATCGCCTGCGGGCAAAGCCGGCGAGCCTGCCTGCCGCCCATCGCCGTCTCGATGCCGAACGCCTTGGCCTCGTAGCTCGCCGCAAGGACCACACCGCCGCCGACGATCACCGGCTGCCCGCGCAGCTGAGGATCGTCACGCTGCTCGACCGACGCGAAGAAGGCGTCGAGGTCTGCGTGCAGGATCGTCGCTCCACCTGACACGAACATATGTTCGCACATCGCTGCCGGTAGGTTCGCCATCGTGACGCGACACGCCGTGCTGGGCGCCGGCGGCGTCGGGGCGTTCGTCGGCGCGGCGCTCGCACGGACGGGCGGCGATGTCCTGCTCCTGATGCGGGAAGAGTCGCTCGCGCGCTACGGCGGCGTCGTCCACGTCGAGAGCGCCTTGCTGGGCGATTTCGACGCCGAGGTGCCCGCCGCGGCGACGCTCGAGCGACCGGTGGACGTCCTCTGGGTCACGACGAAGGCGACCCAGCTCGACGACGCGCTCGAGCGCATCCCCAAGAGCGCGGCGGCAAACGCGATCGTTGTGCCGCTGCTCAACGGCCTCGACCACGTCGAGCTCCTTCGCGCGCGGTTCGGCTCCACCGCGGTCGTTCCGGCGTCGATCGCGATTGAGTCGGAACGGGTCGAGCCGGGACAGGTGCGCCAGCTGAGCCCGTTTGCCATCGCGGTGATCTCGCCCGGCCGCTATACGGAGGGTCTTCGGAGCGAGCTCGCCAGCGCGGGCCTGGCGGCGTCGATCGGAGAAAGCGAGGCAAGTGTCCTCTGGGGAAAGCTGGCCCTGCTCGCGCCACTCGCCTTGCCGACGACCTTGCGCGGCTCCGAGCTCGGCGCCGTCATGGCCGACCCGGCCTGGCGGGAGCGGCTCGAAGGCTGCGTCCGCGAGGTGGTCGCCGTCGCCGATGCCGACGGCGTTCAGCTGGACGCCGAAGCGATCATCGCCTGGATCGAGAGGGTGCCAGCCGACTTCCGGTCGTCGATGCAGAAGGACCGGGAGGTCGGCCGGCCGACCGAGATCGAGGCGATCGGCGGCTCCGTGCTCCGCGCCGCAACTCGCCACGGGCTCGATGCGCCGACGACGCAAGCGCTCGTCGACGGAATCCGCGCCGGAGAGGTCTAGCCCGCAGCCTGCTCGCTCTCGGCGAGCTTCAGCCGGGCCGCCGTTCGAGCCGTTGTGCTCGGGAGCTGGAAGTAGAACGCAGAACCCTTGCCCTCCTCCGACTCGAGCCAGATCCTCCCGCCCATGCGCTCGACGAGCTCACTGCAGATGTAGAGCCCGAGGCCCGTTCCTCCGATGCCCGAGGTCATGTTCGGGTCGAGGCGGTAGAACTTCTCGAAGATCCGGGCCTGCTCGTCGCTGGGGATGCCCATGCCCTCGTCGACGACGCTGAACTGCACCGGGCCGTCCGCCGCCTCCAGGCTGACCTGGATCGTGCCGCCGCCAGGCGAGTACTTCACGGCGTTCTCGACCAGGTTGACGAGCACCTGCCGGGCCCGATCCTTGTCCGCGGCGACGGGCGGGACGCCCTCCGCGACCCGGACGTCGAATGTGATGTGCGAGGGCGCATGCGTCTTCGCCGACTCGACCACCCGCTCGACCAAGTCGGCCCCGTCGAACGGCTCCGTCTCCAGGTCGACCCGCCCGACTTCGAGCTGGTTGGCGAGCAGGATCTGGTTGACGATTGCGGCCAGCCGGTCGGACTCGTCGACGATCAGCGAGACGAAGCGCGCGCGCCCGGCCTCGTCGAGCGCGAAGTCGTGCCGGCTGAGCGTCTGCGCCGCGCCGTACACGGCCGCCAGGGGCGTGCGCAACTCATGCGACGCGGTGGCAATGAACTCAGCCTTGAGCTCGTCGAGGCGGTGCTCTTCGGTGATGTCCCGCAACGCGTAGACCGTGCCGGCGATGAACTCAACGCCGGAGATCGAGATCCACCGCTCGCCGTGCACTGTGTCCAGCGGCAGGGTCACGGGTCGCACGGGCTCCCCTCCAGCGGTGCCGAGGGGAATCCGGGCGGAGAGCTCGTGCCAGTCCGGGATCGCGTCCGACACCGGCGTGCCGGCCGCCGCCTCTGCCGAGACGCCCGTGATCGCGGCCGACGCCGGGTTCCAGAGGCGGACGACGCCGGCACGGTCGACCAGGAAGACGCCCTCACCCACGTGCGTGAGCACCATGTTCGCGTCCGAGCGGGCCTCGACCTCGTCATGCAATCGGGAGTTGTCGAGGGCGAGCGCGATCATCCCGGCGACCGCGCGGCCCCAGGGGAGATCGGTGCCTTCGTACGGAGCGGCGCGTTCGCCGGCCACGAGCGTGAGCGCCCCGAGCGCCCGCCGCCCGCCTGAGGCGAGCGGAAGACGCATGTGGGTCGCCGAGAGCTCCGGGCGGCGATTCCGGATCACTTCGCCGACGGCAGGTTCCGGTTCGGGGTCCGGCTCGGTCGCTGCCGACGTGGGATCGGCACCGGCGACCGCGTATCGCGTGACGCTGCCGTCGTCCGCGAGCACATCCACGACGCACCATTCGGCCAGAGCGCGGGTCGCGAGCTTCGCAACCTCTCCCACGGTCGAGCTGACGTCCAGTGAAGAGGCCAGCACGGATGCGGCCTCGGCGACGAACTCGATCTTCCGCTGGCGGTCTCGCGCTTCCTCGGCGGTGACGGCCTCCGCTGTTCGAAGCTCCTTCGCCTGGTCCTCCGCCGCCTTCCGCTCGCCGACGTCGAGCAGATACCCCTGGATCGAGAGCGGCCGGCCCGACTCGTCCAGGACCGCGACGGCCTCTTCCCGCACCCAGACGACGCGCCCGTCGCGCGCGAGCATGCGGTAGCTCAGGCGGGCGGGCTTCGCCGCGTCCACGGCGTCCCGCTCGGCGAGGACCTCGTCCCGGTCGTCCGGGTGGACGAGCCGGGCGAAGAGGCCGGGATCCGCGAGCCACTCGTCGGCGGTATAGCCGACCAGCCGGTCGATCTGGGGGCTGACGAAGGTCATCTCGCGGCCCTCGAAGGACCGGACGTAGGTGACGACCGGCAGGTGCTCCCTCAGCGAGCGGTCGGTCGCCCTGGCGTTGCGAAGCTCGCGGGTGAGCCTTCCAACCTCCCCGACGTCTCGGGCGACGACGACCGCCTCGGGCGGGTCCGCGCTCGGGATCGTCGTGACCGCGGCAGTGAAGAGGTCGCCTTCACGGCTCCGCTGCTCGCTTACCTCGTCCAGCCGCTCGCCTTCGCGGATGGCTTCGGCGACACGGTCCGACTCCTCTTCCCCGAGCAGGTCGGCGACTGGGCGGCCGATGATCTCGTCGGCCTCATAGCCGTACAACGCCTGGGCGCCCGCGCTCCAGTCTGAGACGACGCCGTCGGCATCGACGCGCAGGATCGCGTCGGTCGAAGCGGCCCCGATTGCGTCCAGCCGGCTCTCGGCCAGTCGCTGGTCTGTCGACCGCTCGCGCCAGCGGATCGCCAGCCATCCGACCGCGGCGCCGGCGACGAGCCAGACGGGAAGCACGAGCAGCGCGGCGCGGGACTGGTCCGCGACGAAGAGGTAGTTGAGCAGCCAGCCGACAGCCGCTGCGGCAACCGCAATAGAGAGGACGAGAATCCGAGGCCGAGTCAGGTGCGAGGGACGCTTTCTGGGCTGAGGGATGCGGCTTCAGAGTCAAGCACGTTGGGTGGGTTGCTTCTAGAGCAAGCCGTGAATCCCTCGCTAGTCTGGTTGTCGACCCCAACCGTGGAGGTAGGCACATGCCGCAGCCTGTCCCCGAGGGTTACAGCACCCTCATGCCGTATCTCGCCGTCGAAGACGCGTCGGCCGCGATCGACTTCTACCAGCGCGCTTTTGGCGCCAAGGAGCGCGCCCGCATGGCCGGCCCAGGCGGCGCGATCATGCACGCGGAGCTCGAGATCGGTGACTCGGTCCTGATGCTTTCCGACCCGTTCCCGCAGGCGAGCACGAAGACTCCGAAGGAGCTCGGCGGAACAAGCGTCAACATCATGACCTACGCCGAGGACACCGACCGCGCCTACAAGCAGGCGATCGACGCCGGCGCGACGTCGCTGATGGAGCCGGACGACATGTTCTGGGGCGACCGCTTCAGCCTCGTCAAGGATCCCTTCGGCCACACGTGGACGATCGCCACGCATATCGAGGACGTTTCGCCAGAGGAGATGCAGAAGCGCTCCGAAGAGTGGGCGGCGCAGATGGCCGGCGCCCAGGCGTAACGCCAGCAACGAGCCGGTGGGCACTCGTGTCCACCGGCTCGACATCCAGATTCCGCGCCGATGGCGGCGCTCCGACGACTCGTCGACTCCCCCGCGTTCACGGCCGTGATCGTCGCCGTGATCCTCGCGAACGCCCTCATTCTCGGGCTCCAGACCTACCCCGGGCTCGAGCGCGAGTACGGCGACCTGCTCGAGCTGCTGAACGCGCTCTGCCTAGCGATCTTCGCCGTCGAAATCAGCCTGCGCATCGCTTCCTACTTCCCGCGACCCTGGGACTACTTCCGCGAGGGCTGGAACGTCTTCGACTTCCTCGCCGTCTCGCTCGCGTTCGTCCCCGGGCTCCAGAACAACACGACCATCTTGCGCCTCGCGCGGCTGGCGCGGATCGTCCGGGTCGTCCACCTGCTCCCCGACGTCCGGATCCTCATCACCGCGGTTATCCGCAGCCTGCCGCCGCTCGCGTCGATGGCGATCCTGACCACGCTGATCCTCTTCGTCTACGGGATGGTCGGCTGGCAGCTCTTCGGCGACGAGCTGCCGGAGGACTGGGGAACGATCGGCGAGGCGATGCTGAGCCTCTTCGTGATGCTGACGCTGGAGGACTTCCCGCAGTACATGGACGCCGGGATGGAGATCCACCAGTGGTCGTGGGTCTTCTTCGTCAGCTTCATCCTCGTGGCGGCGTTCGTCGTCATCAACGTCTTCATCGGGATCGTGCTGAACTCGCTCGAAGAGGCGCGGGAGCTAGAGCGGCGCGAGTCGCTCGCCCCCGGCGAGGCGGTGCCCGTGCTGGAGCGGATCCAGATCCTGCGGTCGGCGCTCGACGAGCTTGAGCACGAGCTCAAGGAGCAGCCGCACAAGTAGCGCCGGATGTCAGGCGCTACTCTTGAGGCGAGGAGGTGAGCGCCGCATGTGCCACCACATGACGTGGGAGGAGTGGCAGCTTCTCCAGGATGAGAAGCGGCGCGAAGAGCTGGAGCCGCGCACGATCGAGGTCAGCGCCGACTCGGAGCCCGAGGTCGAGCCCGAGCCGGAGCGCGAGCCCGAGCGGGAGCTCATTCGCGTCTGAACCACACGAGCCGGCGGGCCCTTCGTCCGCCGGCTCTGCTCTCACTCCAGGAGCTGCTCGAGGAACTCGCGAGGCGACAATACGGGTGCGCGTCCGCGCAGCCCAAGGAGGTGCTCGTCCCCGGACACCAGCGGCACTTGCTCCCGCGCAGCTAAGGCTAGGAGGTAGTCGTCCGCGGGATCGGGCGAATGAATCGGCGCGGGTCCTTCGGGATCGGGAACGACGTCGGCCAGCTCGCGAACGAGGTCCAGTAGGCGCTCAGCGTCCGCGGGCGCGACCCGTGTCCGAAGCTTGGGGCTCGCGAGCGCACGGGCTGTTTCGTCGAGCAACGCCGGGCATGCGACGAGATCGATCTCAGCCTCGAGCGCAGCTGCGAGAAGCGCCGCGGGAGCTCCGCTTCGCGAAAGAGCAGCCGAGACGAGAACGTTGGCGTCGGGTACGACGCGCACGCGCTAGGCGCGACGCGATTCGTGCTGCGCCTCGACCGCCAGGCGCAAGGCCTCGTCCTCCTCGAGGTCAGCCGTCTCCCACATCCGGTCCAGGAGGTCGAGGCCGAGCTCCCGTCGGAGCGCCTCCTCGATCACGTCGCTGTCCCGACGCCCCGTTCGCGCCGCCTTGATCCTCACGGCACGGAGGACGCGCTCGTCCAGGGTGACCGTGGTGCGAGCCTTCGGCATATCCGCACCATAGCATCATGATGCGAAGATGTATCGTCCCGTGGACGCGAGTAGTGGAGCTTGAGCGCGGGTGGACCGGCAGTTGCCGGCCCGCCGCGCGATTGGCTAGTTGTCGATCCGGTCGCCTTCGACAACCTGGCCGCGCCAGGCGCCGGACTCGACGCCGCGGTTCTCGACCATCTCCTTGAAGCGCTCGAGGTCGGCCTTGACCGCACCCTCGTCGCGGCCGATCTTCTCGGCCGTCGCCTCGACGATGCCCTCGGGCTCCCAGTTCATGACGACCTGGATCCGCGTCCGGTCGTCGCCGAGGCTGTCGAACCGGACGTCGCCCGAGTTCTCCTTGCCCTCGGTCGACCGCCACGCGATGTGGCTGTCGGGCTCCTGGTGGGTGATCTCCGCCGTCCACTCCTCGCGTCTGCCGCCGATCTCGGCGACCCAGCGGAGGTGGGTGTCGTCGAGCTGCTTGACGGACTCGACGTTCTCCATGAACTGCGGGAACTCCTCGAACTGCGTCCACTGGTTGTACGCGGTCGAGACCGGAACCTCGACTTCGATGGACTTCTTGACCTCGCCCATGCGTCTCTCCTTTCCTTGGCGGTATTGAACTCCCGTCCTACCCGCTTCAAGCTGTCCTAACACCGTCCCGATACGTTCTCTTGTGATGCGTCGTATGACAGTCGTGGTGTTGCTTGCCGCTTGTGTGGTGGCAGCGCCCGCGAGCGCGTCGAACTGGCTCCAGCTCGGGCTCGTGGACACGACCGAGGCGATCGGGAACACGCCGCGCTTCTCCCAGACCCTCCAGACGCTGCGACCCCAGATCGTGCGAGTGAACCTCTCATGGGGAGGCGTCCTCGGCGTCGCCCGCGAGCGGCCGGACAACGGGACGAACCCGGAGGATCGTGCGTACGAGTGGGATCGCTACGACGCCGCGGTGATGGCCGCCTCGGCGCGCGGTGTCCGTGTCGTCTTCACGATCTTCGGCACCCCATGGTGGGCGAACGGCGGCCAGCCGCAGAACATGGCGCCGCAGAACATGAAGCGGCTCCGCGAGTTCGCCTACGCTGCCGCGTTCCGCTACAGCGGCCGGTACCGGCGTCCTGACGGAGTCATCCTGCCGCGGGTCTCGCTCTGGACGGCCTGGAACGAGCCCAACCTGCCGCTCGGGCTGAAGCCGCAGTGGCGGAGGATCAACGGGCGCTGGGTGATCCAGTCGGCCCGGGACTACGCGCGGATCTGCAACGCGATCTACGAGGGCGTCCACCTGACGCTGCTGCGCGGGCAGAAGGTCGCCTGCGGCGTGACCGCGGCGCGCGGAAACAATGCGCCGGCGACGAAGCGTCCGTCCACCTCACCGATCGGGTTCCTTCGCGCGGCAAAGGCCGCTGGGATGCGGAACTTCGACGCCTACGCGCACCACCCGTACGCCGGCGACCCGAAGTACCGTCCGACCGCGAAGCCGCGCAATCCGCGCGCGATCACGTTCGCCAACATCGGCAAGCTGATCGACGAGGTCACGATCCTCTACGGCGAGAAGCCGATCTGGATCACCGAGTACGGCTACGAAACGAGCCCGCCCGATCGAATCTTCGGAGTGACCTGGGACCGGCAGGCGACGTACATGCACGAGGCGTACACGATCGCGAGGCGGAACCCGCGGATCGACATGCTGCTCTGGTTCCTCGTCCGCGACGAAGGACGGGCGACCGGCTGGCAGTCGGGGCTCGTGTCGGCGGGCGGGCTGCGGAAACCCGCGTACTTCAAGTTTCAGCGGCTCGCCGAGGGCGTGCGGCGCCACCACCTGTCGATCCTGAAGCGCAACCCGATGTTCGAGCGGAACACCTTCATCAGGAACATCCTCGAGGACTCGCAGTCCCAGGTCTCGATGCGGGACTGGATCGCGCTCGCCCCGCACCTGGGCGGCGCTTAGCCCGCCGCTAGCGCTCCACGACCTGCTGGGCCAGGCCGCCGTCCAGCAGGAAGCTTGCACCCGTTGCGTATTCCGCCTCGTCTGAGACCAGCCACGAGACCAGTGACGCGACCTCCTCCGGACGGCCTGCCCGCTGCAGCGGGATCTCCTGCCTGAGCCGCTCGGCGTCGGCTTCGTTTCGCTCGACGTCGATCGCGCCCGGCGCGACCGAGACGACCCGGACCGCCGGCGCGAGCTCGAGCGCCAGCGACCGCGTCAGCATTCCGAGCGCAGCCTTGGCCGGCGCGTAGAGGGCGAAGCCCGGCCGCGGGACGTGCTCGTGGACGCTCGTGATGTTCACGATCACGCCGCCCCGCTCCCCCATCGCTCTCGCCCCTGCCTGGGCGGCGAGAAAGGCCGCGCGCACGTCCACCGCGAAGATGGCGTCGAAGTCGTCTGCGGTCAGCTCGAGCGCGGGCTTCGAGACCGTAGTCCCGGCGTTGTTGACGAGCACGTCGAGCCGGCCGAAGTGCTCCGCGACCTCGTCGACGAGCCGCGGAGGAACGGCTGGATCCGAGAGGTCGCCGTCCACCCAGTGCACCGACCCGCGCGTCGCGAGCTCCTCGTAGACCGCCCGCTCCTCGTCTCCTCGCCTGTGGGTCGCGAACCCGAGGGTGAGCCCGTCGACCGCGAGCCGTTCCGCGATCGCCCGGCCGATCCCGCTGCCGGCACCGGTGACGAGCGCGACCTTCGCTACGACATCTCCCTCCGGTGCGACGACGCGAGGGCAACGATCTCGCCGGTGTCGAGCGCGCTCGCCGGAATCGCGACGGCACGCACGTTGGTCGCCGCCCGCAGCGTCGAGCTTCGCAGCCCGCCCTCGATGGACGCGCGCTCACCGACGATTGCGCCGGGTCCGACCTCGGCGACGACGTCGCCGTCCACCTCGACGTCGAGCATCCCGTCGAGGATCAGGAACATGTTCGTTCCTGGCTCGTCCTGCTCCACGAGCGTCTCGCCCTTGGCCAGCGTGTGCCGCGGCAGCACTTTGGCGTCGGCCATGACGATCCGGGACAACTGGCGCTCGAGCTCCGACTCCACGGCGGAGACGAGCGTCGGCGAGTCGTCTCCGCCCCAGGGCGTGTTGGGGCCGAACGACTCGCGCCACCAGCGTTCGAAGTCGATCTCGCCGCTCTTGTCGACGAGGGAACCGCTGTCGTCGTAGATCCAGTGCCGTGGGAAGGGAGAGGCGCCGATGAGGCGCTGCTTCGAGGTTCCGTCGGCGTAGATGATCAGCTGGAGAGTCGTCCACGCCGACGCCGACGCGACCTGGAAGTAGGGCTTCCCGCTCACACGTCGCGGCGCCGGGAGCCCCATCCGGCCGCCGGCGCTCTGCACGAACTTGACCCAGTCGGGCCCGACCTCGGGCTCGGTCTGGAGCAGCGGATAGCCGACGCCGGGAAAGGAGAGTGTCTTCGGGCCGACCTTCACGTGCATGGTTCCGATGTGGGCGCCGCCGGAGTAGCCGGAGTCGACGATCTTGCCCTCGTCGACCTCGATCCAGGCGCGGAGCTCGTTCGCCTCGCGAAAGCCGTTCTGGTCGCGGAGAAGCTCCAGCTGGCCGGATCCGAGCCGGTCGGGCGGCGGATCGTCGTACGACGTCATCCCGAGCTCGAAGGGAAGCTTCGGCATCCCGTCGATCGCCTCCGACGGGATCCATGTGACCGCTGTCACACACTTCTCCACTCTCATACCCACTCTCCTCATTCGTGTTCAGACAATCCTTACCGACTCCGAGGATTCACCTCAAACCCGGCGGGTATTCCTGGTTTGCATCGGATACCGATGCAAGTGAAGGGGGATACAAGCTGATGAAGACGCTCCAGATTCTCGGGGCCGCCGCGGCCGTATCTGCCCTGACCGCGCTGGCTGCCCTGGCCGGCTTCGCCGACGCCCAGGCGAACGTCGTCCCGGCCAACACGACTCCTCCCTCCGTCTCGGGAACGCCGAGAGACGGGGAGACGCTGACCGCAGGTGAGGGCACGTGGACAGGCACCGACCCGATCACGTACACGTACCAGTGGCAGCGCTGCGACGGGAACGGCCTCAACTGCGCCAATCTCGCCGGGGCGATCGGCCGGACCTACGCGGTCCAGACCTCGGACGTGAACAACCGGCTGCGCGTCAACGTCACTGCCAAGAACGAGTCCGGATCGACGACGGCAACCTCCCAACCGACCGCGGGCGTGACGCCGCCGGAGGGCGCGACGCGCCTCGCCGACGGCCGTTACTCCATCCCGGCGTCGAGCGTTCGGCTTCCGAACCGGCTCGTCATCTCGGGCGTCGAGTTCGTGCCGAGCGGCCTCCGCTCGCGCGACCCGTACACCGGCCGCTTCCGCGTGACCGACACGCGCGGCTACATCGTCCGTGAGGCGATCGTGCTCGTAACAGGAGTCCCGCTCGGGTGGATCCAGGCTCCGCAGGAAGTGCGGACGAACGTCGACGGCCTAGCCACGATCCAGATCCAGCCGACCACGCGTCTCCGCCTCGTGCGCGGCGGCTCGATGGTCAAGTTCATCAGGGCCCGGAAGGACGGCGACAGCCTCCTCGCCGGCATCTCCACGCGGCGGCTCGTCCGCGTGCGCACGGCAAGGCCCTCCTAGCTCCAGAGCTACGGCGGCGGCAGCGAGGGCTACTCGCTCTCGCTGTCGCCGTCGCGCCGGCGACGCCAGAACCAGAGCGCTCCGCCGGCCGCCGCAAGCGTTCCGACGACCATGCCCTTACCTGGCCGGCGGCTGTCTTCCGGCTTCAGCGACTGCTTCGCCTTGTACTTGGCCGCTGTTTTCCCGACCTGCCAGGCCGCCCAGCCGAGGACTGCGTTTCTCCTGTTGATGATTCCCATCGGCCGAGACTATCGGCCCTGAGGCTGTCAGGGACCCGAGCCGGCTCGAACGAGCGCAGCGCGGCGCGGCTGTGGATCTGCAGACGCTCGAAGCGGACACAGGCCGCGCAGGCCCGCAGGTGCGCTCGCATCAGGTTCCGCTCGGAGCGGGACAGCTGTCCGTCCAGATCCCGCGAGACGAGGCGCTCGGCCTGGTGACAGGTCGGGCGGCCGTAGAGCCATTCGAAGGCCCGCTCCTGATGCCGCCTCAGGAGGCTCATGCCCAATGGATGCCGTGCGACCCCAGGACTTGCGAAGCCCCCGAGGACTCACCACTGCCGTTGTGCCGAGCTTCAGCCCCCTGTGCCGGGGAGGATCGGCGGAGGCGGAGGCAGCGC
>DATFOC010000090.1:0-17038 GCA_035265935.1 Gaiellaceae bacterium
CCGGCTCCGCCGTCGGCTGACGCCGGAGAACGCGAGGAATGCAAGGACAGCCATGGCAGTCGTGATCGCAAATCAGCTCCGCAAGGAGTTCGCGGGAGACCCGCTCTTCGACGGCGTCTCGTTCAAGGTCGAGCGCCGCGACCGGCTCTCGCTCGCCGGCCCCAACGGGGCGGGAAAGACGACCCTGCTCCGCATGCTCGCCCGCGAGCTGCCTGTGGAGGGCGGCGAGCTCGTGTTCTCCAAGGGGACGCGGGTCGCGCTCCACGACCAGCGTCCGCCCCTTGAGCAGGGGCTGACACTGCGCGAGTACGTCCTCTCCGGCGCCTCCGACTTGATCGCGCTGGAGGAGGAGCTGCGGACGCTCGAGCAGGCAATGGCAGCCGGCGAACACGACCAGGCGACGCTCGCGCGCTACGCCGACGCCCAGGCGCGGCTCGAGCACGCGGGCGGCTATGCCTGGCGCGACAGGACGGCCGGCGTCGTGCGCGGGCTCGGGTTCGCGGACGCGGATCTCGACCGCCTGCTGGATACCTTCTCCGGCGGCGAGCTGACGCGCGCCTCGCTGGCTCGTGCCCTCGCCGGTGACCCGGATCTCCTGCTCTTGGACGAGCCGACCAACCACCTGGACGTGGAAAGCATCGAGTGGCTCGAGCGTGAGCTTCAGTCCCTCGACGCCGCCGTGATCCTTGTCGCGCACGACCGCTGGTTCCTCGAGGCGGTGACGAACGGCGTCCTCGAGCTCTCGGGAGGCCGCTCGCTCTACTTCAAGGGGCCGTGGCACCAGTGGCGCCTGGAGAAGGCGGCACGGGCGCAGCATGCCCAGAAGGCGCTCGACCGGCTCGGCGAGGACATCGCCCGGCTCGAGCGCTTCGTGGAGCGGTTCAGGTACAAGAAGAACAAGGCCAGGCAGGCCCAGGCGAAGCTGACGCACATCGGTCGGCTGGAGGAGGAGCGCGGCGGTCAAGCCGAGACGCTCGACCGCTTGACGACGAGGAAGCGGTCGATGGGCTTCGACTTTCTCAAGCCCGCGCGAAGCGGCCGGACCGTCGTCGAGGCTGCCGGCCTCGCGGTCAAGGCCGGCGACAAGGAGCTCCTCGACGAAGTCGACTTCGCGCTGGAGCGGGGCGAGCACGCCGCCCTCGTCGGACCCAACGGCTCGGGCAAGACGACGCTGCTCGAGACGATGCTCGGGCGCCGTAACGGTGCCGGCGGCACGGTGCGGCTCGGGCACGGCGTCGAGGCCGCGTACTTCTCGCAGCAGGAGCTCGAGCTGGACGAGCGCGGGACCGTGCTCGACTGCGTGCAGGGCGCCACGGGGCTGCCGCGTCAGACGGCGCAGAACCTCCTCGGCCGCTTCCTCTTCACAGGCTGGGATGAGCAGTCGAGGCCGGTCACAGTTCTCTCGGGCGGGGAGCGCCGACGGTTGGCCCTCGCGATCGTGGTCGCGTCCGGTGCGAACTTCCTCGTGCTGGACGAGCCGACGAACCATCTCGACCTCGAGAGCTGCGAGGCGCTCGAGGCGGCGCTTGAGGCCTTCCCCGGGACCGTCCTCCTCGTCTCCCACGATCGCGCGCTCCTCGATGCCGTCGCTCACAGGACGCTCGCGATCGAGGACCGCGGCCTTCGCTCGTACGAGGGCGGCTGGGCGGAGTTGATCCGCCGCCGCGAAGAGGTAGCAAAGGCGGCGGAGCCGGCTGCGCCGAAGGTCACGAAGAAAGCGAAGGCCGTGCCGGCGAAGCCGGCAGGCCCGACGGCCCTCCAGGTCGTGGAAGCCGAAATTGAGAAACAGGAAGAGGCGGTTGCCGAGCTCGAGCGCCGGCTGGCGGACGACTGGGGCAACGCGGATCTTCTACGGGAGCATCGGGCCGCGCGCGACGGGCTCCATGCACTCCTTGCCCGCTGGGAGCGCCTGTTCGAATCCTCAGGCGTCTAGCGCGATCAGGGCCTCGGCCACGACCTTCAGGGGCTTCCCCGAGAGCTGGCTCGCTTTCCGCAGCCGCTTGAAGGCGTCTTCTTCGGACAAGCCCTCGCGGGCCATCAGCAGCCCTTTGGCCCGCTCGATCGCCTTGCGGGCGCCAAGCGCCTCGGCAAGCGAGTCCGCCTCCTCCCGCAGCGACGCGAGCTCCTCGTGGCGGGCCCGCGCGGTCGCGATCGCCGGGAGCAGATCGGCCTCGCGAAACGGCTTGACGAGGTAGCCGAACACCCCGGCCTCGACGGCGCGCGACACGAGCTCGTCCTGGCCGTAGGCGGTGAGCATCACGATCGGGATCGGCCGCTCCTCGAGGATCGTTCGCGCCGCCTCGATTCCGTCCAGCCGCGGCATCTTCACATCGAGAATCGCGAGGTCGGGCTCGTGCTCCCGGGCGAGTTCCACGGCCTCACGCCCGTCGCGCGCCTCGGCGCACACCTCGTGGCCCGACTCCTCCAGCAGGTTCCGGAGGTCGAGCCGGATGATGGTCTCGTCCTCGGCGACCAGGATCCTCATGCGGGGAAGACGACCTCAGCCCGCAGTCCGCCCTCGGAGCTCAGGTCGAGCGTGCCGCGGAGCTCGTCCCGCACGAGCGCCTGGACAATGGACAGGCCGGTCCCGAAGGGCTCGTCCGCGATCCCGGCGCCGTCGTCGGCGATTGCGAGCACGACGTCGCCGTCGCTACGTCCGAGCTCGACGCGCACCGAGTCGCCGCCGTGCTCGAGCGCGTTCTGGAGCAGCTCGCTGAAGACGAGCGCGAGCGCGGTTGCCTGGTCGCCGGCGAGTGACACCGGCTCGAGCGCGGTCTCGACGTGCTTGCCGGTCCCGAGGCCCTGGACGAGCATCGCCCGGAGTCGGTCCAGCAGCTCGTCGAGGTCGACGTCGTCATGGCGACTCTCGGTCAGCACCTCATGGACCGCAGCGATCGCGAGGATCCTGTTCGCTGAGTCGTCGAGCGCCTTGCGCGGGTCGACCTGCTCGCCTGAGCGTGCCTGGAGCCGCAGCAGCGACGCGACGGTCTGAAGGTTGTTCTTGACCCGGTGGTGGATCTCCTGGGCGAGGACGGCCCGCATCACGGCTCGCCCGTGCTCGAGCGCGACGGCAGCGTGGTTCGCGATCGAGGAAAGGAGGGCGCGCTCCTGTTCCGTGAACGGTGTATCCCGATCGCAGACGAGCTCGCCGATCTGCCGGCCCTTCCAGCGGAGCGGGATCCTGATCGCGTGCTCGGCAGCACGGCCATCTGGCCAGGCGATGTTCCCGTCCTCGAGGACGAGCGCGGCGCCGGTCGCGCCGACAGCGTCGACCGTCGTCCGCACAATCGCCTCCAGCGATTCCTCGAGGTAGAGGGACTCGGAGACCGCCTCCGAGATGCGAGCCAGCGCCTCCAGCTCGCCGACCCGCCGCTGCGCCTCGCTGTAGAGCTTCGCGTGCTCGATCGTCTGCGCCACCTGGGCGGCAATCGCGAGGAGCAGCTCGATCTCGTCATGCGTGAACTCACGCGGCTCGACGGTGCGGACGTTCAGTGCGCCGGCGAGCTTCTCGCGCGCGAGGATCGGGACCGCAAGGATCGACTCGTACTGATCCTCGGGAAGGTTCGGGAAGGCCTTGAAGCGAGGGTCGAGGTGCGCCTGGGCCGGGATCGCGATCGGCTTTCGCTCTGCGGCCGCGGTGCCGGTGATCCCCTCGCCCGGCCGCATCCGCGGCCTGCGCGTCATCGCTTCGACCGACGTGCCCCGGGTGGCGCGGAGGACGAGCTCGTCGGCCCCCTCGTCGTAGAGGTAGACGAAGCACGCCTCGGTATCGAGCGCCTCGGCGACCTTGCGCGCGACGAGCGAGAGCACCTCCTCGAGGTCGAGGGTCGAGTTAACTGCCGCAATGCTCTCCGTGAGCAGCTGCAGGTGCCGCTCGGAGGCGTTCACAAGCCGATTGTAGAAGCGCGCGGTTTGTTGAAGATGCCACAAGGGTGTGGGAAGATTCCTGGCAGGCGGCGCGTCAAGAGAAAAGACAGTGGCGCCAGCCCGGCGTCCTGAGAGAAGGGAGCGGCCCTATGGAGCAGATGAGCGCACGAGCAGCACTCGTGCCTGCTTCCGATCTAGGCGATGGTCTCACCACGACCATTCCACGATCGGACATCCAGGCCGTTCTCGCTGCGGAAGAGGAGCCGATCGAGTTGGTTCTCGACATCGCTCGCTCTTCCGACGGCGAGGCGGCCGCGACCCGGAACGTCTCGGTGACGTGGGAGCGCACCGACCTCGAGCAACTGCTGGAAGAGGCGCAGGGCGACCAGATCGTCCTGACGTTCGATCGCGAGGCCCTGGCGCGGGCAACCGACGACGTGGAAGCCCACGGCTTTCGCGAAGTGGCTCTCGCCATCGCCGTAGCGGCGACAGCAGCGGGAGGTGCCGCGGCAGGGGCCGCGGCCGAGCCGGGCGCATACCTCGGCGGGAAGGCCCCGATCGAGGAGTCGACGAGTCCGGAGATCCCTTATCTGAGCCACGGTCAGGGTGTGACTGAGGCCGATCTGGGGATCGCGACCGGCACGAGCCCGGACGATCGGGCGGTTGCACGGAGCGACGAGGCCGCTGCGCCGACGCCGGCGAGTCCGGAGATCCCTTATCTCAGCCACGGTCAGGGTGTGACCGAGGCCGATCTGGGGATCGGCACCGGCACGAGCCCGGACGACCGCGCGCTTCCGCGCACGGATCCGGTCGCAACGACTGGAGGCACGGTGTCGGACCCGAGCACCTTCTCGGTCCCGGGGCCCGAGACCGTCGGCGTCGCCGCGGCGATCGCACTGATGATCACCGGCGCGTACTTCCTCGTCGGCGCCGGACGACGGCGCGTTCGGCCGATCTAGGCCACGGACGCGGGGCGCCGCCTCCTGGTGGCGCCCCGCCTCCGAGCGCGGCGCGCGGCTTACACATTTCTTACCTCGCGCAGCCCAAACGCTGATCCGGGAGGAGTAGGTTCGAGTCATGCGTGAAGCGCTGCCCGTCCTCCTCGACCTCCGCCAGACGATCGGCTACCTGGTCGCGGATGCGAGGGGCAGGGTCGTCGGCCGGGTCGAATGCCCGATGTACGGCACCGCCCGCGACATCCCCGACGCGCTCTCAGTTCGCTCCGGCTTCCTCTCGCGGCGCCGGCGCCTCGTCCCCGCCGGGACGATCGAGGAGATCGACTGCGCGAGCGGCATCGTGGGCCTGAACGTCGAGCGCGAATCGATTCGCGCGTTTCTCTAGAAACGCGGGCGGAAAACATCCACAATGGTCAGGTGTCCCGCCCTCCCTGCGGCGGGTGGGACGAACTGACGGCCGACTGCGAGCTGCGTTTGCAGCTCGCGGTCGTTCTGGCCTCAAAGCACAGGCAGATAGCGCTCGAGTTCCCACGATGTGAGCTGAACGCGGTACTCGTCCCACTCCTTCCGCTTGAGCTCGATGTAGCGGTCGAAGATGTGCCGGCCAAGCGTCTGCTTCGCCAGGTCTGAATGCGCGAGCTCGTCGATCGCCTCGCCGAGTGTCTCCGGTAGGGCCACGATCCCCCGCTCCTCCCGCTGCTCGGGCGTCAGGTGGTAGAGGTTGGTCTCCATCGGGTCGGGCAACTCGTAGCCGCGCTCGATCCCCTCGAGCCCTGCGTGGAGCAGCGCGGCGAAGGTGAGGTACGGATTGCAGGCCGGGTCCGGGCACCGGATCTCCGCCCGGGTCGCCTGCTCGGAGCCCGGCTTGTAGAGCGGGATCCGGATCAGGGCCGAGCGGTTCCGCTGCGACCAGGCGACGTAGACCGGCGCCTCATAGCCCGGCACGAGCCGCTTGTACGAGTTGACCCACTGCGCGAAGACGCCTGCGATCTCGCGCGCATGGCGCAGCTGTCCGGCGATGAACGCCTTCCCCGTGTCGGACAGGTGCCACTTGTCCTCCTCGTCGAAGAACTGGTTCCGCCCATCCGTGAAGAGCGACATGTGCGTGTGCATGCCGGAGCCGTTCTCGCCGAAGATCGGCTTCGGCATGAAGGTCGCGTGGAAGCCGGCCTTCTTCGCGATCTCCTTGACGATCAGGCGGTAGGTGATCGTGTGGTCGGCCATCTCGAGCGCCGGCGCGAAGCGCATGTCGATCTCGTGCTGGGACGGGCCGACCTCGTGGTGGACGTACTCGATCGGGATCCCCATCGACTCGAGCGCGCGGACGGTCTCCTGCCGAAGCTCGCTCGCCGCGTCCATCGTCGTCATCGCGAAGTAGCCGCCTTCGTCCAGCGTCTCCGTTCCCTTCGCGTCCTTGAAGAGGAAGTACTCGAGCTCGGGGCCGACGTTGAACGTGTCGAAGCCCATGCCCTTCATCCGCTCGAGCGCGCGGCGGAGGACGTAGCGCGGGTCGCCCTCGTAGGGCTCGCCGTCGGGCGTGACGACGTCGCAGATCATCCTGGCGACCTTGGTCTCGCCTTCGCGCCAGGGCATCAGCTGGAAGGTGCGGGGGTCGGGGATCGCGACCATGTCCGACTCCTCGATCGCGTTGAAGCCGGTGATCGACGAGCCGTCGAAGCCCATCCCGTCGTCGAGCGCCTCCTCCATCTCCGCCGGCGTGACCGCGAAGCTCTTCAGGTGCCCCTCGAGATCGGTGAACCAGAGCAGGAGGAACTCCACGCCCTCGTCCTTGATCCGCTTCAGGACATCCTTGCGGTCCTCCGTGCTCGACGTCGCTCTCGGCTTGCTCTCGACCTGCGCCATTTCGCCTCCTTGAATGCGAAAAGCCCCGGGCGCCTGCCCGAGGCTCCGTTGCCTCCGTGCCCGCCGGAGACTACTGCCCCTGCCGCGCCCCTGCAAGTAGGCCGTCGGGGTCCTTTACGGGGAGGGCGGCGTGCTCGGCCGGCTCGCTGAGGATCACCCGGCTCGTGTGGCCCGGAGTCTCCGTGTCGCGCATGCCGGGGAGGAAGTAGAAGAGCACGGTGAGCAAGCCCGCGCCGATGCCGGAGATGAGCAGCACCGGCTTCACGCCGAGCCAGCCCGCGAGCGGGCCGGTGACGGCGAACGAGAGCGGCGCGAGGCCGAGCGACAGCAGCCAGTCGACGCTTTTCACCCGACCCAGGAGCTCGGCGGGCACGACGCGTTGCATCAGCGTCACCCAGACGATCAGGCCGCCGGCCCAGCAGCCTTCGCCCGCAAACGAGATCGCCATCGCTTGCCACGGCACGTCGGCGAGTGCAAAGGCGGCGATCTGGAGGCAGGCGACCATCCACAGCCCGTACATGAACGTGATGTGGCGGCGCGGCAGGCCGATCTGCCCAACCGCGAGTGACACGAGGATCGCGCTCAGCCCGCCGGCCGCGAACACCAGTCCCAGGTCGCCCGCGTCGCCCCCCAGCTCGTTGCGCACGAGGAACGGAAGCAACACGGTGAACGGGCCGTAGACCAGGAAGATCGCCGCGAGCGCCCAACCGAGCGTGCCCCAGAGCCAGACCTTCTGTCGGACGTAGCGGAGCCCCTCAGCGATGTCGCGGCGCACCGAGGTGGCGCCCTCCGAGGTCGCGGCGGCCGGTCTCGGGTGGAGGAGGAGCAGGGTGACGATCGCGAAGCCGAAGGTCGCGGCGTCGATCAGGAAGGCCGAGCCGGCACCGACGGAATGCACGACGAAGCCGCCGACGGCCGGGCCGACGAAGGCGAACGCTCCCTGGCGGACGAACTGCGAAAGCGAGTTCGCCTCGACGAGCAGGTGCCTCGGGACGAGGTCGGGGATGATTGCGCCTGCCGCGGGCCCCTGGAACGCCTGGCCGGCGCCGAAGAACGCCGAGAGGACGAAGATGTGCCACAACTCGACGGCCCCCGTGATCGCGAGCACCCCGAGCACCCCGACGGCGGTGCCACGGAGCGCGCTGGAGAAGATCAGCACCTTCCGGCGCTCGAACCGGTCCGCGACGACCCCGCCGACCAGAACGAAGGCGACGATCGGGATCGTCTCGGCCACGCCGACCACCGCGAGCGCCGTAGGCGAGTTCCAGAGGTCGAAGACCTGCCACGCGATGGCGACGAGAAAGAAGCCGTCGCCGATCAGCGACACCGTCCAGCCCAGCCAGAACAGCGCGAAGTCGCGCTCGCGGAGAGGCCGGAGGATCCTGATCCGGTTCACGCGGGCGCTTCGGCCTCTTCGAGCTCGGGCTCGCGGCCGCCGTGACGCAGCGCCCGCAGGAAGAGCGGAATCGCCGGGGTGAGCAGGACCCCGGTCGCGACGAGAGCGGCCCTGAGGGACCCGACCGTCCCGATCACGCCGATTGCCGGCCCGCCGGCCACCTCGCCGATCGCGTCCGCCTGGCTCGCGATCGAGTTCACGGTTGCGCGGACGCTGGAGTCCTCGACGTTCTTGTTCAGCCAGGTGACGTAGAGCGGGTCTTTGAGGCGTCGCACGAGCCGCGCGACGAGGTAGGCGACGGCGGCGACCGCAAAGCTCGTGGCGAGCCCGAAGATCACGACCGAGAGCGAGAGGACGACGGTCAGCCAGAGCAGCGTACGGGCCAGCTTCGCGTTGTCCGCGTACTCGAAACGGGGTACCAGGAACGACGTGATCACGATCCCGGCGGCGAGGCCGACGATGTTGAAGATGCCGAACCAGACGACTGGATCCAGGCCCCACAGCTCCGGGAGCCCGACGTCCTTGAGCAGGTGCGCCTCCCACAGCCGGTCGAGGCCCTCGGATGCGGCCCCCGCGAAGAACGTGATCCCCACGATGAGCAGGAGGATGTTGTGCCCGCGCACGAGCTTTCCGCCCGTAACCGCCGTTTTCCGCATGGCGCGCAGCGGCGACCTGCGCTCCTCCACAGGACGGCGTTGGAAGCCGTGCTCCGGCATGACGAAGATGCACGCGATCCCGGTCAGCACCGAGACGATCCCGCCGAACACGATCCCCGCGCCGAGGTCCCATATCGCGATCCCGACGCCGAGCGCGGCGCCGGCGATCGCGCCCAGGTACGAGAACTGGTTCCCGCGCAGGAACACCCGGCCGATCCCCTCCACGCCGTGCTCGTCCGTGATCCACGCCTCCCAGGCGCCGCTCATGAACGTGCCGCCGATCCCTCGCATGACGACCGCGAGCACGATCACCCAATAGACGGCGACGAGGCCGAAGATGACCATCGACAGCCCCGCCAGGATCATCCCGATGATGATCGAAAGTCGCCGGCTGTAGGTGTCGGCGACGACGCCGGTCGGCACTTCGAAGAGGAAGATCGCGATCTCGCTCACCGTCCCGAGCAGGACGAGCTGGAGCGGGTTCACGCCGACGTCCTGCACGAGGTAGACGGCCCAGACAGTGAACGCCGCCTGGGCGCCGAGCGTGTCGAAGAACTCCATCCCGTAGAAGACCCGGGTGGCGTCAGGCCGCTTCACGACGCCTTCCTCGCGAGCACCCAGAGGAACGCCACCTCACCCTGCGGCTCCTGCATCCAGACGAGATCGTCGAGGATCAGCTCGAATCCGGCATCGCGAACGAGCCGACGGTTCGTCTCAGCGTCAAAGCCGGAGAAGAACATCTCGACGCCGAGCCATTCGTAGGTCCTGTCCTCGCCTCCCACGTGGCTCAGCGATGCGAGGAAAAGGCCGCCCGGCTTCAACCAGCCGACGATCCGCTCGAACAGACCACGATGCTCATCCCTTGGGACGTGCATGATCGAGTAGAAGCCGGTGACCGCGTCGAACGTCTCGGTGGCGAAGTCGAGCGCGCCGAAGTCGCCGTGGACGAGCGTCGAGCCCGGAAGGGTCGCGCGGGCGAGCCGAAGCTGTTCCTCGGAGAGATCCACGGCTACGAGCTCGACGCTTCCGGTGAGGCGGGCGATCTTCGCTCCGTTCCCGCAGCCCAGATCCAGCAGCCGACTCCCTGCGGGCAGCCGGACCGCAAGCTCCTCGAGAAAGCGGTCCCAGGGGTCGCCCTCGATTTCCTCGGCCCATTCGCCGAAGCGCCGGCCGAGCGTGTCGTACGCCGCCTGAACGGTCCGCTTGCGCTCGTCGAGCAGTGTCACACGGGCCGCCAGACGGTGATCACGGCCGGCCGGGGCCGGTAGCCGAGCTTGAGGTTCACCGCCTGCATGGCGGCGTTTCCGTCCTGCGTCCAGGTCGTCAGCTCACGGAAGCCGTGCTCGGCGGCCCAGTGGATCAGCCCCTGCTTCAGCGCAGTGGCGATCCCGCGGCGGCGGTGCGAGCGGCGGACTGCCGTCAGGCCGTGCTCGGCCAGCCCGTCGACGCGCTCCAGCAGTGCCGCCGCACCGACGACGCGCCCGGCGTCGAGCGCCACGAACGTGACAGGGCCGGACACCTCCTCCTCGAGCCACTCCTCGTAGCTCGGGGCGGGGATCGGCGGCGACACGGCCATGTCCGGGTAGCACTCCACCCAGACCTCGTACGCCGCTTGGTGGCGGCTCTCGTCGAGCTCCGCCAGCTCGATCCCGTCCGGGGCCTTCGGCTCGGCCTCGTCCGGACCGACCTCGCGCGCGAGCTCGACCTGGCGCTGGCCCTCCTCGAAGCCGCGGTTCGTGACCCACGCAATCGAGTCGGGGTCGTCCTCGAAGACCATCCCGGAGATCTGCGGCCGGTCGAGCTGGGCGGCGTGTGCGACGACCCGGTCGAGAAGCTCCGAGCCGATTCCGCGACGTCGGTGCTCGGGAAGGACGCGGACGACGACGGCGGTTCGCTCAGGTGACTGCGAGGGGCCGCAGAACCCGAGGCCCACGACCTCGTCCTCTTCGAGGGCCACGAGGTAGAGACGCTCAGGCTGCCGCTCGAGCCGCCGCTCCACGTCCTCCACTGCGGTCGGCTCGCGCGGCGTGATTGCGTTCCAGACGTCGCAGTACGCGGCGAGGTCGGCGCCGGACTCTGCGCGCCGGATCATCCCGACCGCTTCAGCTTGCCGTGCCGCTTCGCGTAGATCTCGCCGCGCCGGAAGACCCAGAGCCCCAGCGGGATCGTGACGGCTCCGATCAGGACGAGCGGCCAGAGCTCGTCGCCCATCTCCGACAGCCCGTCGCCTTCGATGATTGCGTCGCGGAGCCCGTCGAGCGCGTAGGTCGCCGGCGAGACGACCGAAGCCCACTGCATCCACTCGGGCAGGACCTCGACGGGGTAGTAGACGCCTGAGATGACGAGCAGGATCCCCTGCGCCATGAATCCGAGCTGCGTCCCCTTCTCGGGTGAGATCAGCGGCAGGACCGCCGTCATCATCCCGATCCCGATGAAGGAGACCGAGGCGACGAGCAGCACGGCGATCGCCGCCAGGTAGTCGGCCTCGGCGAGGTTGAGATCGAAGAAGAGCGCGACGACTCCGAAGAGCAGGATCGCGCGGACGATCCCGTAGACGATCGCGAACAGCCCCATGCCGAACAGGTGAACGGGCCGCGACAGGGGGGCCATGAACGTGTACTCGATCGTCCCCTCCCAGCGCTCCCAGGCGACGGTCTCCGTGAGGATCTCGAAGATCACGCCGAGGTACGCCCAGACGACGGCGCCGACGAGGAGTTGGGTCGTCACCCGCTCGACGTCGATGTCGCCGCCCGTCGCCTCGACGCCTTCGCCGATGAAGACGATCGTGAGCGTGTTCGCGATCGTCCAGACGAAGAACGCGAAGTCCCACCAGATGTAGCGGCGCACGAGGTAGACGTTCCGCTCGAAGACGCCGGCGAGGCCGATCAGCTCGTGTCGGAGCACTGCTGCTGCGCCCGGCATCAGTCGTCGTCTTCTTCAGGCGGCTCATCCTCGAACGACTTGCCGGTGGCGGCGAAGAAGGCCTCCTCGAGCGTCTTCGTGCCGTGCTTGCGCTTCAGCTCGTCGGCCGAGGCGAGTTCGATCAGCCGGCCGCGGTCGAGGATGCCGACGCGGTCGGCGAGCTCCTCGGCCTCGACGAGGTCGTGCGTGCAGAGCAGGACAGACGCGTCGTGCTCGCGCCTGATCTCGCGGATGAACTCCTGCACCTCGAGCTTCGAACGCGGGTCGAGACCCGTCGTCGGCTCGTCCAGGAGCAGGACGATCGGTGCAGTGAGCAGGGCCCGGGCGAGCGCGACCTTCTGCTGCATACCGCGCGAGAGATCCTCGAGCGGCTCGTTCATCCGAGCCTTCGGGAATCCGACCCGCTCGAGGATCTCGGGGATGCGCTTCCGGGTCTCGCGGATCGGCATCCCGTAGAAGCGCGCGGCGTAGCTGAGGTTCTCGACCGCAGACATCTTCTTGAAGAACGAGGCCTCGACGGACACGCGGTTGATCAGCCGCCGCACCGCACGGGTCTCCGTGAAAGCGTCGTGGCCGAAGATCCGGGCCGCGCCGCCGTCGTGGAGAAGCAGTGTCGAGAGCAGGCGGATCAGCGTAGACTTGCCCGACCCGTTCTGGCCGAGGATCGCCACGGTCTCGCCACGTCCGACCTCGAACGTGACTCCGGCGAGCGCAGCGACGCGCTTGCGGCGCCGCCGTAGGCGATGCCGTCCGTCATTGCGGAAGAATTCCTTGCGGAGGTCGTCTACGACGACGGCCGGTGTCCCATTCGTGTTGTTCCCTGCGGTCATGCGATGTCTCCTACGTGCGTTCGAGTGGGTGAGGACAGGCTTCAGCAGGCCTCAGGAGGCCCGCGAACCCGTGGAAGTGCTCAACCCATGCGAGACATCAGCGCAGCCACCTTAGCCAGCGGTCTGCGTGGCGGTCAAGGGATCGACCTCGGACGTCTCCGGGTGCGCGTCCTGGCGGCGCAGGTTGCGAACGCTCGGGATCGCGAGGATGGCGACGCTCGAGGCCACCGTCCAGACAGCTGCAGCGTAGAGCACGTCGGCGGCGCCGAACTGGTCTGCGAGTGGTCCGACGAGGACGAATCCGAGCGGGGTGAAGAGCACCGAGCCTGCCCAGTCGTACGAGCTCACGCGGGAGAGCGCGTGCTGCGGGACGTGCTGCTGGAGCGCCGTGAACCAGATCGTCCCTGCGAAGTTCATCCCGGCCGCGGCGACGAGCGCCAACGCGGAGATCGCCCACACCGGCGCGGCGACCGCGTAGGCGACCAGGACGGGAGTCCAGATCAGCAGCGAGAGGAAGGCGGCGACGAGCTGGCGATCCGGTCGGAACCTGATTGCCGCCAGGCTTCCGATCACCGAGCCGACGCCGCCGAACGCGCTGATCGTCGCGTAGGCGGAGGCGCCGCCCAGCTCCTCCTCGGCGATCAGCGGACCGAGCACGAAGAACGGTGCGAGCGCGGCGAACTGGAAGAGCGCGAAGTGGCAGACGCAGACCCACACCCACGTCCGGCGCGTGAACTCGCTCCAGCCTTCCCGGAGGTCGGTGAAGAACGTCTGCTTCGCCGGCTTGGTGAACGACACCCGTATGCGGACCAGGAACGCCGCGCTGACGCCGAATGTCACTGCATCGACGACGAGCGCCCATCCGGGGCTCGAGAGCGCGATGACGACGCCGGCGGCGGCGGGGCCGGCGACTGCGGTGACGTTGCGGGAGAGTGACATCAGGCCGTTCGCCTGCTGGAGCCGCGCGGGGCTCACGGTTTGCGGGACGAGGCCCTGCGAGGCAGGGCCGAAGAACGCCTCCGCAGCGCCGTAGACCGCGGCGAGCACCACCAGGTGCCAGATCTCAGCGCGGTCCGTCAGCAGCAGAACGGCCATTGCGGCCGTGGCGATGCCGCGTCCGACGTCGGATACGAGCATGACCCGCTGCCGCGGCAGCCGGTCGGCCCAGACGCCGGCGACGAGGAACAGCGCGATGCTCGCGACCGTCCGGGCAGCGAGGACGTAGGCAAGCGCCGCCGCGGACCTCTCGATCGCGAGCACCGCGAACGCCAGGCCGATCGTGCCGAACCGATCGCCGAAGTCCGAGACGACGCGGCTGAACCAGAGAAGCCGGAACTCCCGCTCCTCGAGCGCACCTAGACGTCCGCGCAGTTTCACGGCCCGACCCTAGCGCTGCGTCCGACGAATCTTCTACAGTGGAATCAGGCACGCGCCGCCGGAGGTGCGCGTCGAGGCAATGGAGCCTCAGGACTCTCGGGAGCCCTGGGGCTTTTTCGCGTTCAAGGAGGGAGAAAGTGAGCGAGATCGAGACGAGGCACTACCTGGCGAACGGGCAGAAGACGACGCCCGCGGCCAAGGAGGCGATTGCCTGGGCCGGCCAGACGCAGGCCCAGATGGTCGACCTGAAGTTCTGCGACCTGCTCGGGACCTGGCAGCACATGACCCTGCCGATCTCGGCCTTCGACGAGACCTCGTTCGACGACGGGCTCGGCTTCGACGGCTCCTCGATCCGCGGCTGGCAGGGGATCTCCGAGTCGGACATGCTCCTGATGCCCGACGCCGCGAGCGCGATCCTCGATCCGTTCACGGAAGCGCCGACGTTGTCGATCCTCTGCGAGATCGCCGACCCGGTCACGCGCCAGCCTTACGGGCGGGACCCGCGCGGGGTCGCCAAGCGGGCTGAGGCATACCTCGAGTCCAGCGGGATTGCGGACACCGCGTACTTCGGGCCCGAGTGCGAGTTCTTCGTCCTCGACGAGGTCTCATATGACCTCGGCCCGAACCATTCGCACTACGCGGTCGATTCGGCCGAGGGCCACTGGAACTCGGGCAAGCCGGGGCTCGGCTACACGGTGCGGGAGAAGGAGGGCTACTTCCCGCCGGCGCCGCACGACACGCTGCACGACCTCCGCACTCGGATGGTTCTGACGCTCGAGCGGCTCGGCATCCCGTGCGAGTTCCACCACCACGAGGTCGCTTCCGGGGGCCAGTGTGAGATCGACCTGCGCTACGGGTCGCTGACGCGCATGGCCGACCAGGTGATGACCTACAAGTACGTCGTCAAGAACGTCGCCCGGGCGGCCGGCAAAACGGTGACCTTCATGCCCAAGCCGCTCTTCGGTGACAACGGGTCGGGCATGCACTCCCACCAGTCGCTCTGGAAGGACGGCGAGACGCTGATGGCTGACGCCGACGGCTACGCGGGCCTGTCGGCGACAGCTCGCTCGTACATCGGCGGCCTGCTCGCCCACGCGCCGGCGCTGCTCGCGTTCTGCGCCCCGACGACGAATTCGTACCGGCGGCTGGTGCCGGGCTACGAGGCGCCTGTGAATCTCGTCTACTCGCAGCGGAACCGCTCCGCGTGCATCCGGATCCCGATGTACTCGGAGTCGCCCAAGGCGAAGCGGATCGAGTTCCGGTGCCCGGACGCGGCGGCCAACCCGTACCTGGCCTTCTCGGCCATGCTGATGGCAGGCATCGACGGGATCGAGCGCGGGCTCGACCCCGGAGCCCCGGCCGACTACGACCTGTTCGAGGAGTCGCACGGGGAGGTCCCTCAGGTGCCGTCGTCGCTCGACGAGGCACTCGATGCCCTCGAGGCGGATCACGAGTTCCTCACGAAGGGCGGCGTCTTCAGCGAGGAGCTGATCCGGACCTGGATCGACTACAAGCGCCAGAACGAAGTCGATGTCGTCCGGCTGCGGCCGCACCCGGCCGAGTTCGGGCTCTACTTCGACTGCTAGGTGCGGTGCGGTACGCCGTCAAGCGAATCGACGAGATCCCCGGGGTTCCCGATCCGGATCCCGGGGGCGTCACAGGCCGTGCGATGGCGGTCGACTCTGGCACGTCGGTGCTCGTGATCGCCGCGACATCGGGGAAGCCGTACGAGGTGTCCGCCTGGGACGTGAAATGGACGACCGGGTTCCAGACGGCGTGAGCGTCCGGCCTCTGGTCCCGGACGACTGGCGCGCGGTGCGTTCGATCTACGAGCAGGGCATCCGCGGCGGCGACGCGACATTCGAGACTGAGGTTCCCGGGTGGAGCGAGTGGGACCGTGCGCATTCGCTCCGACTCGTCGCCGACGCGGGCGGCGAGGTGGTTGGCTGGGCGGCGCTTTCGCCGGTCTCAGAGCGTTGCGTCTACGGCGGGGTCGCGGAGGACAGCGTGTACGTCGCCGACTCGGCACAGGGCCGGGGCGTCGGCCGGGCGTTGCTCGAGGAGCTCGTTCACCGCGCTGAGTCGGACGGCGTCTGGACGATCCAGGCCGGAATCTTCCCCGAGAACGAAGGCTCGATCGCGCTGCATGAGCGCTGCGGCTTCCGGGTCGTCGGCACGCGCGAGCGAATCGGCAAGCACCACGGCGTCTGGCGCGACGTCGTGCTCATGGAACGGCGATCGGAGGAGGTCTCGTGATCAAGGTAGAGGCAGTCGTCATCCGCGAGCGCGTGGAGACGGTGATCGACGCGGTCGAGGAGCAGACCGGCCACGTCGGAGTCACGGTGGTCGAGGCGATCGGGCACGGACGCCAGCGCGGGATCACGCACGAATACCGGGGCCGGACCTTCGAGTCGCGGTTCCTGCCGAAGGCGGTCCTGACCTTCGTCGTCGCCGAGGAGATCGCGGGCGGCGTGGCCGCTGCGATCTCGGATGCGGCGCGGAGCGGCAACGAGTCGGGCGACGGAATCGTCTGGACGACGCCCGTCGGAAACGTCACCCACAACCGATCCGGCCTGAGGTTGGAGGAGGTGGAGCGCGTATGACGACCGAGGAGCTGGTCATAGCCGCGAGCACCGTCTGGGTCGTCGTCGCGGCCGTTTTGGTCATGTTCATGCAGGCCGGCTTCGCGTTTCTCGAGGCGGGCCTGACGCGGATGAAGAACGCCGGGCACATCGCGGCAAAGAACGTGCTGGTGCTCGGGATCGCGTCCCTCGTCTATTTCTTCGTCGGCTTCGGAATCGCGTTCGGGGACGGCGGGAACGGGCTCGTCGGCGGGTCAGGGTTCGCGCCCTCGTCGGAGGAGCTGCTCGCGGTCGGAGCCGCGCCGTTCTCATGGTTCGCCTCGATTCCCGCCGGCGCCGCGTACTTCTTCCAGGTCGTGTTCGCCGCGGTCTCGCTTGCAATCGTCTGGGGCGCAATGGCGGAGCGGACGAAGCTCTGGGTGTACTTCGCGTTCGGCGTCGTCTTCACGCTCGTCTACTCAGTCGTCTCGCACTGGATCTGGCACCCGGACGGCTGGCTGTTCGCGATGGGGATGCAGGACTTCGCCGGCTCGACGGTCGTCCACTACCAGGGAGCGCTCGCCGCACTGGCCGGAGCGCTGCTGCTCGG
>DATFOC010000091.1:0-2076 GCA_035265935.1 Gaiellaceae bacterium
TCCTTGCGCAGCGGGTGGCCCTCCCAGTCGTCCTCCATCAGGATCCGGCGGAGGTGCGGATGGCCCTCGATGCGAATGCCCATCATGTCCCAGGCCTCGCGCTCGTGCCAGTCGGCGGTCGGCCAGATGCGGATCACGCTCGGCACCGGCTCGCCGTCGCCGACCCAGCACTGGAGCCGAAGCCGGCGCGGCTCGGTGCTGACCGAGAGCAGGTGGTAGCTGACCGAGAAGCGCTTCGGCTTCGCTTCCGGGAGCGCCTGGTAGCCCTGCGTCATCGGCGCGTTCAGGTTCCGGCCGCCGCCCAAAGAAGATGAAGCAGTGCCGATGTAGCCGGAGACGCCGGCCGAGCCCCAGCCGAGGTAGTCGGTCGGGGTGAGGTCCGAGAGCATGTTGAAGTGGCCCTCGTCGCGGAGGTACTCCGCCGCCTCGAGCAGCCGCTCCGTCTCGACGACAACCGTCGTCTCGCCGTGCTGCTCGCGCACGGACACGAACCCCGGCACCGCCTCCCACCCGCCGGAACTCCTTGCCGGCTCCGTCGAGCCTACGCCGGTCAGGACGCGACGCTCCGCAGGTCGTAGGCGGGCGGCACTCCCGCCTGGACGGCCTCGTGCAGGCGGATGATCCCCTCCATCAGCTGCTCGGGGCGCGGCGGGCACCCGGGGACGTAGACGTCGACGGCGACGACCTTGTCGACCGACTGCAGGACGGCGTAGTTGTTGAACATCCCGCCTGAGCTCGCGCAGGCGCCCATCGCGATCACCCACTTCGGCTCCAGCATCTGGTCGTAGATCTGGCGCAGCGGGGCAGCCATCTTGTGCGACACGCGCCCGGACACGATCAGGAGGTCGGCCTGACGCGGCGAGGCGCGGAACGCCTCCATCCCGAAGCGCGCGATGTCGTAGCGGCTCCCGACGATCGACATCATCTCGATCGCGCAGCACGCGAGCCCGAAGGTGTCCGGCCACATCGACTTCGTCTGCGCCCAGCGCACGGCCTTCTCGACCGTCGTCAGCCCGACCTTCTCCTCCAGGTTCTCGACCTCCTCCTGGAAGTAGCTCGCCTTCTGGGGCATCAGCAGGCGCTCGGACTTGAGGCCCAGCTGCCGAAGCGGCTTGCCTACCGCCATTCGAGCGCACCCTTGCGCCAGATGTACACGTATGCGACGAGCAGGATCGCCAGGAAGACGACGAACTCGACGAACCCGAACCACTCGAGCTTGTGCAGGATCACGGCGAGCGGATACAGGAACACGATCTCGATGTCGAAGAGGATGAAGAGCATCGCGGTGAGGTAGAAGCTGACGGTGAACCGCTGCTTCTGCGGCGACCCCTGCGAGACCCCCGACTCGAACGGAATCGTGCGCGCGCGGGTGCGGCGTGACGGCCGCGTCGCGAACGCAAAGCTGAAGAAGATCATCGACGCCGGGATCGCGAGCGCGAAGACCCCGTAGATCGCGAACGGCAGCCAGTCGTCGAACAAAACCCGTCCTTCCCGCGTCGGCGCGTGGAACCTAGCAGTAACGATTGCCCTGCCACGAACCCAACCGAAACCCCCGCAGCCAAGCGCGTTGCGGGTGTCACGAAGTCGCGCTCGCGGGCGTCCTCGCTACACTCTGTCCATGGCCACGATCGAGACCCCGCGCGAGGCTGCCCAGGACGCCGTCGTCACGCTCACCGAGCGCGCGGCCGTGAAGATCTCCGCGCTGATGGCGCAGGAGCCGGCCGGCGAGGCCGAGGTGCTCCGGGTCGCCATCCAGGGTGGCGGCTGCAGCGGCTTCGAGTACGCGCTCGGCTTCGACCGCGGCGCGGCCGAGGGCGATCACCAGGTGCGCATGCACGACGTGACGCTCGTCGTCGACCCGTTCAGCGCCCCGTACCTGCGCGGCGCCACCGTCGACTACCTCGAGACGATTCAGGAGTCCGGGTTCAAGATCGAGAACCCGAACGCCGTCTCGGCCTGCGGCTGCGGGCACAGCTTCCAGGTCGAAGAGGGCGAGGAGCTTCCCGAGGGAACGCAGGTCGGCGGGTGCGGCTCCGGCTGCGCGGCATAGCCGCGCGTCAGCACCGTCGCAACACC
>DATFOC010000092.1:0-11386 GCA_035265935.1 Gaiellaceae bacterium
CGGCTCGCTGGAGGCGGTCGGGATCGACACGAAGCGGCACGACGTACGCCTGGTCGAGGACGACTGGGAGGGCCCGACGCTCGGCGCCTGGGGCCTCGGCTGGGAGGTCTGGGTCGACGGCATGGAGGTGACGCAGTTCACGTACTTCCAACAGCTGGGCGGGATGGACGTCGAGGTTGTCTCGGGTGAGATCACCTATGGGCTCGAGCGCCTGGCCATGTTCCTCCAGGACAAGCGGACCGCCTTCGACCTGGAGTGGGCGCCGGGAATGACCTGGGGCGAGGTCTACCGCGAGAACGAGCGCCAGTTCTCGGCGTACAACTTCGAGGAGGCTTCCGTCGAGCTGCTGATGCGGCACTTTGCCGACTACGAGGCAGAGTGCGAGCGGCTCCTCGCGCGCAAGCTTCCGCTGCCGGCCTACGACCAGGTGCTCAAGGCCTCGCACATCTTCAACCTGCTCGACGCGCGCGGCGCGATCTCCGTGACGGAGCGCGCCTCGTACATCGGTCGGGTCCGCGACCTCGCCCGGCAAGTCGCCCAGGAGTACGTTGGCGAAACTGCTGCTGCTTGAGATCGGCTGCGAGGAGCTCCCCGCCGCTTCGGTCTACGAGGCGGAGGCGCAGCTCCCCGTCCTGAGTGAGCGCCAGCTCGGCGCACCGCCGGACCAGGTGCTCGTAGGCCCGCGGCGCCTGGCGATCCTCGTGAGCGTCGAGGAGCAGACCGGCGAGCAGTGGATCAAGGGGCCGCCGATCTCGCTGCGCGAGAAGGCGGCCGAGGGCTTCGCGAAGCGCCACGGGGTGTCCGTCGACGACCTGGAGGAACGGGACGGGTTCCTCGGGGTCGTGTCTCAGGGAGAGCCACTGAGCGAGGCCCTGCCCGGACAGCTGGACGCGATCGTCCGTGGTCTCCGCTTCGGCAAGACGATGCGCTGGAACGACTCCGGCCTGCGGTTCCCACGGCCGGTGCGGTGGACCTGCGCGCGGCTCGACGCCGAACCTGTCGAAGGCCACGGGACGACGACGCAGGGACATCGGTTCACGCACCGGGAGGTGGAGGTGCCGAGCGCCGAGGCGTATATCGAGACGCTTCGCTCGGCAGGCGTCGAGCCCGATCCTGCCGAGCGACAGCAGCTCGTCGGCGAAGGGCTCGACGCGCTCGGAGAGTGGCGTGACCCGTTGCGGAAGCTCCGCGAGGTGATCCACCTCGTCGAGCAGCCGCTGGTCCTCGAGGGCAGCTTCGACGAACGGTTCCTCTCGCTTCCCGCCGCCGTGGTCGAGACGGCGATGCAGTCGCACCAGCGCTACTTCCCACTCGGTGGCAACCGTTTTGCCTTCGTCGCCAATGGAGGAGATCGGGACGTCGTTCGGCTAGGAAACGAGAACGTCCTGGAGGGACGGCTGGACGACGCGAGCTTCACGTTCGAACGGGACGTGAGCGCCGGCATCGACGAGCTCGCCGGCAGGCTCGGGTCGATCGTGTACTTCGCCGAGGCCGGCACTTTCGCCGACAAGACGCAGCGGCTCGTCGCGCTCGTCGACCGGCTGGGTGGAGGCGACGCGTCGCTCGAGGCCGCGCGCCTCGCGAAAGCGGACCAGGCTGCCGAGCTCGTGCGCGAGTTCCCGGATCTCGAGGGGGAGATCGGCGCGGAGTACGCGCGGCTCGCCGGCTACCCGGACGCAGTCAGCGCGGCCGTTGCCGAGCAGTACCTGCCCGATTCCGCGGGCGGGCCGCTGCCTGAAACCGAGCCGGGCCGCGTGCTCGCGGCAGCGGACAAGATCGACACGCTCACCGTCTCGTTCTCGCTCGGACACAAGCCGACGGGCTCGCGGGACCCGTTCGGCCTCCGCAGGGCGGCGATCGGCCTCGACCGGCTGGCGACTGAGGGCGGCCTCACGATTCCGCGCGAGCTCCTTCCGGGCGAAGTCGGCGAGTTCGTGGAGGAGCGGTTCGAGGGCCTGCTCCGCGATGTCCCGGTCGAGTTCGTGCGTGCCGCCCGCGCCGCCAGCGTCCCGGACCTCGGCTCGGTCGCGCGGCTTGCCCAGGCGCTTGCGGCGCTGCCCGACGAGCGGCTCGAGCCGATCCACACGGCCTACATCCGCGCCGGCCGGCTCGGTGAGAAGGAGAAGGCCGCGGCGAAGCTCGACCCGGCGCTGCTGTCAGAGCCTGCCGAGAAGGACGTTGCGGATGCGCTCGCCGCCGTGGAGCCTCAGATCGCCGCCGCCCTCGAGACGAGCGACTTCGAGGCCGCCGTCGAGGCAGGCGCTCGGCTCGGCCCCGTGCTCCACACCTTCTTCGAGGACGTCCTGGTGATGGCCGAGGATCCGAAGGTGCGCGAGAACCGTCTCCGGCTCCTCCTCGACGTCCGGGACACTCTGGGGGCGCTTGGGGACCTGGCTCAGATCCCCCGCTAGAAACGCCTTAACGGCCCTTAACGAGAGAGCAACGTGGTTTTCAGGCGGCTCTTAGGCGGCACAGGTTCCATGCAGCCATCACAACCACCGAAAGGAACGATTCTTGATGAGCAAGCAACTGACAGCGATCGCCGCGGCGCTCCTCCTCGGAGCCGGCGTCGGGGGCGCGGTGGGCGCAGCGGTTGCGCTCCAGACCGACTCCGAGCCGGCGGCACAGCCCGCGTCGGCCAATCTGGCCGTTTCTCAGGCCACGTCGTCCACCGCAGCGCTCTACAAGCGCTACAAGGACGCGGTCGTCGAGGTGCATGCGAGCACCGGCGGCAGTGCTGACTCGCCGTTCGAGGGCCAGACCCCGGGCGAGGCGACGGGGTCCGGCTTCGTCATCGACGAAGAGGGACACATCGTCACGAACCAGCACGTCGTTGACAACGCGCAGTCCGTGCAGGTCGAGTTCTCCGACGGCACCGAGGTCGACGCCGAGATCGTCGGCACCGATCCGTCCACGGACGTCGCCGTCCTGGACGTCGATCGTCCCGCGCCGGATCTGACGGTGCTCCAGTTCGCGCCGACCGGCGCGCTCGAGGTCGGGAACCCGGTCGTCGTGCTGGGCAGCCCGTTCGGTCTCGAGGGCACCCTCACCACCGGCGTGATCAGCGCGGTCGGTCGCGAGATTCGGTCGCCCAACGGTTTCACCATCGAGAACGCCGTCCAGACGGACGCTGCACTGAACCACGGAAACTCTGGCGGCCCCGTGCTCGACATGCAGGGAAGGGTTGTCGGCATCGCCGCGCAGATCCGGAGTGACTCCGGCGGCAGCGACGGCGTCGGCTACGCCGTGCCCGGCGACACGGCGAAGCGCGTCGCGGCCGAGCTGATCACGGACGGCAAGGTCGAGCACGCGTACCTGGGCGTCAGCCTGGCGGACGACGGCGCAGCCAAGCTCGAGAGCGTCGTCCCCAACAGTCCGGCGTCCCGCGGCGGCCTGCGCACCGGCGACGTCGTGATCGAGGTCGACGGCGAGTCGATCGAGACCGGTGACGAGCTCCGCAACGAGATCGACGCAAGGAAGCCCGGCGACGAGCTCGAGCTGAAGGTTCGCCGCGGCTCGCAGGAGCGCGACGTCACAGTCGAGCTCGGCACGAGGCCCGAGACCGCGCAGTAACTCAGGTTCTTTCCGCGAAAGACATGGCCCGGTGCCAGGCACCGGGCCATGTTGGTTTTTTTGGGCCGGCGCTACGCTCCTGCTGATGACAACCGTTGAGCTCCACGTGATCTCGGACGCGACGGGTGCGACCGCAAAAAGGCTCGTCCAGGCGCTCGAGGCCCAGTTCCCGGACCAGGAGTTCGAGGACATCGTCCACCCGCGTGTCGAGACGGTGGACGACCTGCGCCTCGCGGTCGACCGGGCCAAGGGCAGGCCCGCGGTGATCCTCTACACGCTCGTCGACCAGGAGCTCAGGCAGGCGATGCGCGCTCTCTGCAAGAGCGCACGCGTCCACTATTGCGACATCCTCGGCCACCCGATCGACGCTGTGGCGCGGGTCTCCGGTCACCCTGCCACGATGACCCCCGGCGCGCGGCCGCCGCTCGACTCCAATTACTTCAAGCGCATGGCGGCGATCGAGTTCGCGGTCAAGTACGACGACGGCGTGGCCGGCGGGCTGGAGGATGCGGACATCGTTCTCGTCGGCGTCTCGCGCACCTCGAAGACACCTCTGTCGATATATCTCGGCTACCTCGGCTACCGCACGGCGAACGTCCCCGTCGTGAAGGGGATCGAGCCGCCCTACGCCCTGTTCCACCTCGACCCGAAGAAGGTCGTCGGCCTGACCATCGACGCGGAGCGCCTAGCCGAGATCCGCACCGACCGCGCGAGGCGCCTCGGCGGCAACAATCGGCGCTACCGCGACCTGACGGAGATCTACGACGAGCTCGAGGCGGCGGAGAAGCTCCACAAGCGGCTCGGGTGCCCCGTGATCGAGATCTCCGAGCTGTCGATCGAGGAGACTGCTGCCCGTGTGATCCAGGTCGTCGAGCAGCGCCGCCGGGCGACGGCGCCCGCATCGTGAGCGAGTCGGCGGCTGCGGCGCGCGCGAGGCCGGTGCCGTTGTGGCGCTGGGCGCTGTGGTGGGCCCTCCTCGGGATCGCCGGGCTGCTCTTCTACTTCCTCCTCGCACCGTTCTGGCTCGGACTGCGCGGCCTCGCGTGGATCGCGGAGTTCAGGGCGCGACGTCAGCAGTGATCGCTCGGGTCGTCATCATCGTTGCTGTGATCGGGCTCGTCTGCACTTTCGCGACGCTGGTGCTTCCGAGCGAGGTCACGTCGGGGAACGCCCGTTCGGCCGAGTTCGGGTATCCAGTGGCGTTTGTGACCGCGGACACAGGGCTTACGCCGCCGCCCGGCTCGTCAGGATTCGTCACGTACGACCCGAACGAGTACCCAGCCGATTTCCACTGGCTCGCGTTCGGGCTGGCATGGCTCGTAATGACGAGCCTGCTGGCCGGGATCTATCTCCTCAGCGCTGAAGCTCGAAGACGTGCTCGAGGCCGTCCTCCTCGTCCATGTGCTCGCCCGTCTTGACGAAGCCGAGCTTGCGCACGATCGCAAGTGAAGGATCGTTTTCGGGGCTGACGGAGAGGACGAAGTGCCTCGTGCCCGCCCGCTGCTCCGCCAGGTCCATGAGCATCACCGCGGCCTCAGTGGCGTAGCCCCGGCCGCGCCAGGCGGGAAAGATCTTGTAGCCGTACTCCACGGCGTCGGGATTCTGCGCCGAGTTCTGGCCCGGCGGGCCGTGGTAGCCGGCGTGGCCGATCATCTTCCCGTCGAGGACGAGGGCGTTCGGGCACCAGGTCAGGAACTGCTTGTCGTCCCGCATCTGGCGAAGCCGGAGGCCGAGGAAGCCACGCTCACCCTCGGACGGGAACTCGTCCGGCAGCTCGATGCCTAGCTCTGAGGCGGCGTCCTCGCGCCGGTCGTCGAGCACGGCCTCGATGAACGCGGGCGTCATCGGCCGGAGCTCGATCACGCTGGCCTCGGGGCACGCCGGGGCGCGAGGGACTGTCCCTCGGGCCTGGCTCGCGGGGACACGACGATCGTTACGAAAGCGTGACGATCTGGCGCGCCGCTGTGTGGCTCAAGGCCGCAGAAGCGATCATTGGTTCGCGGCCTGCCGACGGAGGCTGTCCGTTTCGGACGACCCACCCGGTCGCTGACCCCTGCGCCGAGACCGACGCAGATCATGACCGCACCGCATGCAGCCGCAGGAACAGCGGCACCCGGCTCCAGCGCGGGTTGTCGTCGTCGTAGCCCTCGCGGAGGTCAGTGACGACAAGGCGTGCATCTCGAAACGCGCGCCAGAAGTCCTCCAGCGTGAAGTGCGTGCTGTTGAAGGTCATCGGGAGGCCCGCACGCTCGATCGTGTCCGCGTACCGCCGCTGTTCCCGATACGAGTCGATGACGTAGGGAGCGTCTTCGCCGCCGTCGCGCGGCGCGAACTGTCCGGCGGAGTTGAGGGGATGGACGACAGACGCAACGAACAGGCCGCCCGGTTCGAGCACTCGGGCGAGCTCGCGGACGCTCGCCGGCATCTCATCCATATCCATTAGCGACATGAACGCGATGACCAGATCCGCTGAGCCGTCCTCGAACGGCAGCGCCGCCGCGTCAGCCTCGACGTACTCCCCCTCGGGATCCGCCTCTCGCGCGGCGGCAATCATCGACGGGGACCGATCCATGCCGATGACCCGGTGCCCGAGCTCCCGCAGGTCGCGCGACACGCGTCCCTCGCCGCATCCGATGTCGAGCGTCAGCCTGCCGGGCGCAGGGCGCGACGCGAGAAACCCCTCTCGGTGAAAGCGCCAGTACGAGTCGTGATCCGGCTCCCGCGCCCACCGGATCCAGTTCGGCGCCTGCTCCTCCCAGTCGTCGCGAAGCGTCACAGGGCTCGCGTCGGGATCGGCGTCTCGACCACCTCGCCGTCGACGACCTCCAGTCGGTATGCGCCCGTGCCCTCGTCGCACCCCACGGCCTCCTGGAGCTTGCCGTTCACGAAGTGAAGCCCGACGCCCGCGTCCGCCGCGTAGCCGGCGCCGAGGCCGTTCTTCAGGAACTCGTGGTAGCGCGGCCGCCGCTGCTCTTCGTCGTCCCAGTGCGGACAGAAGCTTCCCGACAGGAAGCCGAGGCAGTCCATCTGCTCCAGCTGCGGGCCGAACGAATCGGTCACGCCCGACTCGAACCAGCAGATGCCGCCGGCGCTCGATCCGCACAGGACGATGCCGGCGTCCCGCGCCTTCGCGAGGAGCGAGTCCACACCGTGAAGCTGCCAGATCGCGAGCATGTTCGCCGTGTTGCCGCCGCCCACGAACACGACATCCTGGTCGAGCACCGTCGTCCGCAGATCCTCGGGCGGCCAGGGGAAGAACTCCAGCCGCGTCACCTCGGCAATCCCCGCGAACCGGTCGTAGGTCCGCAGCGCCTGCTCGGGATCCTCGGCCGAGGCGGTCCCGATGTAGAGCAGCCGCGGCCGCTCGTTGCGCGTCAAGCGGACGAGGAACTCGGCGAGCCCGTCGCAGAACTTGCCACCGCCGATCGGGACGATCGTCTGGTCAGCCATACGGTCGGAGTATCGCGGCTGAGCGATAATCCCCAGCCCCATGGCGCGCTACGTCTACGACCTCGACGAGCCGACCGACGGCGGCCGCGAGCTGCTCGGCGGCAAGGGCATCGGCCTCGCGGAGATGACCCAGCTCGGCGTACCGGTGCCGGCCGGCTTCACGATCACGACGGACGCCTGTCGCGCCTACATGGAGAAGGGCGACTTCCCGGACGGCCTGGCAGACGAGGTCGACGAGCACCTGGCCCGGCTTGAGGAGACTGCCGGCAAGCGCTTCGGCGATCCTGACGATCCGCTGCTCGTCTCCGTCCGCTCCGGAGCGGCGATCTCGATGCCCGGGATGATGGACACGATCCTCAACGTCGGCCTCAACGACCAGGCGACGGAGGGACTCGCCCGTCGCACGGGCAACGAGCGCTTCGCTCACGACTCCTACCGCCGCCTCATCCAGATGTACGGCGAGACCGTCGACGGCATCGACGCGCACTTCTTCTCCGACGCGCTCGCCCACCAGGAGGACGACCTCCCGGGCCTGATCGAGACCTTCAGGCGCATCTACCAGGAGCAGACCGGCCGGCCCTTCCCGCAGGACGGGAAGGAGCAGCTCGGCCGCGCTGTGCGAGCAGTCTTCGACTCTTGGAACACGCCGCGCGCGCAGCGGTACCGCCGCCACAACGACATCCCCGACGACCTGGGCACCGCCGTCAACGTCGTCCAGATGGTATTCGGCAACAAGGGCGAGCAGTCCGGCACTGGCGTCGCCTTCACGCGTGACCCGTCGACCGGCGCCCCCGGCCTCTTCGGCGAGTTCCTGGCCGACGCGCAGGGAGAGGACGTCGTAGCGGGCATCCGCACGCCGGAGCCGCTCGCGGCCATGAAGGACCGGCTGCCAGACGCCTTCGCGGAGTTCGTCGAGACCGTCCAGCGGCTCGAGGCCCACTACCGCGACATGCAGGACATCGAGTTCACGGTCGAGGACGGCAAACTCTTCCTGCTGCAGACCCGCAGCGCGAAGCGAACTGCGGCAGCCGCTCTGAAGGCGGCCGTGGACATGGTCGAGGAGGGGCTGATCCCGCGAGAGGAAGCAGTGGCGCGGATCGACCCGGGCCAGCTCGACCAGCTACTCCATCCCCGGATCGACCCGGACGCGACCTACGACGTCGCGGCGAAGGGCCTGAACGCCTCTCCCGGCGCGGCTTCAGGTGCAGTCGTCTTCGACGCCGACACGGCGGAGCAGCGCGGCAAGGAGGGCGAGTCCGTCATCCTCGTCCGCTGGGAGACGACGCCCGACGACATCCACGGGATGATCGCCGCGGAGGGGATCCTTACCGCCCACGGCGGGATGACGTCCCATGCGGCCGTGGTCGCTCGCGGTATGGGCAAGCCGTGCGTGGCTGGCTGCGAGGCGCTCTCGCTGGACATGGACGCGAAGACCATGTCCCTAAACGGGACGACTCTGAAGGAGGGTGAGACGCTCACGATCGACGGTGGCACGGGCGAGGTCATCGCCGGCGAGGTGAAGCTCATCCCGCCTGACATCAACGAGGACTTCGAGACCGTCCTCGGCTGGGCCGACGATCTACGCCGGCTGAAGGTGCGCACGAACGCGGACACGCCCGACGACGCCGCGAAGGCGCGTGAGTTCGGCGCCGAGGGCATCGGGCTCTGCCGCACCGAGCACATGTTCATGGCCGACGACCGCCTGCCCGTCGTCCGCGAGATGATCATGGCGTCGAGCGAGGACGAGCGGCGCTCGGCGCTCGACCGGCTCCTGCCGCACCAGCAGAGCGACTTCGAGGGCATCTTCGAGGCCATGGCAGGGCTGCCGGTGACCATCCGGCTGCTCGACCCGCCGCTGCACGAGTTCCTGCCCCCGCCGGAGGAGGCGACCGACGCGCGCATGCGCGCCCGGATCCGTGCGCTCCAAGAGTCGAACCCGATGCTCGGCACCCGCGGCTGTCGCCTGGGTTTGATGTTCCCGGAGATCTACGAGATGCAGGTGCGCGCCATCATCCGCGCCGCGATCGCCGTTCGCGATCGGACCGGCGACCCGCCCCTCGTGGAGATCATGCACCCGCTCGTCGGCTTCGAGGAGGAGCTCCGGCGGCTCCGAGAGCTCACGATCGAGACCGCCGACGAGGAGGGCGACGCCGAGTACCTGGTGGGGACGATGATCGAGCTCCCGCGAGCCTGCATCCGCGCCGACGAGATCGCCGAGCACGCTGACTTCTTCTCGTTCGGGACGAACGACCTCACGCAAACCGCGCTCGGGTTCTCGCGCGACGACGCAGAGGGCAAGTTCCTCACGCACTACCTCCAGGACGGCGTCCTCGAGCGGAACCCGTTCGAGACGCTCGACCAGAGCGGGGTGGGGGACCTGATGGCGATCGCGGTCGAGCGGGGCCGTTCGACGAAGCCGCACATCAAGCTCGGGATCTGCGGGGAGCACGGCGGCGAGCCGAGCTCGGTCGCCTTCTGCCACACGCTCGGGCTCGACTACGTGTCCTGCTCGCCCTACCGTGTCCCGTTGGCGCGCCTGGCTGCTGCGCAGGCGGCGCTCAGCGAAGCGGGCGTGGAAGCCGTCGCCGTCGGCGGCTAGCTAGGGGATCCCGGGCCCGCCGACGAATCTGACGTTTCGGAGCTCGTAGCCCGAGTCGCGCACGTGCAGCTCATAGAGCACGGCGACCGTCTCGGCCTTCTCGCCGGGCGCTCGTGCGCCGGCCCGGCAGGCGAAGCGGTCGTAGCGGCCGTCTCGCTCGCGGCCCAGCCCGCGGCACTCGAGTACGCGTACGGTGAGGCCGCGGACATTCGTGACCTCCTCCGCGCGCTCGACCGTCCAGCCCTCGCCGCCGGAGCAGCCCGCCAGCAACGCGAGCATCGGGACCGCTAGAGCGCGGACCAACCGACTTCTTGACGTGGTCGGGAAACTCACGCGACCGGTTCGCAGAGTCCTCCCCGAGAGGGCTCGAACGCCAACGGAACGTGGCTACGACTCAGGTGTTCGGCGGGAAGGGGACACGCGCTGCATCAGGAACAGGCTCGTCACGAACACCCAGAAGAGGAAGATCGCAAAGACGATCGTGTTCGCGGTCCCTCCGGGGGCGAAGTCGGCGCGGTCACCGAGCAGGCGGCCTCCGGCGTTGACGATGAGCAGCAGCCCGACGATCCCGCCGACGTAGCCGACCGACTTCGGGAGCAATTCCGACCGCGCGATCCCGATCGAGGCGGCCCAGACGAAGGCCGCTGCCGGGAAGTCCGTCATCACGAACGCGAAGCTTCCGACCTGGTAGAGGCCATAAGCCACGCCCTGATCCATCTGCTCGATTCCCGAGGCGAGCGCTCCGAAGCCGATCACGCCGACGAGGAACATCGCGACGGCCGCTCCCGCAGAGGCGGTGATGACCGCCGGCAGCCGGTCGTCCGGGTTCCGCCCGAGCCGGCGCAGCGCCGCGGCCAGCGTCCCCCCGAACCAGAGGAGAAAGATGCCGCCGAGCCCGAAGAAGAACGCCTGCCAGAGCAGGTCGGCGTCGTTCACCGCGACGAAGTTGAGGATGAACTCGCTGCCCTCGTCCGACGTGGGCGGGTCGGGGACGATCAGGAAGGCGATCGCCGAAGCCAGCACGAAGCCGATCCCACTCCCCGCCGCCAATCGCTCCCATCCGGGCACTGAGTGGATTGTCCTGGAGAACGTGGTTTGCGGGCAAGCGGCAGCCGATTAAGGTCAGGGCGTGGACAGTCGCGAGCTGATTCGCAAGGCGGAGGTGGCCGAGCTCCTCCTCCTTGCCGCGCGCCGGCTCGGTGAGAGCGTCGAGCCCGAACGGGTCTACGAGCGGTTCCACGAGCTGATCGGCGATGTCATCCAACACGACGGCCTCATCGTCTCGTCGTACGACGACCGAGACGACATGATCCGCTGCGAGTACGCGTGGACGGACGGCGCCGTCCTCGATGCAGCCTCGCTGCCGCCGATCAAGCTCAACCGGGAAGGGGGCGGCATGCAGAGCCGCGTCATCGTCACGGGAGAGCCAGTGCTCTTCGAGAACGTCCCGGAGCGGGTCACAACGGTCGACGGCGTCTACTACAACGTGGACGCCGAGGGGCGACTGGAGAAGATTCCCGACTCCGGCCCTGCGAAGACGACGTCCGCCATGATGGTTCCGGTCAAGGACGAGGGTCGCGTCGTCGGCGTCGTCCAGGTGATGACGGACCGGGGCGTCTACTCCGAGGACAACCTCGACCTCTTCGACGGGCTCGTCGCGCAGATGGGCGCCGCGGTGCGAAACGCACGCCTTCACCAGGAACGCCTACGGCTCGAGGCTGCCGAAGCGGCTGCCCGTGCCGTCGCCCGAGAACGCGAGCAGGC
>DATFOC010000093.1:0-21437 GCA_035265935.1 Gaiellaceae bacterium
GTCGGCGCTGGGTCGCCGGTGCGATCGGCCCCACGAACGTCACGTTGTCGCTCTCGCCGAAGGTCGACGATCCCGGCTTTCGGGTGATGACGTTCCGCGACCTTGCCGAGGCGTACCTGCAACAGATCGCGGCGCTCGTCGATGGCGGCGTCGACGTGCTGCTGATCGAAACGGTCTTCGACACGCTCAACGCAAAAGCGGCCATATCGGCGGCGCGCCGCCACGCCGTCGATACGGGTACGACAACGCCGCTGATGGTGTCGGGCACGATCACCGATCGGTCGGGCCGCACGCTGTCGGGTCAGACCGTCGGGGCCTTCTGGCAATCGGTGCGCCATGCGAATCCGCTCACGATCGGGCTGAACTGCGCGCTCGGCGGCGCCGAGATGCGGCCCCACGTCCAGGAGCTCGCCTCACTCGCAGACACGCTCGTGTGCGCGTACCCCAACGCCGGCCTCCCGAACGCGCTGGGCTGCTACGACGAGACGCCGGACCAGACGTCGGAAACGCTGCGCGAGTTCGCGCTCGCCGGGCTCGTCAACGTCGTCGGCGGCTGCTGCGGCACGACGCCTGAGCACGTGAAGGCGATCTCCGAGGTGGTAAACGCGTGAAGCCGCGCGAGCTGCCCACCACCGAGCGGCGCACACGGTTCAGCGGCCTCGAGCCTTTCGAGATCGGCCCCGACACGGGATTCGTGATGGTCGGTGAGCGGACAAACGTGACGGGCTCGACCCGTTTCCGTCGGCTGATCGAGGCAGATGACTTCCAGGGAGCGGTCGATGTCGCACTTGAGCAGGTGCGCGGCGGCGCGAACCTCCTCGACGTGAACATGGACGCCGACCTGCTGGACTCCGAGCAGGCGATGACGACCTTCCTGAACGTCGTCGCCACGGAGCCCGAGGTCGCCCGGATCCCGATCATGGTCGACAGCTCGCGCTGGTCTGTCCTCCAGGCCGGGCTTAAGTGCATCCAGGGGAAGGGCGTCGTCAATTCGATCAGCCTCAAGGAGGGCGAGGAGCCGTTCCTGGAACAGGCGAGAACCATTCGGCGCTACGGCGCCGGCGTCGTCGTGATGGCCTTCGACGAGCAGGGCCAGGCCGAGACCGTCCAGCGCAAGGTCGCGATCTGTGAGCGCGCGTACCGGCTGCTCGTGGACGACGTTGGCTTTCCGCCCCAGGACCTGATCTTCGACCCGAACGTCCTCGCCGTGGCCACCGGGATCGAGGAGCACGACGAGTTCGCGAAGAACTTCATCCAGGCGCTGCCGCTGATCAAGGAGCGGTGCCCGGGCGCCCGCACGAGCGGCGGGATCTCGAACCTCTCGTTCTCGTTCCGTGGCAATGACGTCGTCCGCGAGGCGATGCACGCGGCGTTCCTCTATCACGCGATCCAGGCCGGGCTAGACATGGGCATCGTCAACGCCGGGCAACTGGCGGTCTACGAAGACATTCCTCCCGACCTGCTGGAGCACGTCGAGGACGTAATCTTCAACCGACGGCCCGACTCGACCGAGCGGCTCGTCACCTTCGCGGGGACCGTCGCCGGCGAGGGAACCAAGCGCGAGCTCGACACTGCCTGGCGCGATGCGCCCGTCGAGAAGCGCCTCGAGCACGCGCTCGTCCACGGGATCGTCGACCACATCGAGAAGGACGCCGAGGAGGCGCGGCAAGAGCTGCCGCGGCCGCTCGACGTGATCGAAGGGCCGCTGATGCGCGGGATGCAGGTCGTTGGCGACCTCTTCGGCTCCGGGAAGATGTTCCTCCCGCAGGTCGTGAAGAGCGCCCGAGCCATGAAGCGCGCGGTCGCCTACCTTGAGCCGTTCATGGAGGAGGAGGCCGCGGAGAACGGTGGCCGTCCGCCTGCCGCCAAGGTCGTCCTCGCCACGGTCAAGGGCGACGTCCACGACATCGGCAAGAACATCGTCGGGGTCGTCCTCGGCTGCAACAACTACGAAGTAATCGACCTCGGCGTGATGGTGCCGGCGGACCGCGTACTGGACACCGCGCTTGAGCAAGGCTGCGACGTCGTGGGGCTCTCGGGGCTGATCACGCCTTCGCTCGACGAGATGGTCAACGTCGCCCGCGAGATGGAGCGGCGCGGGATGGACCTGCCACTGCTGATCGGAGGCGCGACGACCTCCAAGCAGCACACCGCGGTCCGCATTGCGCCCGCCTACAACCAGCCGACGATCCACGTGCTCGACGCTTCGCGCGTCGTCGGCGTCGTCTCCGACCTCCTCGACTCAGCCCGGCGCGTCACCCTCGAGCAGGAGAACGCCGAGCTCCAGGAGCGTCTCCGCGACCAGCACGCCGAGAAGGAACGGAAGCCGCTGCTTCCGATCGAGGAAGCGAAGGCGAACGCCGAGGAGGTCGACGTCTCCGAACTGCCGGTGCCCGCGTTCACCGGCACTCGGGTCGTCGAGCCAGACCTCCCGTCCCTGGTCCGGTTCATCGACTGGCAGTTCTTCTTCCACGCCTGGGAGCTGAAGGGCAAGTTCCCCGCCATCCTTGACCAGCCCGCGGCCCGCGAGCTCTTCGACGATGCGCAGGCGCTGCTCACGCAGATCGTCGAAGGCGAGCTGCTCCAGGCGAAGGGCGCCTACGGCTTCTGGCCGGCGAGCTCCGACGGCGACGACATTCTCCTCGAGGACGGGACACGCCTCGCGATGCTGCGCCAGCAGTCGGCGTACGGCGACGCGCGGCCGAACCGCTCTCTCGCCGACTACGTCGCGCCGGAGAACGACCACGTCGGCGGGTTCGCCGTCGCGATCCACGGCGCGGACGAGCTCGCGGCTGCCTACGAGGCCGAGCACGACGACTACCACGCGATCATGGTCAAGGCGCTTGCCGACCGCCTCGCGGAGGCCTCCGCCGAGTTCCTCCACCTGCAGGCGCGGCGGGACTGGTACGAGACCGGATCCGACGAGCTCTCCAACGAGGACCTGATCGCCGAGCGCTTTCGTGGGATCAGGCCCGCGTACGGCTACCCCGCCTGCCCGGACCACACCGAGAAACGGACACTGTTCGGCCTGCTGCCGGTGGCCGAGGTCGGCGTCGATCTCACCGAGACCTGCGCGATGGTGCCCGCCTCCGCGGTCAGCGGGATCTACCTCGCGCACCCGCAGGCGCGCTATTTCTCCGTCGGCAGGATCGGGCGTGACCAGGTCGAGGACTACGCCGCCAGAAAGGGAATCCCCATCGAGGAGGCGGAACGTTGGTTGAGACCGAACCTGGCATACGACCCGGAGGCAGAGGCAGCCCCGGCCGCAGTCTGAGCTATCCTCCTCGGGAGGCGCCCGTGAGGGCGTCTGTCGCATTCTTATGAGGACGACGCTGAAGCGAGGAGTCGGTCGCGCGACCGGCGGGAATGGAAACGGCTACGCCGCGCTGCTGCCGGCCGGCTTGACCGCGGTCAGCCACTATCGGCAGCCGAGACGCCGCGGCGGGATCCCGGGCCTGATCGCGCGAATCCTGTTCTTCTTCCTCGCAGCGTTTACGTCGCTTGCCATCGGCATCGCGGGCGGCTACTGGCTCGACGGCGAGCAGACGGTGGTCGACATCGACCGCGCCTCGCGCAAGGACCCGCAGATCCGCAAGGCTGCGCAGAAGCTCGACATCGTGCTGCCCGGGCGTCCAGCGATTGCAATGGTCGTCGGCCAGGACTTCCGGAAGTGGGCCAAGGAGGAGGAGCGGGGCGGCCGCGCCGACACCGTGATGCTGCTGCGTGCCGATCCGAACGTCGGGACGATGTCCACGATCTCGTTCCCCCGCGACTTGATGGTCGACATTCACTGTCCGGGCCGCTCGCCGTTCCAGGGGGCGATCAACTCGGCGTACGCGCTGTGCGGCCTCCAGGGAACCGTGGAGACCGTCAAGCAGATGACCGGCCTCCCCGTTCACTACCTGGTGACGATCGACTACCGCGGCTTCATCCAGACCGTCGACAAGATGGGCGGCGTCTGGCTCGACATCGACCGCCGCTACTTCAACGACAACTCCGGCGGCGGGCCGACGTTCCCGCCGATCGACCTCCAGCCGGGTTACCAGCAGATCAGCGGCCGGGCCGCGCTGTCCTTCGTGCGTTACCGCCACACGGACTCCGACCTGTACCGAATCGAGCGCCAGCGCCTGTTCATGCGCGCGCTGAGCGAACGGGTCTCGAGCGCGTTCAGCATTACCTCGCCTGGGACGATTCCCAAGCTGACCAAGATCGCGCGCGACAACATCAGGATCGCGAAGGGCGCCGAGAAGGCGCTCGATCCGGACGAGTTCCGCGCTTGGGCGTTCTTCGCGTTGCAGCTTCCGTCCGGCCGGATCTTTCAGTCGAAGATCGGCGGTTTCTACGGCTCGGGAACCGAGGGCGACCCGCTTCGGACGGACCCCTCGAACATCGCGGCCGCGGTGGAGGAGTTCCAGACGCCGGACGTCGTCGCCGGCGAGAAGGCGACCGCAGCTGCCCTCGGCCAGCGCCTTCGGCTCCCAGGGGCCAAGGCTCCGCCGCCCGGACGCACGTCCATGGTCGTCTTGAACGGGAACGGGGTCACGGGTTCCGCGGCCAACGCGAGCTACCTACTCGGTCAGCGTGGCTACAAGACACTGCCGCCGCCGGAGGGCGTGCTGGCGAACGCCCCGCCGCCGAATCGGTTCAAGACCGAGGTCTACTTCGATCCGCTGCAGCGAGGGTCTCGCGCCGCGGCCCGGTCGGTGCGCAACCTCTTCGGCTCCGCGGTGGTCAAGGGGCCGATGACGCCCGAGATCGCGGGCTTTGCGAACACCGCGATGCTCGTCGTTGTGGTCGGGACGACGTTCCACAACAACCTCGCTCCCGCGCCGGCCGACCGGACGCCGAAGCGCCAGCCGCCGAACACGGTCCGCAACCCCGCGGCCACGCTTTCGCAGCTCCGGGCAGTCAGGCATCGCGCGGATTTCCCGCTGATGGTGCCGAGCCTGATCGAGCGCAGCTCCTCGCTCCACTTCGAGAACCCGGTGCGCGTGTACGCGATGAAGAAGGGCGAGCGGGCAGTGCGCATGACGTTTCGTACTGGAGCCCAGGAGTACTGGGGGATCCAGCAGACGAGCTGGAAAGACGCGCCCGTGCTCGAGAGCAAGAACGTGAGCCGGCGGTTCGGAAACCGCGATTTCGACCTCTACTACGACGGTTCGCGTCTGCACATGGTCGTGTTGCGCACGGACAAGGGGACGTACTGGGTCGTGAACACCCTCCGTGACACGCTCTCCAACGAGACGATGCTCTCGATCGCGCGCGGACTGCGGCCGCTCGGGGGGAAGAAGCAGTGAGCAAGATCGGGTTTTTCGGCGCCGGCTGGGTCGGCGTCGTCACGGCTGCCTGCTTCGCCGAGCTCGGCCACGACGTCGTGGTCAGGGATGTGTCCACCGAGCGGATCGACGCGTTGCGCCAGGGGGGGCTCCCGTTCCACGAGCCCGGCCTCGTCGAGCTCATCGAGCGGAACGCCGAGCGAATGACGTTCACACTCGACGCGACTGAGGCGGCGTCGGACGTTGATTTCCTCTACGTCTGCGTCGGCACGCCGTCGACGTACTCCGGCGACGCCGACCTCTCGTACGTATGGAGCGTCCTCGACGACCTCCCCGAGCTTTCCGGCAATCCCGTGCTCGTCATGAAGAGCACTGTGCCGGTCGGAACCGGTGAGAAGGTGCGCGCCGCGCTCGATGCACGTGGGCTCGAGCACGTCGGCTACGTCTCGAATCCCGAGTTCCTCTCCGAGGCGACTGCCGTGCGCGACTTCATGTCGCCCGACCGGATCGTCATCGGCGCCTTCGACCAGGCCGACGGCGACCGCGTCGAGGAGTTGCACACCAGTCTCGACGCGCCTGTCGTGCGGTCCGACGTCGCCTCGGCGGAGATGATCAAGCTCGCCGCGAACGCGTTCCTGATGACGCGGATCAGCTTCATCAACGAGATCGCCAACGTTTGCGAGCTCGTCGGCGCCGATGTGGAGGAGGTCGCGCGCGGCATCGGGCTCGACCACCGCCTGGGCCCGCACTTCCTGCGCGCCGGGATCGGCTACGGCGGATCCTGCTTCCCAAAGGACGCGTCCGCGCTGAAGCAGCTCGCGTCGAACTCCGGTTACCACTTCCAGCTGCTCTCGGCGGTGATCGAGGTGAACGAGCTGCAGAAGCGGCGTGTTGTCGCCAAGCTTCAGAAGCATCTCGGGAAGCTGCGGGGCAAGCGAGTAGCGCTCCTCGGGCTGGCCTTCAAGCCGAACACGGACGACATGCGTGAGGCGCCGAGCATCGTGCTCGCCTCCCGCCTGCTCGCCGAAGGCGCCGAGGTGCGTGGCTGGGATCCCGTTGCCCGGCCCGGGGCACTGATGAACGGCGTCGAGATCTGCGATTCGATCGCGGAAGCCGTGAAGGACGCGGATGGAGCCGTCATCGTCACCGGGTGGGCGGAGCTGCAAGACCTCGCCACGGCGGAGATCCGCGACGCGATGAGGAACCCGCTGATCGTCGACGGGCGGAATATCCTCGATCCGGACGCGGTCCGGCAAGCCGGCTTCGCCTATGAAGGCGTCGGCCGGCCCACCTCGCCACTCTCGGGCCTGCCCGAGACGAGCGAGCCCGAGCACGAGCTGGCGTAAGCGACGTGGAAGCGATCATCCTCGCCGGCGGAAAAGCCGAGCGGCTCGGCGAGGCAGCACAAGGTCTGCCGAAGGCGCTCGCGGCGCTCGCGGGCCGCCCGCTTGCCGCGTACCAGATCGCTCTGCTCGCCCGGGCGGGCGTCGAGCGTGTGCTGATCAGCTGCGCCGCGGGCCAGGAGGCGGTCTTCGAGCAGGAGCTCGGCGACCTCGGTGTCGAGCTGGTCCTGGTCGGCGAGCCGGAGCCGCTCGGCAGAGGCGGGGGCCTTCGTCTCGCCGCGCAGCAGCGTCGCGAAACCGGCCCCGTCTACGCGCTGAACGGCGACGAGCTCTTCGACATCGACCTCTCGGACCTGCTCGCACGGCACGTCGACGAGACCCCCGCGGCAACGATCACGGTTGCGCCGCTCCGCAGCCACCTGGGCGTCGTCGACCTGGGGCCGGATGACACAGTCGTGGGATTCCGAGAGGCGCCGCTCCTGCCCTTCTGGGTCAATACCGGCCTCTACGTCCTCGACCAGGAGGCGATCGAGCGGCTTCCTGAACGCGGCGACCACGAGACGACGACCTTCCCGGACCTCGCAGCCGAGGGTCGCCTCGGAGCCTGGAGACACGAGGGGCTCTGGCTGACGGTGAATACCCCCAAGGACCTCCGGGTCGCGCAGACGTTCGTCGAGTCGAACCCCGAGCGATTCCGGTAGTCCGGTGAGATGATCGGCGTGTGCCGAGGGACCGGTTGTCGCCGAACCTGACGCTGCTCGACCGCTGGGCGTTCGAGCCTCGCCGCGTGGACAAGCCCTGGGGCTACGAGCTGATCTGGGCGCTGACCGAGCTCTACTGCGGCAAGCTGCTCGTCGTCTACGCCGGCCAGGCGCTCTCGATGCAGTTCCACCGGGAGAAGGATGAGTCCTGGTACCTCCTCGAGGGACGGGCTGAGATCGAGATGGCCGGAGCGGGGGAGAAGGCGCCCAGCCGGGAAGTGGTCAGGGCGGGCGCGGCGTTCCGGATCACCCCCGGCACGGTGCACCGCGTGCGGGCGGTCGAGGACACCACCATCCTCGAGGTCTCCACGCCGCAGGTCAACGACGTCGTGCGGTTAGAAGACGCGTATGGACGGGAGGGAACCTCGGCCCCGTAGTACCCTGACACGCTTGTGTTAAGGTTCAGGCATGGACGGGCTGACGGTGGGTGCGGCGGCGAATGCGACCGGATGGTCGGCGCGGATGCTCCGCTATGTCGAAGGCGCCCGCCTTGTCGTCCCACGGCGGTCGGACGCCGGGTACCGGCTCTACGGCCTGCGTGAGCTGAACCAGCTCCGCTCGCTCGCGCAGCTTCGCAGCCGGTTCGGCGCCGAGCTCACCGACGTCGCCTTCGCTGCCCGGCTGCGCCGCGAGCCGGCGCTCCGTGGCGCGGTCGACACGTGGCTCGCTGGCTCCGACGTCGGATCGGCCGACTGGGTCGACTGGGAGCAGCGAAAGCACGAGCGGCTCCTTGCCGCCTAACTACACTCCCGCAGTCAACGAGACAGAGAGAGAGCTGATGGCAACCACGAAGCGCTACGACGTCAAAGACCTTTCCCTCGCCGCCGAAGGTGTGCGGCGGATCGCGTGGGCCGACCGGCAGATGCCGGTGCTCGCCGCGATCCGCGAGCGCTTCGAGGCCGAACAGCCGCTCTCGGGCTACCGCGTCGCGGCGTGCCTCCACGTCACGACAGAGACCGCGAACCTCGCCCGAACGCTGAAGGCGGGCGGCGCCGACGTGGTGCTCTGCGCGTCCAACCCGCTCTCCACGCAGGACGATGTCGCCGCAGCGCTGGTCGATGAGTTCGACGTCTCCGTCTTCGCGATCAAAGGCGAAGACAACGACACCTACTACCAGCACATCGAGGCTGCGGTCGACCACAAGCCCCAGCTGACCATGGACGACGGCGCCGACGTCATCGGCGTCCTCCACGCGCACCGCCGCGAGCAGCTCGGCGACATCATCGCCGGGACGGAGGAGACCACCACGGGCGTCATCCGGCTGAAGGCACTCGAGGCCGACGGGGCGCTCGGGTTCCCGATCATCGCGGTGAACGAGGCGCAGACGAAGCACCTGTTCGACAACCGGTACGGAACCGGCCAGTCGACGATCGACGGGATCGTCCGCGCCACGAACATCCTCCTCGCAGGGAAGCGCTTCGTCATCTCGGGCTACGGCTGGGTCGGCAAGGGCGTCGCGATGCGGGCGAAGGGCATGGGCTCCCACGTGATCGTCACCGAGGTCGATCCGCTCCGCGCGATCGAGGCAGCGATGGACGGCTTCGAGCTGATGCCGATGGCGGAGGCGGCGCAGGTCGGCGACATCTTCTGCACGGCGACCGGCGACAAGTCGGTGATCGCCCGCGAGCACATGGAGCGCATGAAGGACGGCGCGGTGCTCGCGAACACGGGTCACTTCAACGTCGAGATCGAGATTGCGGCGCTCCGCCAGATGGCGGTCGAGTCCCGCGAGGCCCGAGCCTTCGTCGAGGAGTTCACACTCGAGGACGGCCGCCGGCTCTACCTCCTTGGCGACGGCCGGCTGATCAACCTGGCCGCGGCGGAGGGGCATCCGGCGATCGTGATGGACATGTCCTTCGCGAACCAGTCGCTCGCCGCCGAGTACGCCGTGGATCACGCGGCCGAGCTCGAGCGCAAGGTCTACCCGGTGCCCGAGGAGATCGATCGCGAGATCGCCCGTCTCAAGCTGGACACAATGGGGATCCGGATCGACCAGCTGACGGAGGAGCAGGCGAACTACTTGGCCTCCTGGAACGAGGGGACCTAGTAGCGCCCCTCCAGACAATCCACGCTGGCTTCTGGGCCGCGGTCACGCGGCGCCAGACCCCACCCTCCTCCTCGCCAAGGCTCCAGAGCCTTGACTCGTCGGAGTGCAGCGTCTGGCTTGGTGCTCTCGACCCAGAAGCGGGGCAGCCTTCCCCGAGGGAGCGCATCTGAAAGCGCTGGTGCTTGCGGCCGGGTACGCCACTCGGCTCCGGCCGCTCACCGACCAGGTCGCGAAGCCGCTCCTGCCGCTTGCAGGACGGCCGATGCTGGACTACCTCTACGACCGGATCGCCGAGGTCGGGGCGGTTGACGAGCTCCACGTCGTGACGAACTCCCGCTTCGCGACGGACTTCCGCGAGTGGGCGGAAAACGACGAGCGACCGTTGCGCATCGTCGTCCACGACGACGGCACGACGTCCAACGACGACCGGCTCGGCGCCGTCGGCGACATGGAGTTCGCGATCGAGCGCGGTGAGCTCCAGGGCGAGGATCTCCTGGTGCTCGCAGGGGACAACTTGATCGGCTACGGGCTCGACGAGCTCGTCTCGTTCTGGCGGGAGAAGGGCGGTGAGGCCGCAATTGCCGTGCACCGGGTGGACGACGCCGAGCTCATCACCCAGTACGGGGTGGCCGAGCTCGACGAGAACGATCGCGTCGTCTCTCTCGAGGAGAAGCCCTCGCAGCCGCGCAGCGACCTCGCGGTCACGGCGTCGTACGTGTACTCGGCGAAGCTCGCCTCCTTGATCCCGACCTATCTCGCAGAGGGACGTTCACCGGACGCGCCGGGCAACTTCGTCGTCTGGCTCCACACCCGCGAGCCGGTGTACGGCTACCGCTTCGTCGGCGACTGGATGGACATCGGCGACCCGCAGCAGCTCCTCGTCGCGGACAACCTGATCCGCGAGCGCGCCGGGCTTCCGGCGCGCTCGGAATACTCGCTCGAGAAATAACACCTCTGGCGCAAATCCGTGCGCCAGTCGCGCGGATTTCCCGAGTAGCGTTGAGGCGATGTGGTTCTCGACCTCGTGCTGCCCCGCCGTTGTGTTTCCTGCGCCCGTCTGGGTGAGGATCTCTGCCCGGACTGCCGGGCCGTCCTTCCGCTCCTGCTCGGCACGCATTGCGAGCGCTGCGGCGCGCCGACGGCGTGGCCCGTGCGGCGCTGCCGCGAGTGCTCGGGCCGTCGCCTCGCGTTCGCCTCCGCCCGCGCGGCCGTGGCATACGAGTCATCCGTGCCCGCGGTCGTGGCCGCGTGGAAGGAGCGCGGGCTCCGGCGGCTGGCCGAGCTCGCGGCGGAGGTCGTCTCCGACTGCCTCGCCTGCCCGGCCGCTGACGGCATAGCGTTCATCCCGCCCGACGGCGACCGGAGCGTGCGCCGCGGCCACCATCCCGCGGAGCGTCTCGCCCGACAACTCGGGCGACATTGGAGGCTGCCGGTCGTTCCATCGCTGGGCCGAACGCGCGCCCGGCGGCCTCAGCGCGGGCTCGCGCTGCCGGATCGTCGCCGCAACGTCGCGGGCGCGTTCGCGGCCAGGCAGCCGGTCCCGAAGCGCCTCGTGCTAGTGGACGACGTCTACACCACCGGGGCGACCGCGACGGCCGCGGCGTCTGCCTTGCGCAAGGCCGGAGCGACGCGCGTCGACGTGGTCACCTTCGCGCGTACCGTCCGGTCAATACAATCGACGACTCGACCGGCAACGGCGATCTCGGGAGGGCTTGGTGCGACTCCAGGTGAAGGGCAAGAACGTCGAGGTCACCGACTCGATTCGTGAGTACGCGGAGGAGAAGCTCTCGAAGCTCGGGCGTCAGCTGGCAGACCCGACGCGCGTCGAGCTCGAGCTCGCGGTCGAGCGGAACCCCTCGATCTCGCAGAACCACGTCGCCGAGGCGACGATCTGGACGAAGGGGCCGATCCTCCGGGCGCGGGAGGCGTCCAAGGATCACAAGGCCTCGATCGACCAACTGGTGGACAAGCTGGAGCGGCAGGTCAAGCGCTACCGCGACAAGCGGCGGTCGAGGCGCGATCGTCAGCTACCCGAGGCAGGGATCCCGGAGGAGGCGATTCCGATCGACGAGGAACCGAGGATCGTGAAGTCCAAGCAGTTCGCGGTCAAGCCGATGGGCCCCGAAGAAGCCGTGCTCCAGCTGGAGCTCGTCGGACACGACTTCTTCGTCTTCCAGAACGGGGACACGGGGGACGTGAACGTCGTCTACCGTCGGCGCGACGGCGCCTACGGCCTCATCGAGCCGCAGGCCTGAGAGCCAAGCGGTGCCGTTCCTTCGGCGGCGCGAGAAGCCGCTCCACGAGCAGCTCGCCGAGGGGACCGGCCTCCTGGAGTGGCGCTCGAAGCACGCGCCGGTCTACCCGCCGTCCTTCGCAGGCACGCTGGACGTCCTGCACGGCGGCAAGCCGCGCCGATGGGATGCGGTGGGAACCGCCGAGGCGCCCGACCTGCCGGTAGACGCACTCGAGTTCACTGCGCTTCCGGATTCCACCCTGCTGGTTGAGGACGCGCTCCCGGAGGAGGCGCTCTCCCCGCTAGCCGAGGTCGTGGAGCGGTCGATCTCGCCGCCCTACCGGGCCCGGGCAGTCCGCAGCGAGGGCCACCGCTGGGCGGTCGCAGCCAATGCGATCGAGGTCGTGGAGCTGACCGCGGAGATCCCTGGCGACACGGTCAGTCTCGCCGTGCAGCACGGTGAGCGCACGCTGCTGATTGACGAGCGACCGGCGTGGGAGAGCATCCCCGCGCTCGAGCAGCACGGTGCCGCCGTCCACGCTGACTTCGTTCTGAGTGCCGAGCGGCTCGACGGCACACTCTGGTCGGTCGAGGTAAACCCTTTGTGACGAGTAATCGGCGCTCAGGGTCGGGCGACGTGCCTCCGATACCCTAGGTCTGTGGCGACGGACCTCGGCAGCTTCGAGAAATTCCTGCGCGTCGGCGAAGGCCGACGGCTCAAGCGGCTAGGCAAGCAAGCCGCCTACATCAGCACTTTGGAGGAGGAGTTCGAAGGCGCCGATCTCCCGGCGAAGACCGCCGAGTTCCGTCAGCGCATCGCGAACGGCGAGACGGCCGAGGACATCCTCTTCGAGGCGTACGCCGCCGTCCGAGAGGCGTTCAAGCGGACGATGGGTGTGCGGCTGTTCGACGTCCAGCTGATGGGCGGGATTGCGCTCCACGAGGGCGACATCGCCGAGATGAAGACGGGTGAGGGAAAGACGTTCGTCGCGACCATGCCGCTGTACCTGAACGCGTTGACGGGCAACAACGTCCATCTCGTCACCGTCAACGATTACCTCGCCAAGCGCGACCCCGAGTGGACCAAGCCCGTCTGGGACGCCCTCGGCATGGAGGTCGGCTACATCCAGAACATGATGCCGTTCGCCGAGCGCAAGCGCGCGTACGAGGCCGACGTCACCTATGGGACGAACTCGGAGTTCGGCTTCGACTACCTCCGCGACAACATGGCCGTCGCGCTCGAGGGGACTGTCCAGCGCGGATACACCTACGCGATCGTCGACGAGGTCGACTCGATCCTGATCGACGAGGCGCGGACCCCGCTCATCATCTCCGGCGAGCCTGAGGTTGCCGCGCAGGTCTACTACGACTTCGCCCGCGTCGTGAAGACTATGGAAGGCGCCCGGAGCGAGGGCGTGACGCCCAAGGGCATCGACGAGACGGAGCAGTCCGGGCTCGACTACACCTTCGACGAGAAGCACAAGACCGTGTCGCCGAGCCAGGCCGCGATCGACAAGATCGAGCGCGCGCTCGGGATCGACAACCTCTACGACCCGCGCAACGTCCAGCTCGTCAACCACCTGAACCAGGCGCTGAAGGCCCAGGCGTTGTACCACCGCGACCAGGACTACGTGATCCAGGACGGCGAGGTCAAGATCGTCGACGAGTTCACCGGCCGGATCATGGAAGGGCGCCGCTGGTCGGAGGGTCTCCACCAGGCGATCGAGGCGAAGGAGGGCCAGCGGATTCAGGAGGAGAACGTCACTCTCGCGACGATCACGCTCCAGAACTACTTCCGTCTCTACGAGAAGCTCGCCGGCATGACCGGTACCGCCAAGACCGAGGAGAAGGAGTTCGTCGAGATCTACGGCCTCAACGTGGTCGAGATTCCGACCAACGTCCCGGTTGTCCGCCAGGACCAGAACGACCTGATCTTCAAGACGAAGAATTCGAAGTTCGACGCCGTCATCGAAGACATCGCCGACCGCAACGAGGCCGGCCAGCCTGTTCTCGTCGGCACGATCGACGTCGAGACCTCCGAGCATTTGGCGCAGCGGCTCCAGCGCCGCGGCGTCCCGCACAACGTCTTGAACGCGAAGCAGCACGAGCGCGAGGCCGAGATCATCAAGGACGCCGGCCAGATCGGCGCCGTCACGATCGCGACGAACATGGCCGGCCGCGGCGTCGACATCAAGCTCGGCGAGGGCGTCCGCGAGCTCGGCGGCCTCTACGTCCTCGGCACCGAGCGCCACGAGGCGCGCCGCATCGACAACCAGCTGCGCGGCCGCTCGGGCCGCCAGGGCGACGACGGCGAGTCCCGCTACTACCTCTCCGGCCAGGACCAGGTCGTCCGCCTGTTCGCCGGCGACCGGATCTACAACATCATGGAGCGCTTCAAGCTCCCGGACGACCAGCCCATGGAGGCGTCGATCCTCTCGAAGCAGATCGAGAACGCGCAGAAGAAGGTCGAGGAGCAGAACTTCGTCATGCGGAAGAACGTCCTCAAGTACGACGACGTCCTCAACGTCCAGCGCCAGGTCATCTACGAGCAGCGCCGCCGTGTCCTCGAAGGCGACGACCTCTCCGAGGACGTGAAGGAGTGGATCGACGACGTCGTCGAAGGGCTCGTCGCCGAATACACGGCTGCGGAGTTCGTGGAGGAGTGGGACATCGCCGAGCTCGTCAAAGCGACGAACGACCTCTTCGGCACCGACATCACCGAGGACGAGATCCGCGAGGACATCGCCGAGTTGACCCGTGAGGCGCTCGTCGACGACTTCGCCGAGACCGCGCAGGAGGAGTACGAGGACCGCACGAAGGCGTGGGGCGACGAGGTCGCGCGGCAGGTCGAGCGCTACGTGATCCTCCAGGTCGTCGACCAGCGCTGGCGCGAGCACCTCGAGAACATGGACTACCTCCGCGAAGGCGTCCACCTCCGCGCCATGGCGCAAAAGGATCCGCTCGTCGAGTACCGGCACGAAGGCCATCTGATGTTCGAGGAGCTCGGCCGGCTGATCCGCAGCGAGGTCGTCTCGCTCCTCTTCCACGCCGAGGTGCAGGCCGAGGACGCTCCGGCGCTCCAGGAACTGCAGGAGTTCGAGGAGGACGGCGACGGCTACGCCTACGAGCACCAGTCGCTCGCCGGCTCCGAGGCGATCGCCGCGGCCGGCGCAGGGGCGGCGGTCGGGGGTTCGGCCACGGCGGTCGCGGCCGGCGCGATCGGCGGAGGCGGCGGCTCGGTCGCGACAAAGCAGCGCGTGGCCTCGGAATTCGACAAGGTGGGCCGAAACGACCCCTGCCCCTGCGGCTCGGGCAAGAAGTACAAGAAGTGCCACGGGGCGTAGATCGTGGCTGAGACGACGCAGACCGTCGAGGAGCGCCTCCAGGGGATCGGGACCCAGCTCGACTGGGTCCGTGAGTACCTTTGACCCCGCTGCGCTTCAGACTCGCACCGCCGAGCTCGAACAGGCGATGGGCGAGCCCGGGTTCTGGGACGACCAGCGGCACGCCGCGGACGTCTCCGCCGAGCACGCACGCCTGACGAAGCGCCTCGAGCGCTACGACCGGCTCGTCCGCGACTACGAGGATGCCCAGGAGCTCCTCGCGCTCGACGGCGATCTCGCCGGCGAGCTGGACGAGCACCTTCGTCCGATCGAGCAGGACCTCGACCGCCTCCGCGAGGACGCGCTCTTCTCCGGCGAGTACGACGCCGGCGACGCACTCGTCACGATCCATGCCGGCGAGGGCGGAACGGACGCCCAGGACTGGACCGAGATGCTCGTCCGGATGTACCTGCGCTGGGCCGAACGCCGCGGTTTCAACGCCGAGACGATCGAGGCGAGCCCGGGCGAGGAGGCCGGGCTCAAGTCCGCAGCGATCACGGTCTCGGGCGAGAACGCCTACGGCACGCTGAAGGCGGAGCGCGGCGTGCACCGGCTCGTCCGCCTGTCGCCCTTCGACTCGGCCCACCGGCGCCAGACCTCGTTCGCCCAGGTGATCGTCGCGCCGCTCGTCACCGACGACGCCGAGCTCGAGATCGCCGACGAGGACCTCCGCATCGACACGTACCGTGCGAGCGGTGCCGGTGGACAGCACGTGAACAAGACAGACTCGGCGGTCCGGATCACGCACATCCCTTCCGGGATCGTCGTCCAGTGCCAGAACGAGCGCTCCCAGTCCTCGAACAAGCAGACCGCGCTGCGGCTGCTCCGCTCACGCCTGGCCGAGGTCGCTGAGGAGGAGCGTGAGGCCGAGCTCGCCCGCGAGCGCGGCGAGGCCCAGAACACCGGCTTCGGCAGCCAGATCCGCAGCTACGTCCTCCACCCGTACCAGATGGTCAAGGATCACCGGACCGAGCACGAGACGGGAAACACCGATGCCGTGCTCGACGGAGACCTCGACGCGTTCATCCAGGCATACCTGCTCGAAAAAGCGGCCGGAAAGGTGGTCTAGCAGGGGCTTTCGCTAAACTCGTCCGTCGTTCCAGGCCCAGCGACGGCGCCGTGAGCGCGCGTACTGCGATGACAGCCGTAGAGGAAGAAACCTTCGTGACAGACACGCCAACTGCCCTGGTAGAGCCGGGCGAGCAAGAACCAACGGCAGCCGCCCTCGGCGCGGGGGCGATGATCGTCTTCGAGAGCGTCTCGAAGACCTACGACCCGCACGTCGTGGCTCTCGAGGCGGCGTCGTTCGTGATCGAGAAGGGCGAGTTCGTCTTCCTGGTCGGCCCGTCAGGATCCGGCAAGTCGACGATGATCCGCCTCCTGCTCAAAGAGCTCGAGCCGACGATCGGCCGCATCATCATCGGTGGCCGCGACCTCGGGCGGCTCCCGCACCGGAAAGTGCCCCAGCTGCGCCGCAACATCGGCTGCGTCTTCCAGGACTTCAAGCTCCTCTCCGACCGGACGACGTCGGAGAACGTTGCCTACGCGCTCAAGGTGCAGGGGGAGAGCCGCAACGCGATCCGGCGGAAGGTGCCGGAGGTGCTCGGGCTCGTCGGCCTGACGCACAAGGGCAACTCGTATCCGGACGAGCTCTCCGGCGGCGAGCAGCAGCGCGTCTCGATCGCGCGTGCGTTCGTCAACCATCCGCCGCTCCTCGTCTGCGACGAGCCGACCGGCAACCTGGATCCGGACACGTCCGTCGGGATCATGCAGCTCCTCTACCGGATCAATCGCTCGGGCACGACGATCCTGATGGCGACGCACGACCGCGAGATGGTCGACAAGATGCGCCGGCGCGTGATCGCGCTCGAGGACGGCCGCATCGCACGCGACGAGCGCCGCGGGGGCTACGCGTCCGAATGAGGCTGAAGATGATGCTGAGCGAGGCGGTGCGCTCGATCGGAGCGAATCTCTCGACGACGGTCGCCGCGACGATGACCGTGCTGATCGGCATGTTCCTGCTTGGGCTCGTGATCGCCTTCGCGACCTACGCGCGCTCGTGGAGCGACGACGTCAAGGCGGGCCTCCTGGTCAAGGTCTTCCACGATCGGGACGCGACGCCGCAGCAGGTGAATGCGGTGCGGGTGCTGCTCGAGCAGGATCCCCGCGTCGACAAGGAGCGCATCGAATTCATCTCGGCCGAGGAGGGCCTTCGCCAGATGCGCCGCCAGCGCCCCGACATCTTCAGCAACGATCTCCCGTACAACCCGCTCGGCCCGGCCTGGACGGTATATCCCACGAAGGCAGAGGACGTCGAGGAGATCGCAGCCTCGGTCGGCACCGGCACGAAGGCGAGCCCCTACCCGGACGGCGTCCACAACGTGACGTACGGAAAAGAGAAGGCCAAGCGCATTCTCCGAGTGGCGAACATCATCAACGCGATCTTCGGGATCGCCGTGCTCGTGCTTCTCTCCGCGGCCGCGATCCTGATCGCGAACACGATCCGCCTCTCGATCTTCGCGAGGCGCCGCGAGATCGAGGTGATGAAGCTCGTCGGGGCGACGAACTGGTTCGTCCGCGGGCCATTCATGCTCGAAGGCCTGATCTGCGGCCTCGTCGGGTCGCTGCTCGCCGTGATCCTGCTCTTCGTGAGCAAGGAGGCGGCGCTGCCCTCGCTGCTCCCACGTCTGACGAGCGACCCGGACGTGCAGGCGCTCGGCTTCTGGCTGATCTCCTTGATTCTTCTCGGCCTCGGGCTGCTGCTCGGTGCGGCAGGTTCCGGCCTCACACTGCGCCGTTTCCTGAGGGTCTGACCGACCGTCTCGTCGTCGAGATCGCTCGGCGCGGGCGCTTCCTCGTCGGCGAGCCGCACTTCACGCCCGGCGTGCCGCTCACGCTGGACAAACGTGGGCTTGGTGATGTCGGCCCCGGCGAGCTCGCCGTCGTCCGGGCCGGGCGGGGGCGGGCCAAGGTCGAGAAGGCTCTGGGGCCGGCCGACCGGCTGCCGAACGTCCTCGAGGCGCTGCTCGAGCACGAGGGTGCGAGGACGGATTTCGAGCCGCACGACCCGCCTCCCGCGAGCCTCGACGGCCGGGTCGACCTTCGCGAGCAGGTCTCGTTCACGATCGACCCCGACACGGCGCAGGACTTCGACGACGCGATCGCGGTCTGTCGGGAGGGAGACGGTTATCGAGTCTGGGTGCACATTGCCGACGTCTCGCACTTCGTCCCCGCCGGCTCCCCGCTCGACCGCGGCGCGGCGGAGCGCGCCTTTTCCCTCTACGTGCCCGGCCGCGTGGCGCCGATGCTGCCGCCGGAGCTCTCGAACGATCTGTGCAGCCTGCGCCCCCGCGAAGATCGCCTCTGCGTCACCGTCGAGGTGCCTTTCGACGCGAACCTGGAGCTCGGGGAGCCGGCGTTCTACCGGTCGGTGATCCGCAGCCGAGCGCGGCTGACGTACGGGCAAGCGGAGCGGATCCTGCGCGGGGAAGAGGGCGCCGAACCGGAGATCACCGAGGCGCTCCGGCTGGCCGAAACGGTTGCGCTCGACCTGCGCTGCCGCCGCTTCGCCCGCGGGGCGCTCCGTGTGACGACTCGGGAGGTCGCGTTCGCCTTCGACGAGGACGGCGGCGTCGACCGCGCCTGGCTCGCGTCCGAGCCGCACGCGCACATGCTCGTCGAGGAGCTGATGATCCTCGCCAACGAGGCGGTCGGTGGACTGCTGGCGGGACGGCGGCGGGAAGCGCTCTTCCGCGTCCACGAGCGGCCCGACCCGCAGGCCGTCCTTCACCTGCTCGCGAAGCTGGCCGCCCTCGAGGTGCCGACCCCGCCCGCGCCCGACCGGGAGCGCCTGACGCCGGGTCTCGCCGCGAAGCTCGCCGCGGAAACGAGCGAGCGCGTCTCGGATTACGTCGAGCGGTCGGGTCGCGGCACCGATGCCTTCCCGGCGCTCGTCCTCCGGGCGCTGAAGCAGGCGCGATACGACGCGCGCAACCTCGGTCACTCGGGCCTGGCCAGCCCGGCGTACGCTCACTTCACTTCGCCGATCCGACGCCATCCCGACCTCGTCGTCCACCGGGCGCTCCTGCGGGAGCTCGGCGCCGCCGACGAGCCCCTTCCCGAGGATCTCGGGGAAGCTGCCGACCATGCGTCCGCCCAGGAGCGCCGGTTCGCGGACATCGAGTACCGCGCCGACGACATCTGCCTTGCCTGGCTGCTCGAGTCCGTCCTCTTCGAGCGCGGCTGGGACGCGACGTTCGAGGGCGAGATCAACGGCGTCATCGGCTCCGGCCTCTTCGTCCGCTTCGGAGAGGTCTTCGAGGGCTACGTTCCGGTCCGCCGCCTGGGCGGGGACTACTACGAGGTGAACGAGCTCGCCACCGCTCTCGTCGGGCGCCGCACAAAGCGGATCTTCAGGCTCGGCGACCCGATCGAGGTCGCCGTCTCCGACGTCAACCGGCCCGAAGGGAAGATCGAGCTCCGTGTCGGTAGCAGCCACAATTGATCCGATGGCCGCCGGCGAGAAGCTGATCGCAGAGAACCGCAAGGCGCGACACGAGTACCACCTGCTCGAGCGCCACGAGGCGGGGTTGGTGCTGACCGGATCGGAGGTGAAGTCGCTCCGTCAGGGCCAGGCGCAGCTTCAGCGTGCGTACGCGGACATCCGCGACGGCGAGCTCTGGCTCGTCGGCTCGCACATCGCTCCATACGACCAGGCGGGCGATCGGAATCACGAGCCCGACCGCGACCGCAAGCTGCTCCTTCACCGGCGGGAGATCTCATCGCTCATCGGCAAGATCCAGGAGCGCGGCTTCACGCTCGTCCCGACCCGCCTCTATTTCAGGAACGGGCGCGCAAAAGTCGAGATCGCCCTCGCCAAGGGCAAGGACGTCCGTGACAAGCGTCGCGACATCTCGCGCCGCGACGCGGACCGACAGATGCAACGGGCGCTGAAGGAGCGGTCCCGCTAGCGGTCTCCGACTACTGCGTGTCCTGCCCGCTGACTCCCCACGTGTCCGACAGCAGGTAGCCCTCCGGAAACGGATCCGTCGGCTCCACCATCAGTTGAGAGATGCCGGTGATCCATGCGCTGCCCCGGATCGCAGGGATGATTGCGGGACGGTCGCCGACCGACGTCTCGGAGACGATCCGGCCCACGAACTCCGACCCGATCGCGGAGGCGTGCGTCATCGAGTCTCCGGACTTCATGCTCCCACGCGCGTGGAGTGCAGCCATGCGCGCGGAGAGCCCCGTGCCGGTCGCCGAGCGATCGAGCCGGCCGGGAGCAACCACGACCGCGTTTCTGCTCACCGCGCCGACTCCCTGCCACGGCTCCGCGATCTGGACGATGCTGACTCCGGCGATCGACGGGTTCTCCGGGTGCTCGCAGGGGAGCTGCTCTCGCGCTGCGGCGCGGATCCGCTCCCCGGCAAGCGAAAGGTCACGCGCCTCCTGTGGTTCGATCGCAAAGCCGAGCGCGGCCGCGTCGGCGATCGCGTACCACATGCCTCCGTAGGCCACGTCGACGGCGATCGTGCCGACGCCGTCGACCTCGAGCGGGGCATCGAGACGGTCGGCAAAACACGGGACGTTCGTGAACTCGACGCTTTCGCAGCGGCCGTCCCGGCAGGCCGCTCGCACCTCGACCACGCCGCCCGGCGCCTCGAGCCGGAGAACGGTCTCCGGCTCGGACATGGCCAGGATGCCGGTCTCGAGCAGCACCGTCGCCGTGCAGATCGTGTTCGAGCCGGACATCGGCGGGTACTCGGTCGGCTCCATGATGATGAACCCCGCATCGCAGTCCGTCCTCGTCGCCGGAACCACCAGGTTCGCGTGACTGGCGACGCTGCCGCGCGGCTCGCGCAGGAGAAGGCGCCGAAGCGCGTCGCCGTGCGTCCGCAGGTGCTGCATCTGCTCGAAGACGGAATCGCCGGGCGGCGGGAGCACTCCGCCGACGACGACGTTGCCGACCTCACCGCCCGCGTGACAGCCGACGACGGTAATCGTGCGGAGGGCGCGCATCCTGCACGAGATTCTTGCCGCGCAGAGCCGCGGCTACAATGCGGCTTGACATACGGGGGCGACCAGGTTTCGACGTGGTCGGTTCTCCGGCAGAGTTGCAAGCCGAGGTCCCCGGTCGGCCTCGTAAAACAACCGGGAAACCAACGCAAGTGCGGATGACAATCACGCACTCGCTCTCGCTGCCTAACCCGTAGCGAGGCGCGTCGCTCCGAGTTCGGCCCGTGGCTCGGTCAGCGGCGTCAACGAACGGGCTCGGCGCCGAGGGAACGTCATCGCCTGAGGCGCGACACCAAAGGATGACTAGCCCGGCGGTTGGTCGGCTGTCCACCGGCCGGCGGGCGAATCCAAAGGGCAGCCTAAGCTTGTAGACGCT